>CAZGOL010000042.1:0-17245 GCA_964527755.1 uncultured Ottowia sp.
TCGACCGCGCCACGCGCCTGGTCGAGCAACTGCTGGCGCTGGCGCGCCACGACGGTGGGGGAGAGGCAGGTGCGCTGATTCCGGTCGATCTGGTCGCCCTGGCCCGCCGCGCCCTGCACGACGCCGCCGCCGAGGCGCAAGCGCGCCAGATCGAACTGCGCGGCCTGAGCGACACGGCCGCCCCGCTCGAAATCCAGGGTCAGCCCGACGCCCTGGCCGTGCTGCTGCGCAACCTGATCGACAACGCCCTCAAGCACACCCCCGCCGGCGGCGTGGTGCAAGTCAGTGCGCAGCGCGGCGCGAGCGGCGGCGCCGAGCTGGCCGTGGAAGACAGCGGCCCCGGCATCCCGCCGGCCGAGCGCCAGCGCGTGCTCGACCGCTTCTATCGCGCGCCCGGCGCCCCCGGCCACGGCAGCGGCCTGGGCCTGGCCATCGTGCAGGCCGTGGCGCGCCGGCACGGGGCGCGGGTGGAGGTGGGGGAGTCGGTGGGGTTGGGGGGGGCGCGGGTCAGCGTCATCTGGCCCATCGACTGAAAGTGGAAAACCATGTCTGAAATTGACTCGCAAGGAACGGAGTGGACTTCGTCTGAGGTCGAACTGATCGTCACCGACTACTTCGACATGCGTGCCAAATTTTTGCGTGGTGAGGCCTTCGTCAAGGCGCGCCACTATCGGGCGATCATGCGGCAGACCGGTCGAACGAAAGGCTCGGTCGAGGCCAAGTACATGAACATCAGCGCCGCGCTGGAGCGGCTCAGCTTGCCTTGGGTGCGCGGGTATGCACCTTTGCGCAATTTCCAGGGCGCCTTGTTGCGCGCGGTCGAAACCCGCATTGCGCAAGAATGGAATGAGGACATCGTGCCAACGGCGATGGCCAACGCGGCCGTCACCCTGGCGCCACTCGCCATCGAAGATCCTCCACGCGTCGGCGAGGAATTGACCTCCACGAGCGCCGAGTTGGAACGCATGGCGCGAAAGTTCGACCCTGCCCTGCGCGACGAGCGCAACCGCAAGACCGGATTGGCGGGTGAAAAACGGGTGTTCGATTCGGAGGTGGCTCGCCTGACGGCTGCCGGTCGGGCCGATCTTGCGCGACGCGTCGAATGGACGTCGCAAGAACTTGGCGATGGCGCCGGCTACGACGTTCGCTCGTTCGAGGTCGATGGCCAAGAGCGATTTCTCGAGGTCAAGACGACCGTGGGCCACCAGCGCACGCCGTTTTATCTGTCGAGGGTCGAACGTGACTTTGCCGAAGAAGCGGGGCATCGTTTTCGGATTTTTCGCCTCTATGAGTGGGGCCGGCAACCGAAGGCGTTCCTGATCAAGCCGCCTCTGGAGCACGCGCTGATCCTTGAACCGTCGGTGTACCGCGCTGCGTTCGGTCGTTGAATATTTTTCAAACCGAATTCTTATGCAGCGCCCGTTCCTCAAGCGCAGACAGCTATCAAAACAATAATTTCTCGGTCTTAAGTTTCGCCTAACTCTCGCGGTTCACAGTCCCCCCATCGTCCCGGCCCGGGACCAGACTTGAAAGGACTGATCATGAACTCGCTCAAATTCAAATCTTCCCGATTGGCCTTGGCGCTGCTGGCTGCAGGGGTGCTCGGTGGCGCAGGTGTCACGGCAGTGCATCAATTCTCGACCCCGGCCTTTGCACAGCCGGCTGCGGTTTCCGCGTCCACCACGCCGGCGCCCAGCGGTGTCGTGATGACGCCCGACTTTGCCGCCATTGCCGCGCGCGAGGGCCCGGCGGTGGTCAACATCAGCGTGAGCGGGACCGAGAAGGTCGCGGAAGGCGGCCCGATGGATCCTGGCATGCAGGACTTCCTCAAGCGTTTCGGCATTCCGCCCGGCATGTTTCAGCAGGGCCCGAACGGGCGGCCGGAAACGGTGCCGGTGCGTGGGCTGGGCTCGGGCTTCATCATCAGCCCGGACGGCCTGATCATGACCAACGCGCACGTGGTCAAGGGCGCCAAGACCGTCACGGTCAAGCTGACGGATCGGCGCGAGTTCAAGGCCAAGGTGCTGGGGCTGGACACCAAGACCGACATCGCGGTGCTGAAGATCGACGCGCGCAACCTGCCCACCGTGCCCATCGGCAGCAGCCAGAACCTGCGCGCGGGCGACTGGGTGCTGGCCATCGGCTCGCCGTTCGGCTTTGAAAACACCGTCACCGCCGGCGTGGTCAGCGCCAAGGGCCGCTCGCTGCCCGATGACAGCTCGGTGCCGTTCATCCAGACCGATGTGGCCGTGAACCCCGGCAACTCGGGTGGCCCGCTGTTCAACGCGCGCGGCGAGGTGGTGGGCATCAACTCGCAGATCTACAGCCGCTCGGGGGGGTTCCAGGGCGTGTCGTTTTCGATCCCGATCGAGTTGGCCATGCACATCGAGCAGCAGATCGTGGCGCACGGCAAGGTGGATCATGCGCGCCTGGGCGTGACGATCCAGCAGGTGAACCAGGACTTCGCCAACTCGTTCAAGCTGCCCAAACCCGAGGGCGCGCTGGTGGCGCAGGTCGAAAAGGGCAGTGCGGCCGACAAGGCGGGTCTGAAACCCGGTGACGTCGTTCTGCGCGCCAACGGCCAGCCCATCGTCGATTCGGGCGACCTGCCCGCCAGCATCGCGCTGGCCAAGCCGGGCGACAAGCTGCAGATGCAGGTCTGGCGCGACGGGCACACGGATGACATCACGGCCACCTTGCAGGGCATGAAACCCGCCTCCGAGGACGTGGCGCAGGCCGGGGCCGCCGAAGGCGGCAAGCTGGGGCTGGCGCTGCGACAGCTGCAGCCGCAAGAGCAGCGCGAGGCGCACGTCAAGGGGGGCCTGCTGGTCGAGCAGGTGGCCGGAGCGGCTGCGGCGGCCGGCGTGCAGCCGGGCGACGTGGTGCTGTCGATCAACGGCCAGCCGGCCACCAGCGTGGATCAGGTGCGCAACGTGCTGAAGAAAGCCGACAAGTCGGTGGCACTCCTGATCCAGCGTGACGGGCAGCAGGTGTTCGTGCCGGTGCCGCTGGCCTGAGGGCGTTCGCCTCGATTTGAGGCCAAAATAGCTTCCATGGCTTGTCCATCAAGCCATGGAGGCTATGCTTATTGTAGTAAACCCCGTCAGGATCAGTTGGCATATCCCAGGCACGCGCCGCTGTTGGGCCGGCCCTTGCACTCGCGGCGCAGCCGCGCCTCCTCGTGGCGCTGGCGCTCGGCCGGCGTGTCGCCGTTGGCGTAGGTCGTGGCGGGCGACGGCTTCAGGCGCACGCCGCGCGAGCCGGCGCCGCTGTTGGCTTTCGTGGCCGACTTCTTCTTGCGCGCCTTGGTCGTGGTCGATTCGGCCAGTGCGGGCACCGCGCCGGCCAGGGCCAGCAGGCAGAAGGCGGCGGCATGGCGGCGGAGGATCAGGGCCATGAGGGGGAGAGCTCCCGTTGGTCGATGAACGCGGCGGCGCCAAGTGTGCGATGCTCGCGGCTGGCCCCGATTAGAAAAGCTGTTCTTCCATGCGTCAAGCCATCCTGAACCTCGAGGAATCCAAGATTCGTGAAGTCGCCAACGCGGGGATGGGGCGCCCCGACGTGCTGCCGTTCTGGTTCGGCGAGAGCGACGAGGTCACGCCCGAGCCGATCCGCGCGGCGGCGGTCGCCTCGCTGAATGCTGGCGAGACGTTTTATTCCCACAACCTGGGCTTGCCCGAACTGCGCCAGGCCGTGGCCGATTACGGCACGCGGTTGCACGGATCGATGGCGGCCGAGCGCATCGCCATCACCTCGGGCGGCGTCAATGCCCTGATGCTGGCCATGCAGGCGCTGATCGATGCCGGCGACGAGGTGGTCGCGGTCACGCCGGTGTGGCCCAACCTCACAGCGCAACCGCTGATTCTGGGCGCGCGCCTGACCTGCGTGGCGCTGCAACCGCGCGAGGACGGCGCCTGGGAGCTGGACTTGCCCCAGCTGCTGGCCGCGGTCACGCCCAAGACGCGCCTGCTGGTGCTCAACTCACCCAACAATCCGACCGGCTGGACGCTCACGCGCGCCGAGCAGCAGGCGATCCTGGCGCACTGCCGCGGCACCGGCACCTGGATTTTGGCCGACGAGGTGTATGAGCGTCTGTACTACCGGGACGACAGCGCCGGTGGAGCGGCGCCCTCGTTCCTTGATCTGGCCGCGCCCGACGATCGGCTGGTGGTGGTGCAGAGCTTTTCCAAGGCCTTCCTGATGACCGGCTGGCGCCTGGGCTGGCTGGTGATGCCGCCGGTGATGGCGCGCAACATGGGCAAGCTGATCGAGTTCAATACCTCGTGCGCGCCGGTGTTCGTTCAGCGCGCCGCCCTGGCGGCGCTGGACGGGGCCGAGTCGATCACGCCGCGCATCGTGCAGCATCTGCGCCGCTGCCGCGATACCCTGATGCCTCGCCTGCAGGCGCTGCCGGGCGTGCGCACGAGTGCGGCGCCGGGAGGCATGTACGCCTTCCTGCGCGTGGACGGCTTCGGCGATTCGCTGCAACTGGCCAAGCGGCTGGTGCTGGAGGCTGGCCTGGGCCTGGCGCCGGGTGTCGCCTTTGCGCCCGAAGCCGAGGGCTGGCTGCGCTGGTGTTTTGCGTCGCGCGACGCGGCGCGCCTGGTGCAGGGAGCCGAGCGTCTGGCCGGCTGGCTGGCCAACGCCGAACGTCGCGCGCCGGAGCGGTCGCTGGCCTAGGCGCCAGCGTGCAGGAGGGCGAGCGCGTGGGCACGGCCGGCACCCGTTCGCCGCCCCATTCGGGATCCTCGCTGTCGCGGCGGCTGCGGCTGGCGCAGCTGTCGATCTTCGAGCAGGTGATCGAGTCCGGTTCGATCCTCGCCGCCTCGCGCGAGCTGGCCATGACGCAACCGGCGGTGAGCAAGTCGATGCGCGAGCTGGAGGAGCAACTTGGCGGCCAGCTGTTCGTGCGCGGCAAGCGTGGCGTGGCGCTGACCGAATTTGGCCGCGTGTTCGCGCGCCATGCGCGCTCGATGCTCACGGGCCTGCAGGACATGGCCGATGGCCTGAATGCCTGGCAAACCGGTGCCACCGGCCGTGTGGTGGTGGGTGCCATGCTCAGCGCCACGGCGGCGCTGCTGCCCGAGGCGATCTCGCGGCTGCGCGAAGTCGCGCCCGACGTGGTCGTCACGGTGCGCGTGGGGCCCAACTCGGTGTTGTTCCCGACGCTGGCGCGTGCCGAGCTGGATTTGATGGTCGGGTTTTTGCCGGCCAATGCGTCGACCGCGACGCAGGAGGCCGCGCCCGGCACGCGCCTGATGCACGTACCGTTGTACGACGAGGGGATGAGCGTGGTGGTCGGGCCCGGGCACCCGCTGGCGCGGCGCGCCAAGGTGCGCGTGGCCGAGTTGCACCGGCTCGAGTGGATCGTGCCCACGCCCGATGCCGTCGCCTATCCCGCGGTGCGCGCGTTTTTCGAGCGCGAAGGCCTGGGCATGCCGCGGCGGCTTGTCGAATCGGTGTCGATCCTGACCAACCTGGGCCTGCTCACGCGCCGACCCATGGTGGCGCTGATGCCGCAGTCGGTGGCGACGCGCCTGGCCGCCGCTGCCCTGGTGGTGGTGCTGCCGCTGCCGGGCGTGGGGCCATTCAGCACGGTGGGCTACACGCGGCGCGCCGGGCGCGTTCCGAACACGGCCATGCAGCACCTGATCGATGCGCTGCACGAGGCTGGCGACGCCCTGCAGCACAGCACGCGACGCGCCAGCGCCTGAGGCGACTGGCGCATCCCGCGCTCATCTATGTGCGTTGGTTATAGATGGGTGACCCGAACTCATTTGTCAACCGTCCGACCGCGACCTAGACTGCCTTGGACCGGTTCAGACCTTTCGAGGAGTTTCGTTCGTGGCTCGTTCCTTCAAGCTGCCGCCCACGCTGCAATCGCTGCGCAACTACGTCGATGGCGAATTCGTCGAGACCGGCCGATGCTTTGACAACGTGAGCCCGATCGACGGCAGCGTGCTGGCGCAGGTGCACGAGGCCGATGCCGCCCTGGTCGATCGTGCGGTGCGTGCCGCCCGCCGCGCGCTGGACGAAGGCCCCTGGGGCCGCTCGACGGTCGAGGAGCGCGCTGCGGCTTTGCACCGCGTGGCCGACGTGATTGCGCGCCGATTCGACGAATTCCTGGCCGCCGAGGTGGCCGACACCGGCCGCCCGGTGGAGCAGGCGCGCAAGCTCGACGTGTACCGCGGCATCGCCAACTTCCGCACCTTTGCCGATCTGGGTCGGGCGGCGCATGGCGAGTTCTTTGAAACCTACCTGCCCGACGGCACCGAGCTCATCAACTACACCAAGCGCAAGCCGCTGGGCGTGGTGGCCAGCATTTCGCCATGGAACCTGCCCATCCTCTCACTGACCTGGAAGGCGGCGCCCGCGCTGATTTGCGGCAACACCATCATCTGCAAACCTTCGGAGGAAACGCCCTCGTCGGCGGTGCTGATCGCCGAGGCCTTTCACGAGGCCGGCGTGCCGCCCGGCGTGTTCAACGTGGTGCATGGCTTCGGCCCCGGCTCGGCCGGCGAGGCGCTCACCACGCATCCGGGCATCGACGCCGTCACCTTCACTGGCGAGTCGCGCACCGGCGCGGCGATCATGAAGGCGGTCGCCAGTGGCGTGAAGGAGGTGTCGTTTGAGCTCGGTGGCAAGAACGCCGCCATCGTCTTTGCCGACTGCGATTTCGACGCGACGGTGGCGGGCTTGGCGCGGGCCCTGTTCACCAACACTGGCCAGGTGTGCCTGTGCCCCGAGCGCGTGTTCGTCGAGCGGCCGATCTTCGAGCGCTTCGTCGCCGCGCTCAAGACGCACACCGACGCGATGACGATCGGCTGGCCCGACGAACCCGGCGTGGACATGGGCTCGCTCATCTCGCGCGAGCACCGCGACAAGGTGCTGTCCTACTTCAAGCTTGCGCTCGAGGAAGGCGCCACGGTGATTACCGGCGGGGGCGTGCCGCATTTCGGCGATGCGCGCGACGGGGGCGCCTTCGTGCAGCCGACCATCTGGACCGGCCTGCCCGACTCCGCCCGCTGCGTGCGCGAAGAAATCTTCGGCCCGGTGTGCCACATCGCGCCGTTCGAGAGCGAAGAGGAGGTGCTCCGACGCGCCAACGACAGCGACTACGGCCTGGCGGCCACGGTGTGGACCACCAATCTGTCGCGTGCGCATCGCGTGGCACCGCGCCTGCACGTGGGCATCGTCTGGGTCAACACCTGGTTCTCGCGCGACTTGCGTACGCCGTTCGGCGGTACCAAGCTCTCGGGCATTGGCCGCGAGGGCGGACGCTGGTCGCTGGATTTCTACAGCGAGACGACCAACATCTGCATCAAGGTCTGAGCATGACGGCAAGCAGCAGCACCCAGGGTAAGGTCGGCGTGGTTGCCGGCAAGGCCGCGCCGCGCGGACGCTTTCCGCACATCCGGCGCGCGGGCGATTTCCTTTTCGTCTCGGGCACCAGCTCGCGCAGACCCGACAACAGCTTCGTCGGCGTGGAGGTCGATGCGCTGGGCGTCACGCAGCTCGATATTCGGGCCCAGACCCGCGCGGTGATCGAGAACATCCGCGACATCCTCGCCAGCGAGGGTGCGAGCCTGGCGGACCTCGTGGAAGCACAGGCGTTTCTCGTGAACATGAACGATTTCGGCGGCTACAACGCGGTGTGGGGCGAGTTCTTCGACTACGACGGCCCCACGCGCACCACGGTGGCGGTGCACCAGTTGCCCCACCCACACCTGTTGATCGAGATCAAGGCAACTGCCTATCTGCCTCGGCCCGGCAAGGGCTGATTCACCGTGAAGGAGACCACCATGGAGCTGAAATACGGAGTGCCCAAGAACCTGATGGGCTGGGTCGATGCCAATCGAGACAAGCTCAGGCCGCCGGTGAACAACGCGGCGCTGTTTCCCGATGGCAACTACATCGTCAACATGGTGGGCGGCGGCAACACCCGCACCGACTTTCACGACAATCCCACCGAAGAAATTTTCTACCAGATCCGCGGCACGGCCTATCTCAATATCTGGGACCGCGGCAAGTTCGATCGCGTCGACCTGAAGGAAGGCGATGTCTGGCTGATGCAGCCGCACCTGCAGCATTCGCCGCAGCGCCCCGATCCCAACGGCCTGTGCTTCCTGGTCGAGCTCAAGCGCCCGCAGGGGGCGATCGATTCGCTCAATTGGTATTGCCCCCAGTGCGCCCACCTGGTGTGGGGCGCGAGCATGGAGCTCAAGGATTTGGTGGCCGATCTGCCGCGCACGTACGAAGTGTTTTATGCATTGAGCGACGCCGAGCGCACCTGCAAGCACTGCGGCACCGTGCACCCGGGCAAGGACTACGCCGCGTGGCATGCCATTCACGCGGCGCAGCACTGATGACGTCGAAGGCGATGATCGACATCCATTCGCATTTCCTGCCGCGGATCAGCCGGCAGGAAGCGATGGCGGTGGAATCCACGCGGGCTCCCTGGCTGGCGGTCGATTCGGGCGGGGAGACGGGCCAGATCATGGTGGGTGATCGACCCTTTCGCCCCGTCTATCGGGCGCTGTGGGATCCGGACTTTCGCGTCACCGAGCTGGATGCACAGGGAATCGACGTGCAGATCGTGTGCGCCACGCCGATCATGTTCGGCTATGCGTGGGAAGCCGCGCGCGCAGCCGACTGGGCCGCCCGAATGAATGACAAGGCAGTTGCCTTTTGCGCGACCCACCCCAGGCGGTTGAAACCGTTGGCACAGGTGCCGTTGCAAGATGTCAAGCTGGCGTGCGCCGAAGCTTCGCGCGCCATGGCCGCCGGATGCGTTGGCGTGCAGATCGGCAACCACGTGGGCGACCGAGATCTGGATCATCCGGATCTGGTGGATTTCCTCATCCATTGCGCCGACCACGACATTGCGGTGCTGGTTCACCCCTGGGACATGATGGGGGGCGCCGGCCGCATGAAAAAGTGGATGATGCCGTGGCTGGTGGCGATGTCGGCCGAGACGCAGTTGGCGATGATGTCGCTGATCCTCTCCGGCGCCCTGGAGCGCATTCCCGAATCGCTGCGCATCTGCTTTGCCCATGGCGGCGGCAGTTTCGCGTATTTGCTCGGGCGCGCCGACAACGCCTGGAGGCACCGTGACATCGTGCGTCAGGACTGCCCGCGCCCGCCATCGGAATACGCCCGGCGCCTGCACGTGGACAGCGCGGTGTTCGACCACGGGGCGCTGCGCCTGCTGGTGGACGTGATGGGAGCGGACAACGTGATGCTCGGATCGGACTATCCGTTTCCACTCGGCGAGCAGCGCGTCGGCGAGTTGGTGCGCGGCGCGGATTTTCTCGACGCTGTGCAGCAGCGCAAGATCCTGCGCGACAATGCGCAGGCGTTTTTTCGTGCACCAGCCCGGGCGACTGGCGCCGCGACGGTGCATCGATCCATGTCAACCAAGGAGACCCATTCATGAACAAGAACCTGCGTCGCGCATTCGCGCTCTCGCTGTTGGCCGCGGCAAGTACCTGTGCCATGGCTGACGTCAAGATCGGCTTCATGGCCACCATGTCGGGCAGTGCCGCTGCCCTGGGCCAGGACATGTACGACGGTTTCACGCTGGCGCTGGAGCAGAACGGCGGCAAACTGGGCGGGCAAAAAATCGATCTGATCAAGGAAGACGACCAGCTCAAGCCCGACGTGGGCGTGCCCATCGTGCAGAAGTTCATCGAGAAGGACAAAGTCGATTTGGTGGCGGGCGTGACGTTCTCCAACGTCATGATGGCCATCGCCAAGCCGCTGGCCGACGCCGACATGACCTTTGTCGGATCCAACGCCGGTCCAGCCCCGCTGGCGGGCAAGCAGTGCAACAAGGGCTTTTTCTTCGCCTCGTGGCAAAACGACGAGCAGGCCGAGGTGATGGGCGCCTACGCCAACGACAAGGGTTACAAGAAGGCCTACCTGCTGGCACCCAACTACCAGTCCGGGCGCGACCAGATTGAGGGTTTCAAGCGCCTGTACAAGGGCAGCGTGGCCGGCGAGGTCTACACCCAGCTGAACCAGCCCGATTACTCGGCCGAGTTGGCGCAACTGCAGGCCGCCGCCCCGGACGTGGTCTACGTGTTCTATCCCGGCGGCATGGGCGTGAACTTCATCAAGCAGTACCGTCAGGCGGGGCTGCTGGGCAAGATCCCGCTGGTGTCGGCCTCCACGGTGGACGGTACCACCCTGCCTGCGCTCAAGGACATCGCCCTGGGCGCCGTCACGGGCACCTTCTGGGGCCCCGACTTCGACAACGCCACCAGCAAGGCCTTCGTCGCCGCGTTCGAAAAAAAGTACAACCGCATCCCCTCGCAATACGCGGCGCAGGCCTATGACTCGGCCCTGCTGATCGACAGTGCGCTCAAAAAGACCGGTGGCAAGACGACCGACAAGGCCGCGTTTCGCGCCGCGCTGCGCGCCGCGGACTACGCCTCGCTGCGCGGGCCCTTCAAGTTCGACGTGAACGGCTTCCCGATCCAGGACTTCCACGTCTTCCAGGTGGTCAAGGACGGCGCCGGCCGGGTCTCGCTCAAGACCATCGCCACGCCCCTGAAGGCGCACCGCGACGCCTACGTGGGCGAGTGCAAGATCTGAACGGCCTGCGACTCTTTTTCACGTTCATCCGAACATGACCGACACGGCCCGGCGTTTTCAGATCGGCGCCGTCGAGGTCATCCTTGTGGTCGAGGCCAGCGGGCCGCTGTTGCGGCCGGCCGAGCTCTACCCCGCATCCACGCCCGAGGACATTGCCGCGCAGGCCGACTGGCTGGGCCCGGCCCTGTATGACGCAGCCAGCGACCGGCTGGTGCTGACCATGCAGGGCTTCGTGCTGCGCAGCGGCGGCAAGACCATTCTGGTGGACAGCTGCGTGGGCGATTGCAAGCAAAGGGTGCGGCCCGATTTCGACGACATGCAATGGCACTGGCTGGACCGGTTGCAGGCGCAGGGCGTGGCACCGCGCGACGTCGACATCGTGCTTTCCACCCACTTGCACGTCGATCACGTTGGTTGGCACACGCGCCGCGTGCACGGGCGCTGGGAACCCACCTTTCCCAATGCGCGCTACTTGTTCGTCGAGCCGGAACTCGCGTATTGGAGTTCGGACGCCGGGCGCCGCGCGTTGCAACGCACGGGTGACTACGTCGAGGACAGCGTGCGCCCGGTGCTCGAGGCGGGTCTGGCCGACGTGGTGCCGCCGGACCACCGCATCGACCAGGCCATCGCCCTGGTGCACACACCGGGTCATACGCCCGGCCACGTCTGCGTGGCCATCGACAGCGACGGCCAGCAAGCCTTGATCACCGGCGACGTACTCCACCACCCGCTGCAATGCCGCTTTCCGCACTGGAGCACGCGCTTTTGCTTTGATGCCGACCAGGCGCGCACCACGCGCCTCGCGTTTTTGCAAGAGCACGCGCATCGGCAAACGCTGCTGTTTCCGGCGCACTTTCCCGATCCGACCGCCGGGCGGTTGCGCTGCGTGCATGCGGCCCAAGATTCGCACTATGCCTACGACTTCGTGTTCCAAGTTGAGGCTGCCAGCGCATGACACCTGAATTGCTCTTGATCCAGACGCTCAACGGCCTGCAGTTCGGCGTGCTGCTGTTCCTGATGGCGGCCGGCCTGACGCTGGTGTTCGGCATCATGAGCTTCGTCAACCTGGCGCATGGCGCGCTCTACATGTTCGGCGCGTATTTCGCCGCCGCCACCTGGGGTGCCACCGGCTCCTTCCTGCTGTCCGTGCTGGCCGGCTTCGGGGGGGTGTTCGTGCTCGGAGTACTGGTCGACCGCGTCGGTCTGTTCGCGCTGTACCGGCGCGATCACCTCGACCACGTGCTGGCCACCTTCGGTCTGGTGCTGTTCGCAAACGAGCTGGCGCGCATCATCTGGGGCGCCTCTCCGGTGTTCATGGAATTGCCGGAGTCGCTGACGGCTTCCGTGCCGCTGATGGGCATCAACTATCCCGTCTATCGCATGCTGATCATCGCCGTCGGGCTGGTGGTGGCGGTGGGTCTGTACCTGCTGATCGAGCGCACGCGCATCGGCATGCTGATTCGAGCCGGGGCCAGCAACCGTGCCATGGTGTCGGCGCTGGGGGTCAACATCGGCTGGCTCAACACCTTCATCTTCGCGCTGGGGGCAGGTTTGGCTGGCCTGGCGGGCGCGATGGTCGGACCCATCATGTCGGTGCAACCGGGCATGGGCGACCCCATCCTGATCACCACGCTGGTGGTGATCGTGATCGGTGGCATCGGTTCAATCCGCGGGGCGTTTCTGGGTGCGCTGGTGGTGGGCGTGGTCGATACCGTGGGGCGCACCCTGGTGCCCGCCCTGCTGCGCGGCGTCCTTGCACCCGAAGCTGCCAACACGCTGGGGCCGGCCCTGTCTTCACTGGCGGTCTACGTCCTGATGGCCGTGGTGCTGGCGCTCAAGCCTGAAGGCCTGTTTCCGGTCAAGAACCGTTGAAGGTGGATCTGTTCATGGTGTCTCAGCCTTCGACTCCTCAGGGCACGGTCGGCGCGGTGCCGACGCTGCTGGGATTTTCCAGGCGAAGCTGGCGCATCGCGCTGACGGCGCTGCTGGCGGCATTCTTTGTGCTGGTGCCGGTGTACGGCCTGCTCGGCGATGACAGCTACGTGTTGATCCTGGTCGGGCGCATTCTGGTGTTTGCGCTCGCTGCCGTAGGACTGAACCTGGCCCTGGGTTACGGGGGCATGGTGAGTTTCGGGCACGCGATGTACATCGGCATCGGCGCGTACGTGGTTGCGATCGCCTCGCACCACGGACTGGACGACGGCGTCGCCCACCTGCTGCTGGTGCTGGTGTTGACGGTGGTGGTGGCGGTTCCGGTGGGGTTGATCGCGCTGCGTACCCAGGGCATCGCCTTCATCATGATCACGCTGGCATTTGCCCAGATGCTGTTCTTCATCACGGTGGGCCTGAAACAGTATGGCGGAGATGAGGGTTTGAGCATCGCCCGCCTATCCAATTTCGGTGCGCTGACGGGCAACAAGACCGCGCTGTACCTTTCGATGCTGGTCGCGCTCGCGGTGGCATTGCTCCTGCTGCGCCGCATCGTGGCATCGCGCTTCGGTCTGGTCCTGCGGGCCACCATGATCAACGAAAAACGGGTGAATGCCGTTGGCCTGCCGCCGCTGGGCTATCGACTGGTCGGCTACGTGGCTTCGGCAGTGCTGTGCGCGTTGGCCGGCTATTTCCTGGCCAACCTCACGTCGTTCGCATCGCCGGCCTACATGGCCTGGACCGTCTCGGGCGAACTCATTGTCATGGTGCTGCTCGGGGGCATGGGCAGCCTGATGGGGCCGGTGGTCGGCGCCCTGGTTTTCCTGCTGCTGGAGGAAGGGCTCAAGGCCTTGACGGACCATTGGCTGGCCGTCATGGGGCTGGTCATCGTGCTGATCGTGCTGTTCCTCAAGAACGGGCTGTGGGGCATCGTGTCCGATGCGACACCTCCTCGCGGGGGGCATTGAGATGGCAGAACCACTGCTGAAAATCCAGGGGTTGGTCAAGCGCTACGGCGGTCTGCTGGTGACCGATCACGTCGATCTGGACGTTCAGCCCGGTGAGGTGCACGCGATCATCGGCCCCAATGGCGCTGGCAAGACCACGCTGATCAGCCAGATCGTGGGTGAGGTCAAGAGCAATGCCGGCAGCATCCAGCTGAGCGGACAGACCATCGACAGTCTGAGCGTGGCCGAGCGCGCCCGGGCGGGGATTGGTCGTTCGTACCAGATCACTTCAGTGATCGGCACCTTCACGGTGCTGGAAAACGTGATTCTCGCGGTGCAGGGCTGCCTGGGCCACGCGTACCACTTCTGGGAGCCCGCGCGCGAGACGGGCGAGTTGGTACGACGAGCCGACCAGGTGATCGAACTGATCGGCCTGACGGCGCAGCGCGACACCCATGCTGCCGCGCTGGCCTATGGACAGCAACGCCAGCTGGAGATGGCCATGGCACTGGCCATGCAACCGAAGGTGCTGCTGCTGGACGAACCCATGGCCGGCATGGGGCCGGTCGAGTCCGCGCAGATCGTGGCCCTGCTCCAGCGCCTGAAGGGACAGTACGGCATCCTGCTGATCGAGCACGACATGCACGCGGTGTTCTCGCTGGCCGACCGGATCAGCGTGCTGTTTCATGGCAAGGTCATTTATTGCGGCGACCCGGCAACCGTGAAGGAGCACCCGCTGGTGCGCGAGGCCTATCTGGGTGACGAGGAAATTCCCGCATGAACTTGCTCGAAGTCGATGGCCTCACGGCCGGGTACGGCCAGAGCCAGGTGCTATTCGGCATGAACCTGGCGGTTGCGCCCGGCCAGTGCGTGACGCTGCTGGGTCGAAACGGCATGGGCAAGACCACGACCATCAAGGCCATCATGGGACTGCTCGTCCCGCTGGGTGGCTCCGTTCGCTGGAAGGGACAAGCCGTCCAGGGGCGTCCGCCCTACGCGATTGCCAAGCTGGGTCTTGGCCTGGTGCCGGAAGGCCGGCAGGTGTTTCCCAATCTGAGCGTGCGCGAGAACCTCTTGGCCACCGGGCGTCAACGTCAATCGGACAACGCCTGGACGCTCGATCGGGTGCACGGCCTGTTTCCGCGCCTGGCCGAGCGCGCGTCCAACTTCGGCAACCAGCTGTCCGGCGGCGAGCAGCAGATGCTGGCCATCGGCCGTGCGCTGATGACCAACCCCGAGTTGCTCATCCTCGACGAAGCCACCGAAGGCCTGTCGCCACTGGTGCGGCGCGAGATCTGGTTGGCGCTGCGGCAGATCAAGGCCGAAGGGATGGCCATCCTGATCATCGACAAGAATCTCGCGCCCCTGCTGGATCTGGCCGAGCAGCACCACATCGTCGAGAAAGGTACGGTGGCCTGGAGCGGCTCATCCGACGAACTGCGTGCCGACCGTGGTGTCGTCGAACGTTACCTGTCGGCCTGAATTCGGCCGGCCGACCTGATCAGCCAGCGTCGCGGACGGCCAAGGTCCTCCGTGCGCTTGAGCCGCTTGGTATCGTCGGTCCGGAAAGCCATATAATCAGCCGGTTTTGCACCTTGCAAGACGCACGTGGCGTGCAGTTCCGGCGCGCCACGCAAGTCAAATCCTTTGGAACGACAGGAAACCCCTTTTCATGATCTCCGCAGAGAAAAAGGCCGCCGTCATCAAGGACAACGCGCGCGCGGCCAGTGACACCGGCAGTCCCGAAGTGCAGGTGGCCATCCTGACCGAGCGCATCAATGAGCTCACGCCCCATTTCAAGGAGCATGCCAAGGACCACCACGGTCGCCGCGGCCTGCTGCGCATGGTCAGCCGTCGCCGCAAGTTGCTGGATTACCTCAAGGGCAAGGACGCCGACCGCTATCTGGCCCTGATTGCCAAATTGGGCCTGCGCAAGTAAGCGCATGAGCAACAAAGACGCCTGAAGCCCCCAAGGCTCAGGCGTTTTTGTCTTTTTCATCCGGACAGCGGTTCTCAGAAGCTGAAGCTGTGTCATTCCACAAGGCCGGCCGCGCTGTGCGCACGGCGTTCTGGAATGGCATCGTGTTCTGAACCAAATCCGGCTTCAAGGCTTGACCATCAAGCCAGAGCAGCTATCAATCAAGGAGCAAACATGAGCTTGTTCAACAAAGTCACCAAGTCCTTCCAATGGGGCGACAAGACCGTCGTGATGGAAACGGGCGAAATCGCCCGCCAGGCCACCGGCGCCGTGCTGGTCGACATCGACGGCACCGTGATCCTTGCCACCGTGGTGGCCAGCAAGAGCGCCAAACCGGGGCAGGACTTCTTCCCGCTGACGGTCGACTACATCGAGAAGACCTATGCCGCCGGCAAGATCCCGGGCAGTTTCTTCAAGCGCGAGGCCAAGCCCAGCGAGCTGGAGACGCTGACCAGCCGCCTGATCGACCGGCCGATCCGCCCGCTGTTTGCCGAGGGCTTCCTCAACGAGGTGCACGTGGTCATCCACACCGTCTCGCTCAACCCCGAGGTGGATGCCGACATCGCCGCCATGATCGGCGTGAGCGCCGCGCTCACCATCTCGGGCATCCCGTTCAACGGCCCGATCGGCGCCGCCCGCGTGGGTTACATCAACGGCGAATACGTGCTCAACCCCGGCCAGACCGCACGCAAGAACAGCCAGCTCGACCTGGTGGTGGCCGGCACCGAAGCGGCCGTGCTGATGGTCGAGTCCGAGGCGCACCAGCTGTCCGAGGACGTGATGCTGGGCGCCGTGGTGTTCGGGCACGAACAGGGCCGGATCGCCATCAACGCCATCCACGAGCTGGCCCGCGAAGCCGGCAAGCCGCTGTGGGTCGACAACGGCACCTGGGCCCCCGAGGCCAAGGACGAGCCCTTCATCGCCAAGGTCGAGGGTCTGGCCGAGGCCAAGCTGCGCGCTGCCTACCAGATCCGCAGCAAGCAGGCGCGCACCCAGGCCCTGCGCGAGGCCGGTGCCAGCGTGCTGCAAACGCTGAAGGACGAAGGCGTGGCGTTTGACGCTGCCAAGGTGAGCGATCTGATGTTCGGCCTGGAGGCGCGCATCGTGCGCAGCCAGATCCTGGCCGGCGAGCCGCGCATCGACGGCCGCGACACGCGCACCGTGCGCCCCATCGAAATCCGCAACGGCGTGCTGCCGCGCACCCACGGCTCGGCCCTGTTCACGCGCGGCGAGACGCAGGCGCTGGTGGTGACGACGCTGGGCACCGACCGCGATGCGCAGCGCATCGACGCACTGGCCGGCGAGTTCGAGGATCACTTTTTGTTTCACTACAACATGCCGCCCTTTGCCACCGGCGAGGTGGGCCGCATGGGCTCGACCAAGCGCCGCGAAGTCGGCCACGGGCGCCTGGCCAAACGCGCGCTGATCCCGCTGCTGCCGGCGCGCGACGAGTTCCCCTACACCATCCGCGTGGTCAGCGAGATCACCGAGTCCAACGGCTCCAGCTCGATGGCCTCGGTCTGCGGCGGCTGCCTGTCGCTGATGGACGCCGGCGTGCCCATGAAGGCGCACGTGGCCGGCATTGCCATGGGCCTGATCAAGGACGGCAACCGCTTCGCCGTGCTGACCGACATCCTGGGTGATGAAGATCATCTGGGCGACATGGACTTCAAGGTGGCCGGCACGACCAACGGCATCACCGCGCTGCAGATGGACATCAAGATCCAGGGGATCACCAAGGAGATCATGCAGGTGGCGCTGGCGCAGGCCAAGGAGGCGCGCATGCACATCCTGG
>CAZGOL010000043.1:0-16975 GCA_964527755.1 uncultured Ottowia sp.
TGGCGCCCGGCGACAGCCAGCGCATCCAGCGCGCACTGGAGGTGTGGCGCCTCACCGGGCGTCCAATATCTGCCTTTCATACTACAAAATCAGGAGCTGGTGCGGCAGGTCCAACAAGCGTCAGACGCTTTTTTTCCATCGAACCGATCGAGCGCTCCTGGTTGCATCGGCGCATCGCCGAGCGCTTCGACGCGATGCTGGCCGCAGGACTGGTCCACGAGGTTGAGCGCCTGCGCGCGCGCGGCAACCTGACCACCGATCTGCCCGCGATGCGTTGCGTCGGCTACCGGCAGGTGTGGGAGACGCTGGAGGGGCGCCAGAGCGCCGGCACGCTGCGCGATCGCGGCATCGCCGCCACCCGGCAACTGGCCAAGCGTCAGCTCACCTGGCTGCGTGGTATGACCGCGCGCCGCGTGCTGCCGGTGAGCGAATCGAGCACGTCGGCCGGCTTGGCGCGCGAGCTTTTGACCGCCGCGCAGACAAGCGGTCAATCCGGCCGCTGACGCAACGCGGCGGCGCCTGCCCGCACCGCGCCGGCCATCCGGCTGCACCGGTCAATCGGACTCGCGGTTGCCGCCCTGCACTTCGTCGACGCGCTGCATGTTCTCCAGCAGCTTGAGCAGGTAGTGCAGCGTGTGAGAAATGTCGTTGATCGAGAAGCCCACCAGCGCGTCCTCGTAATACGCGTGAATCTTGGGCTTGGCCTTCATCTGCCACACATGGCGGCCTCCCTCGGTCATCGAGATCAGCCGTGACCGGCGATCGCACGGATCGGGCGCCAGGCACACGTGGCCGTCGCGCTCCATCCGGCTGATCACGCCCGACAGGTTCTGCCGGCTCACCATCAGGTAGCGGGCCAGATCCCCGACGCTCATACCCTCGGTCGCCCGCGGCCGCGAGAGCGCTCCGAGTACGGCCCATTGCTGGGTCGTCAGACCATCCTCCTCGATCGCCCTTGTTCCGGTTTTATGCAACATGTTTGCGCATTGATAGAGTCGGAAGAACACCCGGTTGGCCAGTTCCATGCGGGCGACATTTTGATTATTCATAGGTGAAAACCATAGGTTTTGGAAGAATTAGATGTTCCGGGGCTTGTGGAACCCATCGAATTTAATGTCAATATCTTGACATATTTTGAGCCAAAAGCGAATCCTGTAAACCCCCGCGATTAGACCGCGGAAACCCCGAGAGAGCGCATGCCGGAATTTCAAGATCGAACTGTCCTGATCACCGGAGGCGGAGGCGGCATCGGCGGGGCCACCTGCCGCCGTTTCGCAGCCGCCGGCGCGCGAGTGGCCGTGTTTGATGTCAACCTGCAAGCGGCCCGGCATGTCGCCGCCGGCATCGTGGCGGCGGGTGGGCGCGCCGTCGCGTTCGGCTGCGACATCACGGAGCGCGGCGAAGTTGAACAGGCGGTGGGCGCATCCCAGGCGCAGTTGGGTCCGATTGACGTGCTGGTCAACAACGCCGGCTGGGACGTCTTCAAGCCCTTCACCAAGACGACGCCCGAGGAATGGGCGCGCCTGATCGCCATCAACCTAACGGGCGCGCTGCACATGCATCACGCCGTGCTCCCCGGCATGGTGGCGCGCAGCAGGGAGCCCGGCTGGCGGGGCGCACGGATCGTCAACATCGCCTCCGACGCCGCGCGCGTCGGCTCCTCGGGCGAGGCGGTGTACGCCGCCTGCAAGGGCGGCCTGGTGGCCTTCAGCAAGACCCTGGCGCGCGAACACGCCCGCCACGGCATCACCGTGAACGTGGTGTGTCCGGGGCCGACCGACACCGCCCTGTTTGCCGACTACAAGGAAGGCGCCGGCAGCCCCGAAAAGCTCGAGGACGCCTTTCGCCGCGCGATTCCGCTGGGTCGCATCGGCCAGCCCGACGACCTGCCCGGCGCCATCCTGTTTTTTGCCGGCACCGACGCCGCCTACGTCACCGGCCAGGTGCTGAGCGTCTCCGGCGGCCTGACCATGCACGGTTGAATGGCTGGCCTCAGCGACGCCCCCTTTTTGTTCAACGAGTGCAAGCCGCCATGAAATTCGAAGACATTCTCTACGAAGTGAAGAACCGGGTCGCCTGGATCACCATCAATCGGCCCGACAAGCTGAACGCCTTTCGCGGCACCACCTGCGACGAACTGATCCAGGCCCTCAACAAGGCGGGCTACGACCGCGAGGTGGGTTGCATCGTGCTCGCCGGCGCCGGCGAGCGGGCGTTTTGCACTGGCGGCGACCAGTCGGCGCACGACGGCAACTACGATGGCCGCGGCACCATCGGATTGCCGATGGAAGAGTTGCACGCGGCGATCCGCGACGTGCCCAAGCCGGTGATCGCGCGCGTGCAGGGCTACGCCATCGGCGGCGGCAACGTGCTGTGCACGATCTGCGACCTGACGATCTGCTCGGAGAAGGCCATCTTCGGCCAGGCCGGCCCGAAGATGGGATCGGTCGATCCCGGCTACGGCACCGCCCTCCTCGCCCGCGTGGTCGGCGAGAAGAAGGCCCGCGAAATCTGGTACCTGTGCCGCCGTTACTCAGGCCAGGAGGCGGTGGCCATCGGCCTGGCCAACGTGTGCGTGCCGCACGATCAACTGGACGCCACGGTGCAGCAATGGGCCGAGGAAATCTGCGAGAAGAGCCCCACGGCCATCGCCATCGCCAAGCGCAGCTTCAACATGGACACCGCGCACCAGGCTGGCATCGCGGGCATGGGCATGTACGCGCTCAAGCTCTTCTACGACACGGCGGAATCGCGCGAGGGGGTCAGTGCACTGCAGGAAAAGCGCAAGCCCGACTTCCGCAAGCACGCCAGGTAAGCCCGAGACGCAGCGCATGGCCCCAAACCCCTACATCGGCGAAGACCTGCTGGCATTGGCCGCAGCCGCGCGGCGCTTTGCGCAGGAGAAGGTCGCCCCCGGCTTCCTCGAACGCGACCGCGCGCGCGCCTTCGACCGCGAGTTGCTGCGCGAGATGGGCGAGCTCGGCTTCATCGCGCCGGAGTTGCCCGAAGCGTTCGGCGGCCTGGGCCTGGGCTGCGTGGCGGCGGGCGTGGTGCACGAGGAGATCGCGGCAGCCGACCTCAGCTTTTCCTACCTCAACCTGCTGGCGTCGCTCAACAGCCAGATCCTGTCGTCGTACGGCCTGCCGCAGGTGGTGGCGCCCTGGTTGCAAAAAATCATGCAAGGCGAGGCCATCTGCGCCATCGCGCTCACCGAGCCGCGTGGCGGCTCGGACGCGGCCAATCTGCGCCTGCACGTGGAGCGCATCGGCGGCGCCTACATACTGAACGGCGAAAAAACCTCGATCTCGGCAGCCGACCAGGCCGACATCGCGGTGGTGTTCGGCCGCACCGGCACGCCGGAATCGGCCGCGCACGGCGTCACCGCGCTGCTGGTGCCGATGGACGGCCCCGGCATCAGCACCAGCCGCTTCGACTGCCACGGCCAGCGGGCCATCGGGCGCGGCTCGATCTTCTTCGAGAACGTCCGCGTGCCGCTCGACCATCGTCTGGGCGACGAGAACCGGGGTTTCGTGCAGGTCATGCAGGGTTTCGATTTCTCGCGCTCGCTGATCGGGTTGCAATGCCTGGCGGTGGCACGCACCGCGCTGGACGAGACCTGGCAATACATCACCCAGCGCGAGGCGTTCGGCAAGCCACTGGCGGCCTTTCAGGGTGTGACGCACCCGCTGGCACAGTGCGACACCGAAGTCGAGGGCGCGCGCCTGCTGTGCCTGCAAGGCTTGTGGCTCAAGGACCAGGGCCTGCCGCACACCGCCGAGGCCGGGATGGCCAAGTGGTGGGGCCCCAAGCTGGCCTACGACGTGATCCATCAGTGCCTGCTGTGCTGGGGGCACGGTGGCTACGACCGTGGCGTGATGGAGCAGCGCCTGCGCGACGTGCTGGGCTTCCAGATCGGCGACGGCACCGCACAAATCATGAAAACCATCATCGCCCGCACCCGCGCCGGACGTCAGTTCGTGCCGGCCGGATGAGCGAGCGCCCCTTCGCGTGAACCAACGGAGCCGTCCAGCTCGCCAAATCACTCGATGTACAGCGCCCCGACTTCGAAGAGTCCGCACAGTGCACGCTGACTCGCGCATCACGACCCCCGGAGACACACCATGAAATTCGACGCCGTCCTGCTGCCCCCCCGCCGCACCCGCATGATTGCCGAAGGCCACTGGCCCGACAGGACGATCAACGACGACCTGGACGCCTGTCTGGCTGCCACCCCCGACAAGCTGGCGCTGACCGCCTTGCGCGTCGAGACCGGGGAAGTGCGGCGCTTCACCTATCGCGAATTGGCGCGCATGGCCGACCGCATCGCGGTGGGCCTCACCCGCCTGGGTGTCGCCCGCAACGACATCGTCGCCTGCCAGTTGCCCAACTGGTGGCAGTTCACCCTCACCTACCTGGCCTGCTCGCGCATCGGCGCGGTGATGAATCCGCTGATGCACATCTTCCGCGAGCGCGAGCTCTCGTTCATGCTGCAGCACGGCGAGGCCAAGGTGATGATCGCGCCGCGCGTATTCAACGGCTTTGATTTCGAGCAGATGGTGACCGGCCTGCAGCCCAGCCTGCCTCACCTGCGTCACGTGGTCATCGTAGACAGCGCAGGGCCCAACGGCTTCGAAGCGCTGCTGAGCGGGCCGGAATGGGAAAGCGCACCCGACGCCGGGGACATCCTGGCCCGATCGCGGCCCGGGCCGGACGATGTCATGCAACTGATCTACACCTCGGGCACCACCGGCGAACCCAAGGGCGTGATGCACTCGGCCAACACGCTGATGGCCAACATCGTGCCCTACGCGGGGCGCCTGCGCCTGACGGGCGACGACGTTGCGCTGATGGCCTCCCCGATGGCACACCAGACCGGCTTCATGTACGGGCTCATGATGCCCATCATGCTCGGTGCCGGCGCCGTGCTGCAGGACCTGTGGAAGCCGCAGCGCGCGATCGAGCTGATCCGCAGCGAAGGCGTGACCTTCACCATGGCCTCGACACCGTTCCTGACCGACCTGGCACGCACCGTGCGCGAGGACGTGGGCGCAGGCGGCGCGGGCATTCCGACGTTGCGCACCTTCCTGTGCGCCGGCGCACCCATTCCCGGTCCGCTGGTCGAGCAGGCGCGCGCGGCGCTGGGCGCCAAGATCGTCTCGGCCTGGGGCATGTCGGAAAACGGCGCGGTCACGACCACGCTGCCGCAAGACGACGACGAGCGTTCGATCAATACCGACGGCTGTCCGTTGCCTGGCGTCGAGGTCCGGGTGGTCGACGACAACGGCACGCCGCTGCCGACAGGCGAGTCGGGGCGGCTCTTGTTGCGCGCGTGCTCCAATTTCGGTGGCTACCTCAAGCGTCCGCACCTGAACGGCACCGACGAAAACGATTGGTTCGACACCGGCGACACGGCGCGCATCGACGAGCGCGGCTATATCCGCATCACCGGGCGCACCAAGGACGTAATCATCCGTGGCGGCGAGAACATCCCCGTGGTCGAAATCGAGTCGCTTTTGTATCGCCATCCGGCGGTCTCGCTGGCGGCGATCGTGGCGTATCCGGACGAACGCCTGGGCGAACGAGCCTGCGCGGTGGTGGTGCCCAAACCCGGCCAAACGCTTGAGCTGTCGGGCCTGGTGGAGTACCTGCAGGCCCAAAAGGTCGCGCGGCAATACATGCCCGAGCGGCTGCTGCTGCTCGACGCGATGCCGACCACGCCCTCCGGCAAGATCCAGAAGTTCAAGCTGCGTGAGCTGATGCCGGCCGCGGGCTGATCGGACGCGGGCATTCATGGCAAGCATCCATCTGTTCAACGGACTGGTCTACGGTGCCTTGCTCATCGTGATGAGCTCGGGTCTGGCCTTGATCTACGGGCTGCGCCGCGTGGTGAACTTCGCGCACGGCGCGCTGTACATGCTGGGGGCGTACATCGGGTTTTCCGTGGCCCAGGGCAGCAACTTCTGGGTCGCGCTGGTGGCGGCGCCTGCCGTCATGGCGCTGGTCGGGGTGCTGCTTGACCGCTACGGCTTTCGTCTGCTGCAAGACCGCGATCCCCTGAGCGTGATGCTGGTCACCTTCGGCCTGTTGCTGATCCTTGAGGACGCGGTTGCATTCATCTGGGGCAAGGGAAACCATTCGCTATTCACGCCCGAGCTGCTGAATTTTTCCGTCGGGTTGCTGGGTGAAGACGTCCCGGCCTACCGCATCGGTGTGGTTTTCGTGGGCGCGGCCGTCGCGCTTGGCCTGACGCTGTGGTTGCGCCACTCCAGCGTTGGGCTGCAAGTCCGCGCAGCCAGTACCGATCCGGTCACGACGGCCATGCAGGGTGTCAACACCGACCGCCTGAGTGCGACGGTCGTCGGCCTGGGCACCGCGCTGGCGGGATTGGCGGGGGTGGTGGCCGCACCCTTTTTGTCGCTCTCGCCGCACATGAGCTCCGATGTCCTGATCGACTCATTCGTGGTGGTGGTGATCGGCGGGTTGGGTTCACTGGCCGGCGCCTTTGTCGCCGCGCTGCTGCTGGGCTTGATGCAGGCGCTGGGTGCGGTCTACCTTCCCCAAGTGTCGGTGCTGCTGCCGTTCTTGTTCATGATCGTCGTGCTGATCTGGAGGCCTGCGGGCCTCGCGGGCAGCCGAACCTGAGGCGCCAAGACAGCCCATGTCGCTCTTGCGTTCCGGTGCGTTGGTGTTGCTGGCCCTCGGCACGGGCGCGGTCATTGCCTCGGTGACCACTTCCAGCAGCTTGCTGGGGATGTTCGCCCAGGCGGTCATCTACGCGATTTCCGCGCTTGGCGTCGGACTTTTGTTGCGACAAAACGGGATGGTCAGCTTTGGTCATGCCCTGTACTTCGGCGCGACGGGCTACGGCTTGGGCATCGTGCTGACGCTGGGCTGGATGGCGGCCGAACTGGCCATTGCCATCGTACTGGCGGTGGTCGGCCTGCTGGCCTTCGGCATCGGCCTGGTCATCGTGCGCGTGCCGGGCATCGCGTTCGCCATGCTGACACTGGCCATTGGGCAAATGGCCTACCTGTTGGCGTCCCGCGCACGCGGCCTCACGGGCGGTGCCGACGGCATGAGCATCCCCTGGCCATCGACCCTGTTCGGCATTCCGTACGCGACGCTGGTCAAGCCGACCACGCTGTTCATGATCGCCTGGACCGTGCTGGTGATCACGACGTTCGTGCTGCAGGCGATGCTGCGCACGCGGCTCGGGCCGGTGAGCGAGGCGATCCGCGACAACGAGGAACGTGCAAGATTCATCGGTCTTTCCACCACGCTGCCGCGCGCCATCGTGTACGCAACGTCGGCCGTCGTCACGGGTATTGCCGGGCTGGTTTCGGCGCTCAACACGGGATTCGTCGCACCGGAGAGCCTGCACTGGAGTGTCTCGGCAGTCACCCTTCTGATGGTCGTGGTGGGCGGCACCGGCCGGCTCGTGGGACCGATCGTCGGGGCCATTGTCTATTTCCTCTTCAAGGATTTGCTGGGCGACTACGCTACGCATTCGATGGCCCTGTTCGGCGCGGCGCTGATCGCCATCATCGTGTTTTCCCCGGACGGAATCGACGGCGCCGCCCAGCGCCTGTTCCGGCGCCTGCGCCGACTGCCGGTGCGCGCTGCAGTGCCTGCAACCGTCGACCACACGCCCGAAAAGGCTCGCTCATGAGCGACATCGTGCTGCAGGCGAGCGACGTGGCCGTTCACTATGGTGGCGTCAAGGCACTCGATGGTGTCTGCATCGCGCTCGAAAAGGGCCGCATTCACGGTCTCATCGGGCCCAACGGCGCGGGCAAGTCCACCGTGATCGACGCCATCACGGGTCGTCGCAAGCTGACGCGCGGCACGGTGCGAATCGGCGACGAGGACGTAACCCACCTGAGCGTCGCCGAGCGGCGCCGACGCGGCGTGTCGCGCAGCTTCCAGCGCACCAGCGTGTTCGGCGGCATGGCCGTGGTCACGCAGGTCGAATTGGCATCCTGGAAGATGGGCGTGGCCGATTCACGCGCGGATGCGGCGGTCGTGCTCGAGGAGCTGGAGCTCGCCCATCTCGGCCAGGTGCGCGCCGAAGCGCTCGGCTATGGAGAACAACGCCGCCTGGACCTGGCCCTGGCACTGGTCGGGCGCCCGCGCCTGCTGCTCTTGGACGAGCCGATGGCAGGTCTGTCGATGGGCGAATCACACGTACTCGCCAGCCACCTGAAGGGGTTGGCCACGCGCTGGCAGGTCTCCGTGCTGCTGGTCGAGCATGATATGGACGTGGTGTTCGGCATCTCGGACGTGGTGACGGTGTTCGAGCTGGGCCATGTCGTCGCCAGTGGCGCGCCAGCGAGCGTTCGCACGGACGCGCGCGTGCGTGAAGCCTATCTCGGGAGCGCCGCATGACGGGGCTCTTGCGCCTTGAGAACGTACAGTCCTTTTACGGGGCTGCCCACATCCTGCATGGCGTGAATCTGAGCGTGCACGCCGGCGAGCGCGTGGCGCTGATCGGCCGCAACGGCGTTGGCAAGACCACGACGGTCAACACCATCCTGGGGCTGGCGCAATTGAAAGGCGGCAGCATCCGCTTCGGGGCCGAGATCATTGCCAGGCCGCGCCCGTACGTTGCCGCGCAACACGGCATAGCGGTCGTGCCGCAGGGTCGGCGCATCGTCGCCAACCTCACGGTGGAGGAAAACCTGCTGCTGGGCGCCGCCGTCGGCCGCAAAGGTCCGTGGAACGTGGCCGCGGTCTGCAAGCTATTTCCGATCCTGCATGAGCGCGCGCACACGCCCGGCACGGCCCTTTCCGGCGGCCAGCAGCAAATGCTGGCGGTCGGGCGCGCGCTGATGGCCAACCCGGGCCTGATCCTGCTGGACGAACCCACTGAAGGGCTGGCGCCCGTGATCGTCGACCAGTTGGCCGAGGTGTTCAACCAGGTGGCGGCACAGGGCACGGCGCTGCTGCTGATCGAGCAGAACCTGAGCCTGGTGGTGCGCGTGGCACGCCGCTACCTGGCCATGGCCAAGGGCGCGCTGGTGGCCGAGGGCGCGGTGAGCCCGTCGCCCGAGGCGGTGCGGGAACTGGAGCAGCACGTGGTGGTGTGACGTACGGCAGACCTGCACACCGATGGTTTGGCGGCCGGGCCATTTCCGGCAATCTTCAACTGGAGACAAGCATGTTCAAGCAATCCAAAATCCAGGCGCTCGTCGCGGGCGTGGCGCTCGGAGTCCTCCTGCCTCTGGGCTCGGCGGCGCAGGACAAGGACCCGATCCGAATCGCGCTGATCACCTCCAAGTCGGGGGCCTTTGCGACCATGGGTGCCGACGTGGCGAGCGGCATCAAGTTCGCGGTCGAAGAAGCCAACGCCAAGGGCGGCGTGGACGGGCGCAAGATCATCGTGGCCGAGGGCGACGACGAGAGCACCCCCGATGCCGGACGCCGAGTGGCGGAAAAACTGGCTCGCGAGGGCCACAACCTGATCCTCGGGCCCATCACCTCGGCCATTTCGCTGACCATCAGTCAGAACTTGGCTCGTTGGGACGCCGCCTTCATCGGCACCATCAGCAAGGCCGACAAGCTCACCCAGGATGCGTGCAGCCCGCGCTTCGTGCGCACCAACCATTCCGACGCCATGGACCTGGCAATGATCAACGAGTGGCTCAAGGGCATCCAGGGCAACTCGTTCGCCATCATGGCGGCCGACTACGTCTGGGGCCAGGATTCGGCCAAGTCCTTCGAGGCCGCGGTCACGGCGCAAGGCAAGAAAGTCGCGCTCAAGCTGTTCGTCCCGTTGGGCACCAAGGACTACGCCCCCTACATCCAGCAACTGAAAGCCGCTAACGTCGACGCAATCTGGGTCGCCGATGTCTCGGGTGCCATTGCGTTCACCAAGCAAGCCGCCGACTTCGGCCTGATTCCCAAGACACCGCTGATCGGGCACGCGCTGTTGTCCAACTTCGTGGTCAACGCCACTGGCAACGCGCTCGCCAACGTGCCCGGCAACGTGGGCTACACGCCCGACATCGACAACGCGCAGAGCAAAGCCTTCGTCACCGCGTTTAAGGCCAGGCACAACCGCCTGCCGTCCGACACCGAGGGCCAGGCCTACAACGGCGCGATGGTGCTGTTCCAGGGCGTGACGCTGGCCAAGAGCGTCAAGCCCGAGGACGTGACCCGGGCGCTTCGCGGCGCGCAGGTGGACACGTTGTACGGCAAGGCCACCGTGCGCGCGGCCGACAACCAGATGGTGATTCCGAACTACATCGCCCGGGTCAAGACCGCCGATGGCGTACTGCGACCGGTGATCGAGCAGACCTTCCCGGCCACCGTCACGCCGGCGGCCTCGGCCTTGTGCAAGATGGGTTGAACGCTTGCGCCGGTCGCGGCCGGCCTCGGCCGCCTGCGCACCTTCGCCAGGGCCGTCGGCGAGGAGGATCCGGTGTTTCGGGATGAGGCGGTGGCCCAAGTGCAAGGGTCGCCCTCCTTGCCTGTGCCACCGGCGTTCCTCTTTTGCCTGGCGATGGAAGGCCCCGACCTGCTCGAAATTTTCCAGCGCCTTGGCGTGGACTACGCTCGCGTCCTGCACGCCGAGCAGCATTTCATCTACCACCGCTCGTCTTTGCCGGGGAGACTTTGCGTTTTCAGCCGCGCATCGGGCAACTTCACAGCAGGAGGGCGGGGTTGCTGAAATTCTTCGAGTGGGAAAACCACGTGCGCGACGACGCGGAGCAGGAAGTGGCCAATCTGCGCAGCGTGATGGTCGAGAGCACGAACTGAGAGGGATCGGCTTCCGATGTTGCGCGTCGATCCGCACACCGTCCAGGCGGGCGACGCCCTGTCCACACTCGTTGCCGGGTCGATCACGCGGCACCTGCTCGGCGTCTACGCCGGTGCGTCGGGCGACGGGAACCCGTTGCACATCGACTCGACCTATGCGCGCCAGCAAGCGGGCATGCCCGGCGTGCTGGCCCATGGAACGCTGTCGGCGGCGTATCTCGGGCGCCTCATCACGCGCCGGGCGGGGCCGCTCGCGCTCCAGCAACTGCAGCTGCGCTTCACCGCCGTCACGCACCTGGGCGACCAGGTGCACTCCGATGGCCGGGTGACCGACAAGCGCCTCGGGGGCAGCCGGTGGGTCATCCACATCGAACTCGAAGTGCGCAATCAGGCTGGAACAACCCGGTTGGTCGGAACCTCGGTGATCGTTTCGTGAAGCTCGCGCCGCGGGGTCGGCGTTGCCGCCCTCGCCACCAGACGGCCGAGGATTCGCGCGGGCGAGGCCGCGTCGCCGCAGACTCGCATGTTCGAATTCAACGCGCGAATGCGTTCACTCGATCGTCAGGCGCTGCGTGCCGCCGGCCTGCTTCTTGGGCAGCGTGAGCGTCAGCACGCCGCTGTCGTACTTGGCCTTGGCGGCGGCCTGGTCGATGTCCACCGGCAACTGGAAGCTGCGGGCCACGGCGCCGTAGTAGCGCTCCGAGCGCAGCAGCTTCTCGCCGCTGGTCTGGCTGTCGTGCTGCTTGACCTCGGCGCGCAGGGTGACGACGCTGCCGTCGATCGACACGTTGATGTCGTCCTTGGTCACGCCGGGCACTTCGGCCTGCACGGTGTAGGCGTCGTCGCTTTCCTTCACGTCGATGCGAATCTGCCCCGGGTTGGGCAGCGGATCGCCATGCAGGGGTTTGACGAAAAAGCCTGGCGCGAAATCGTTGAAGAAATCGTCGAACAGGCGGCTGCGGATGAGCTGATTGGCCATGAGGATCTCCTTGATTCCAAAAAAGGGGCGGCGTGATTGCCGTCTGACCTGGACATGGGGGTCACGCCCGCGTTTTCAAGATTCCGGCGCGCGCCAGTGGTCCACCAGCCATTGCCCGTCGGCGGACGACCGCCTGCCAGTCGTGGGAAAATGCGATCCTTGCTGGCGCCACCGCGCACTCCGGCGATCCTGCTCGCCGTGTTCTTCGCACAATCCATGTCGTCTTCCCTGCATCCCATGCTCAACGTGGCCATCCGGGCCGCGCGCGCCGCCGGCGCCATCATCAACCGCGCCGCCCTGGACATCGAGGCGGTGCGCATTTCGCAAAAACAGGCCAACGATTTCGTCACCGAGGTCGATCACGCCAGCGAAGCCGCCATCATCGATACCCTGCTCGCGGCCTATCCCGACCACGGCATCCACGCCGAAGAGTCGGGCACCAGCCGCGGCGACCCGAAGTCCGATCACGTGTGGTTCATCGACCCGCTGGACGGCACCACCAACTTCATCCATGGTTTTCCGGTCTACTGCGTGAGCATCGCGCTGGCGGTGCGCGGCGTGGTGGAACAGGCCGTCATCTACGACCCGACGCGCAACGACCTGTTCACGGCCACGCGCGGGCGCGGTGCCTACCTCAACCAACGGCGCATCCGCGTGTCCAAGCGCACCGGGCTGCATGGCAGCCTGATCGCCACCGGGTTTCCGCACCGCAAGGGCGACGACATCCCCGGCTACCTGCGCCTGCTGGCCGACCTGATGCAGCGCACGGCCGGCCTGCGCCGACCGGGCTCGGCGGCGCTGGACCTGGCCTACGTGGCAGCCGGTTTCACGGATGGCTTCTTCGAGACCGGCCTGCGCCCGTGGGACGTGGCCGCCGGCTCGCTGCTGGTGACCGAGGCGGGCGGCCTGATCGGCAACTACACCGGCGAGACGGGCGACGTGCTGCACCAGGGCGAATGCCTCGCGGCGCCGCCGCGGGTGTATGCGCAGCTGGTTTCGGTGCTGCAGCCGCACTCGCGCTTCGACACCCGGCGCACCGGCGGCGAATCCCGGCCGGTGGGCGAGGCCAAGGCCGCCCTCTCGCTGCGCAAGCCCGATGCCCAAGCCGGCCACGCCAGCGAACCGCTGGCGCACGACGCGCGCCCGTGATCTCCGGCGATCCAGCGACCGCACCGGTCGAGCGTCCGGCAGGCAGGCAGCCCGACGCCATGCCGCCGCCCGACATCGCCCATCCGCGCGCGGTGCGCAGCTTCGTCACGCGAGCCGGCCGCATGACCACTGGCCAGGCGCGCGCGCTGCTCGAACTCGGACCCGCGCACCTGGTGCCGTTCGACCCGGATACTCCTGATTTGATAGCTGGCGTGGCAAGTCAGGCGGGCGAAAACGGCCAAAAATACGCAAGATCCGTGCTCGAGATCGGGTTCGGCATGGGGCAGGCAACGGCGCACATCGCGGCGCTGATGCCCGACACCCTGTTCATCGGCTGCGAGGTGCACGAGGCGGGTGTGGGAGCGCTGCTCAAGCTGATCGGCGAGCTGCAACTGACCAACCTCCGGATCGTGCGGCACGACGCCGTCGAAGTGCTGCACCGGATGATCGCCGCCGAGTCGCTGGACGGCATCCACATCTTCTTTCCCGACCCCTGGCCCAAGAAGCGCCACCACAAGAGGCGCCTGATTCAGCCGGAGTTCGTGCGCCACCTGGCGACGCGCCTTCGACCCGGCGGCTACCTGCATCTGGCGACCGACTGGCAGCCGTACGCCGAGCAAATGCTCGCGGTGCTGCGCGCCCAACCGCTGCTGGCCAACACCGCGCCCGACTACGCGCCCCGCCCCGACTACCGCCCGCTCACCAAGTTCGAGCTGCGCGGCCTGCGTCTGGGCCACGGCGTGTGGGACCTGGTGTTTCGCCGTGCCTGAATCCGGCCGTTGGCACGAGGCCCGCGCCGCATCGACCGGCGGCGCCGGTGTCGTTCAGGCCTCGCAGAGGCCGCCCAGATCGGTGAGCAGCTCGCGAGGCTCTCCGTCACGGGCAATGCGCTCCTGGCGGCGCGTGCTCAGGCGCTGGCGCAGCGACTCGCGCATCTGTGCCACCCGGTCGTCCAGCTCCTCGTCGCCGGAGTCGCTCGGGTTGGCGCTGCGCAGGATCAGCGCGATGCGCTTGGAGCTGATGTGCGCGGGCACCTTGGCACCCGACCAGGCGATCTCCTCGCCATCGCGAATCAGCAGCTTGAGCGATTGCTCTCCGCGCGGGCCGAGCTCGCCGAACTCGGCCAGCTTGCGCCGGAAATAGGTCTCGAACTGGGCGCGGTCGGCCAGTGGGACGTGCAAATGGGTCTGGATCTGCAACAGCAGCCCGTCGTGCCCTTGGCTGTCACGCGTCACGACGCAATCGACACGCCCGAGCAGTCCGACGTGACGCATCAACAGGCGGCTCAACGAGCGCACCTGATGAATGCGCGCCGCGCGTCCCGACACAGGCCAACGGAACCGGGGAATCAATCGCATGGACAACTCACTGTAGACAAAACCAACATAAAGCCACAAAACCACACAGGACTACTTTAATGTCGGACCCGCGCATCATTGTTGATTTTTGAAAAACCTTTTGCAGGAAACCAACGTTATCCATGAACCTCGCGAACTCTGCACGCAAGTTTCCAGACGATGTCCGGGTGTTCGACCGCGGCTGGCTGTCGTCCACCAACGTCCTGTGCCTGGGCGAAACCCCGGCGCTCATCGACACGGGGCACGTCAAGGATGCCGAGCCGACCGTGGCGCTGGTGCGCGCGGCACTCGATGGGATTCCGCTGGCCGACATCGCCCACACGCACCTGCACAGCGACCACTGCGGTGGCACGGCCGCCGTGCAACAGGCTTGGCCCGGCGCGCGGACCTGGGTTCCGCAGGCGTCGCTGCGCACGGTCGAGCGCTGGGATGAAAGCCGGCTCAACTTCGGCGACACCGGCCAGCGTGGCGCGCGCTTTCAAGCCGACCTCGCCCTGACGCCGGGTCAATCCGTGCGCCTGGGGCAGCGCGACTGGCAGGTGCATGCCGCCCCCGGCCACGACCCGCTCGCCGTGCTGCTGTTCGACCCCGCGGCGCGCATCGTGATCGCGGGCGACGCGCTGTGGGCGCACGGCGTGGGCGTGATCTTTCCGCAGATCGAGGGCACCGACGACTGCCACCCCTTCGCCCGCACGCTGGACGTCATCGAGGCGCTGCAGCCCGATTGGGTGGTTCCCGGTCACGGCGCCCTCATCGCGCGCACCGATGGGGGCATCGATGCCGCGCTGGCGCAGGCGCGCTCGCGCATCGACCAGTTTCAGGCCCACCCGGACCAGCACGCGGCGTACGCGGCCAAGGTGATGATCAAGTACCAGTTGATGGACGTCGAGACGATGACCCTGCCCGACTTCGAGGCCTGGCTCGACCACACCCCGGTGCTGCACAAGTTGCACCGGTTGCACCGGCCCGCGCTGTCCTGGAAAAGCTGGACACGGCACGTGGTCGGCGCGTTGCTCGAACGGGGCGCCCTGCGCCAGGACGCCAATCACATTGCCGACTGCCCCGGTTGAGCAACCCTTCAGCGCTCGGCCAGCAGGGTGCCCAGCGCAGCGCCCAGCACCAGATCGGGCAGGTGGCCGAAGTAATGCTGGCGCAACCGCCCCTGGCGGTCGATCAGGATCAGGGTCGGCGTGCCACGCATGCCGTAGGCGCGCATGGTGGCCGGCATCCCGTCCCCGCCATCCGGCCGGTCGACCGCGATCGGCATCTTGAGCTGGTTCTCGTGGATGTACACGGCCAGCGACACCGGCTGCATCGCCGCGTGGTTCTCGAACACCGTGTGCAGGCCGATCACCACCAGATCGTCGCCCGCCAGGCGCTCGTGCACCTGCTCGGCCTGCGGCGTCGCCAGTTGCGCGCAGCCCCGGCACAGCATCTGGAACGCGTGCAGCATCACCACCTTGCCGCGCAGATCGGCCAGCGTGAGCGGCACCGACGCGTTGAACCACTGCGTCACATCGAGATCGGGCGCCAACGGAGGGCTTGCTGCGGTGGTCGTCATGGCGTGCGGCGCCTGCGCGCTCGACCAACGCAAGCGACCAGGCGATCGAGTGTTTCGGGCAGTGTACGAGCCTGTGGCCGTCCCATGTGCACCCAGCCATGTCTGGCCCCGCGGGTCAACTCGCCTTGCCGTCGCTCGCGCGATGCACGGTGAGCGCTGTCATGATCGCCTGCCCCGGTACCGCGCAGCCCGTGTCGCAGCACTTGCCGGGTTGGCGCTCCTGCGTGATCGGGCGCCGGGGATCGTGCACCACGTCGCGTTCGAGCAGGCGCTCGACCAGCTCGACCTTGCTGCCGACGGGGTAGTTGCGCCAGATCTCCTGCTTCATCGCCGCGGGTGAGCCACCGCCGTGCAGGCTGATCAGCGAATACCAGCCGCCCTGATAGGACGCCGTCAGGTCTTCCAGCAGCCGTGCCACCTGCATGCGCTTGTCATAGGGCACGGCGGGGTTGGCCCGCAGCACCTCGGCCAGGGAGGCGGCGGTGTGCGGGTTGTGGTCTTCGTCGGGCCCGGGCAGCGCCACGATCAGGCCACCCGAGACCTCGTGCGCCAGGCGGTGCATGTCGTAGATCTGCGTGGCCAGCAGGAGCTTGCCGATGTTGGCGAACACCGGCTCGGGCATGAAGGTCTTGCTGTGCTTGTCCGGCGCGGCATAAACGCTCGCGGCCACGCCGCAGGCGTAGAAGCCCTCGACGATCTTGATCAGCTCGACCATGGGCTCGCGCAGGCTGCTCACCCGGCCCGGGTCGTCGAAGCCGTTGGCCTCGCACATCAGTGCGCCCGCGCCGATCAGCAGGTCGCCAAAGCCCGCGCGCGCCGCGATGCAACTGTGGCGGTGGTGCGTCGCGTAGCTGTAGGTGAGCACGTGGCTGCGCTCCCAGTCACCGGCGAAGAACACCCGCTCCCAGGGCACGAACACCTGGTCGAAAACCACGACGGCCGTGGCCTGCCCGTACCTGCGGGAAAACAGCGCGTCGCCGTGCTCCAGTTGCTCTCCCGGGCGCCCTGCGGGGCGCGAAATGATGGTGATGCCCGGAGCATCCACCGCCACCGCGCAGCACACGGCGAACGCCGCGTCCTGCGGCCCCATGTTGCGACTCGGCATGACCAGCAATTCGTGCACGTAGGGCGCGCCGGTCACGATGGCCTTGGTGCCGCTGATCCAGATGC
>CAZGOL010000044.1:0-16866 GCA_964527755.1 uncultured Ottowia sp.
CGCCCGACATGTCGGTGAGCACGCCGATCTTCACCACGTCGTCGCTGATGCCCGCGGCCTGAGCCCACGTGGCCGCCGCCAGCGCCAGCGCCCCGATGCCAATTCGCGCTTTGCTGCGTGCCAACCAATTGCCGAGTCTCATCTTCATGCCTCCTGGGTGTGTGTGAAGCGACACACCGTAAGGTTTGATTTGACTTGCGTCAATTGGTATTTGCAGATGCCCGCCGTGCGCGCCCGGCATGGTCTGGCGCAACCGGGCCTCAGAACGGAATGTCGTCGTCCATGTCGGCGAACCCGGACGGCGCCTTGCCACTCGGGCTCGCAGGTCCGGGCGCCGGAGCGGCGCGCGGCGCGGGCGCGGCGCGACGCGGCGCCTCGAAGCTCTCGCCACCCTCGTCCGACGGCGCGCCCCGGCCTTCCCGACTGCCCAGCATCTGCATCGCGTCTCCGCGAATCTCGGTGGCGAAGCGGTCCTGGCCAGTTTCCTTGTCCTGCCACTTGCGGGTGCGGATGCTGCCTTCGATGTAGATCTGCGAGCCTTTGCGCAGGTACTGACCGGCGATCTCGGCCAGACGACCACCGAACACGACGGTGTGCCATTCGGTGTGCTCGCGCGACTCGCCAGACTGCTTGTCCTTCCATTTGTCGGTGGTGGCCAGGCGGATGTTGCAGATCTGGTCACCGCTGGGAAACGAGCGCATCTCGGGATCGCGTCCCAGGTTGCCGACGAGGATGACTTTGTTGACGGAGGCCATGGCGGAAGGGTCCCTGTGCTGTGCGTGATGAAGGCCTGCCATTGTGCCGCAGGGCGGGCAGGCCGCAGCGGCTGCGGATCAGCCGGCCTGGGCAGTCGGCGCCCCCGGCGCCGCCGTGCGCAGCCCCGGCACGATCTGCGCCCAACCGAGCACCAGCCAAAGCGCCACCAAGGCCGAGGTGCCACTCAGCACCGCCGCGTAGCCGCCGCTCTTGAGCAGCCAGCCACCCAGCGCGCCGCCGGCGAACAAACCCAGCGACTGCAGCGTGTTGTAGACGCCCAGCGCCGCGCCGCGCGCGTTGGCCGGCGCCAGGCGCGAGATCAGGCTGGGCTGGCTGGCCTCCACCAGGTTGAAGGCCACGAAGAAGAAGAACATCACCCAACCCATGGTCCACAGCCCGGGCTTGCCGGGTGCCAGCAGCAGCAAGGCCAGTTGCACCAGCAGCAAAAGGGCGATGCCCCCGCGCAGCACGGCGCGCAGGTAGCCGCGTCGCTCCAGGCTGAACAGGCCACCCATCAGCACGAACGAGGCCAGCACCGCGGGCAGATACAACTGCCAGTGGTGCGCCTTGGCCAGGCCGGCACCCACCAGCAGTTCGGGCACCACCACCCACATCGCCATCTGCACCGTGTGCAGCACGAACACGCCCAGGTCCAGCCGCCACAGGTTCGGGTGCAGCCACACGTCCGCAAGGCGCCCCACCGGCGCGTCGGCATGACGCCGGGGCTCATCGGGCGTGGCGCGCAGCACCACCACGATGCCGCCCATTGCCAGCAGCGCCGTCAGCCAGAACAGGCCCGACAGGTGGATGGCACCCGCCAGCGGCGGCGCCGCCACCAGCGACAGCGCGAACATGCCGGCAATGCTGATGCCCACCGCCGCCATGGCCTTGGTGCGCACCTCGTCGCGCGTCAGATCCGCCAGCAGCGCCGTCACCGCCGCCGACACCGCGCCCGCGCCCTGCAGCGCACGCCCGGCGATCAGCATGTGCACGCTGCCGGCCATGCCCGCCACGGTGCTGCCCAGTGCAAACACCACCAGGCCCGCCACGATCACCTTCTTGCGCCCGATGCGGTCCGACGCCAGGCCCAGCGGCACCTGCATGATCGCCTGCGTCAGGCCGTAGATGCCCATGGCCAATCCGATCAACGCCGGGTCGTCGCCACCGGGGTAGCGCGCCGCCTCCAGCATGAACACCGGCAGCACCAGGAACAGGCCCAGCATGCGCAGCGCGAAGATGCCCGCCAGCGATTGCGTCGCGCGACGCTCGTCGGCGCTCATCCGGTGGGCGGGAACTGCTGGGGCGCTGGCAGGGAGGGAAGCAGACATCGGCGGGCGGCGCAAGAAACCGTGTGCCGACGGGCGCGCCGGCAAGCGGGCTATTCTCCGTCATCGCTCGTTTGATAGATTGGCGACCCATGAAACCCTTCCATCCATTGCGCCTTGCCGTCCTGCTGCCGATTGGTGGCGCCCTGCTGGCCGCCTGCGCGCAACAGCCCATGACCGCACCCGCCGCACCCAACCCCGCCGCCGCCAAGGAACTCAAGGCCTTCCCCGCCACCTTGGCCGGCCAGCAGCGTTACGTGATCGAGTTGCCCGCCCTGGCCGACGAGGACGCGCACAAGCTGGAACTGATCGGCGGCAAGGCCATGACGGTGGACTGCAACGCGCGCGGGATGGACGGGCGCTTCGAGGAGCGCGACGTGCCCGGCTGGGGCTACACCTACTGGGTGCTGCAAAGCAAGGGCCAGGTGCGCAGCACCCTGATGGCGTGCCCGCCCAACAGCGCCAAGCCCGGTTTTGTGCAGGCCGAGCCGCTGCTGGTGCGCTACAACAGCAAACTGCCGGTGGTGGTCTTCGTGCCCGAGGGCATGGCGTTGCGCTGGCGGGTGTGGAGCGCGGGCGCACTGCAGCAAGCGCCAGCACGCTGAGTGGCAGGCGCGTCCGCCATCAGCTATCAATACCCTAGCTTCTTCGGCTTGATCGGCAAGCGCGAATGGCCGATTTGATCAAGAAACCTGGTGCGCCGGCAGTGCCGGGGCGCGCTCAATAGCCCCAGCGGAAATTGCGATCGGCACGGTCCAGTTCGTCGCGCGCCTGGCCCAGGCGCCAGTCGAGGTCGCTCAACTCGCTGCGCAGGCGCTTGCGCGCGGCGTCGTCCTTGGCGTTGGCCAGCTCGCGCTGCTTGCGTTGCTGGTCACTGCGCAGGCTGTCGAGCCGGCGTTCGGCGTCGTACGCGCGCCGGCCGGCGCCATAGCGCGACAGGAAGGCCGGCTCCAGCGCGGGCGGGCAACTGTTGCGGTACGCGTTGCCGCGGCGGCCCCACAGCGCGCCGTTGTCGGGCGTGCAAAACTGCACGATGCCGCGGTTCCAGCCATCCCAGTACAGCGCCTCCTGGGGTACCACGCCCGCCTCGGCGCAGGCTTCGCGCACTTCGGCCAGGCGCGCACGCGGGTAACCGGCCAGCGCATCGCGCTCGCCCTGCTCGCGCCAGTCGGCGGTGCGGCACTCCTCCACCGACATGGCCGCGCAGCCGGCCAGCAGCAGTGCGGCCAGCAGGCACACGCCGCCGACCAGGCGGCGCCAGGCGCACGCGCCGCAGGAAGTGAAGTGACTCCTCGTCATGGACGTCGGGCTCCTTGGGATCGATGGACGTGGTGTCGCCGGATCGCGGCAGCTTCTGGACGGCCCGAGTATCGCCGATGGCATGGCAGCCCGAGGCGCAAAACCGGCGCGCCGCCGATAATGTCCGGTTGCCCTGCGCGCGGGGCTGCCTGCCATGAATGACCTCGCTTTTCCTCCCGGCCCCGACGCGGACGGCCTGCCGCTGGCCGCTGCATTGCGCGCGCAGCGCATCAGCGTGCGCGGCGCTCGCACGCACAACCTGAAGAACATCGACCTGGACATCCCCAAGGACAAGCTGGTGGTCATCACCGGCCTGTCGGGCTCGGGCAAGTCCAGCCTGGCGTTTGACACGCTGTATGCCGAGGGCCAGCGCCGCTATGTCGAAAGCCTGAGCGCCTATGCGCGGCAGTTTTTGCAGCTGATGGACAAGCCCGACGTGGACTTGATCGAGGGCCTGTCGCCGGCCATCGCCATCGAGCAAAAGGCCACCAGCCACAACCCGCGCTCCACCGTGGGCACGGTGACCGAGATCCACGACTACCTGCGCCTGCTGTTTGCCCGCGCCGGCACGCCGCATTGCCCGGATCACGACTTGCCCCTGACAGTGCAGACCGTGAGCCAGATGGTGGACGCCGTGCTGGCGCTGCCCGAGGACACGCGGCTGATGGTGCTGGCGCCGCTGGCGCGCGAGAAAAAGGGCGAGTTCGGCGAGCTGTTTGCACAGATGCAGGCGCAGGGCTATGTGCGCTTTCGCGTCGACGGCAAGATTGTCGAAGCCAGCGAGCTGCCGGTGCTGAAGAAAAACGACAAGCACGACATCGACGTGGTGATCGACCGTCTGAAGGTGCGTCAAGACATCAAGGCGCGCCTGGCCGACAGCCTGGAAGCCGCGCTGCGCCTGGCCGATGGGCGCGCCATCGCGCTGGAGATGGACGGCGAGAAAGAACACCTGTTCAACAGCAAGTTCGCCTGCCCGGTGTGCAACCACTCCATCGCGGCGCTGGAGCCGCGCCTGTTCTCCTTCAACGCCCCGGCCGGCGCCTGCCCCAGTTGCGACGGGCTGGGCACCACCGAGGTGTTTGACGTCGAGCGCGTGGTGGCCTTCCCGTCGCTCAGCCTGGCCAGCGGCGCCATCAAGGGCTGGGACCGGCGCAACGCGTATTACTTTGCCCTGATCGAGAGCCTGGCCCGGCACTACAAGTTCAGCGTGGACACGCCTTTCGAGGAGCTGCCCGCGCCGGTGCAACATGCCATCTTGCACGGCTCGGACGAGGAAGACATCAAGTTCGACTACACCTTCGAGAGCGGGGCCTCGGCTGGCAAAAAGGTCAGCAAGAAGCACCCCTTCGAAGGCATCCTGCCCAACATGGCGCGCCGCTATCGCGAGACCGACTCCGCCGTGGTGCGCGAAGAATTGGCGCGCTATCGCAGCCACCAGCCCTGCCCCGACTGCGCCGGCACGCGGCTGAACCGCACGGCGCGCCACGTGTTCGTCGGCGAGGGCGCGCAGCGCCGCGCCATCTACCAGGTCAGCCACGTCACGCTGGGCGAGGCCAAGCAGTACTTCGACACCCTGCGGCTGGACGGCGCCAAGGCCGAGATCGCCAGCAAGGTGGTGCGCGAGATCGGCAACCGCCTGCAGTTCTTGAACGATGTGGGCCTGAGCTATTTGAGCCTGGAGCGCAGTGCCGAGACCCTCTCCGGCGGCGAGGCGCAGCGCATTCGCCTGGCCAGCCAGATCGGCTCGGGCCTGACGGGCGTGATGTACGTGCTGGACGAACCCAGCATCGGTCTGCACCAGCGCGACAACGACCGCCTGATCGCCACGCTCAAGCACCTGCGCGATCTGGGCAACAGCGTGCTCGTCGTCGAGCACGACGAGGACATGATGCGCGCGGCCGACCACGTGATCGACCTGGGCCCCGGCGCCGGCGTGCACGGCGGGCACGTGATGGCGCAGGGCACGTTTGCGCAGGTGGCGGCCACGCCGGGCTCGGTCACCGGCCAGTTCCTGCGCGGCGAGCGCCGCATCGAACTGCCCAAGCGCCGCAGGTCGTTCAAAAATGATAGCTGCTCCGGCGCTGCCAACAAGTATCAGAACCACGAATCACTTGAAATTCCTGGTGCCGCGCAGACCCCTCACCCCTCCCTCGCCCCTTTGGGGAGAGAGCGATCGACTGCGGCGGACCTGCTCCCTCTCCCTCTGGGAGAGGGCGCGCTGCGCATCGTCGGCGCCAGTGGCAACAACCTGAAGAACGTGACGGTCGACTTCCCCGTCGGCCTGCTCACCTGCGTGACGGGCGTGTCGGGCTCGGGCAAAAGCACCCTGGTCAACGACACGCTGTATGCCGCCGCCGCGCGCGAAATCCACCGCGCCCACGCCGAGCCCGCGCCCATGCAGGCCATCGAAGGCCTGGAGCAGTTCGACAAAGTCATCGCGGTGGACCAAAGCCCCATCGGCCGCACCCCGCGCAGCAACCCCGCCACCTACACCGGCCTGTTCACCCCCATCCGCGAGTTGATGGCCGAAACCGCGATGGCACGTGAGCGCGGTTACGGCCCCGGGCGCTTCAGCTTCAACGTGCCGCAGTCCAGCGGCGGCGGCCGCTGCGAGGCCTGCCAGGGCGACGGCGTGGTCAAGGTCGAGATGCACTTTTTGCCCGACGTCTACGTGCCCTGCGACGTGTGCCACGGCCGGCGCTACAACCGCGAAACGCTGGAAGTGCAGTGGAAGGGCCACGACATCGCGCAGGTGCTGGACATGACGGTGGAGCAGGCGCACGCCTTCTTTGCCGACCAGCCGGCCATCGCGCGCAAGCTGCAAACCTTGCTGGACGTGGGCCTCTCCTACATCACCCTGGGCCAGAGCGCCACCACCCTGTCGGGCGGCGAGGCCCAGCGCGTCAAGCTGGCGCTGGAACTCAGCAAGCGCGACACCGGCCGCACGCTCTACATCCTGGACGAGCCGACGACCGGCCTGCACTTTGCCGACATCGAGCTGCTGCTGAAGGTCTTGCAGCAACTGGTCGACGCCGGCAACACCATCGTCGTCATCGAGCACAACCTGGACGTCATCAAGACGGCCGACTGGATCATCGACATGGGCCCCGAAGGCGGCTACAAAGGCGGCACCGTGGTGGCGCAGGGTGCGCCGGAGGCGGTGGCGGCGTGTGCGGGGAGTTTTACGGGGCGGTATCTCAAGCCGCATCTGGCAGCCTGACCCGAACAAGCAGGAGGCCGGCTGTGCCACGGTCACCGCGCGGCAGAGTTCTTGCGCAAGTCCCAATTTGGGACTATCATCGCGCCGATGCGAGTGATTGCCGTGGCCACGTTGCGTGCGTTCTGGAAGAGTCATCCCGATGCCGAGCAGGGCTTGAAGGCCTGGTATCAGGAGGCGACCAACGCAGCCTGGACACAACCGGCCGACGTCAAGGCGCAGTTTCGCAACGCCAGCGTGCTGAAGAACCGCCGCGTCGTCTTCAATATCAAAGGCAACGACTATCGGCTCGTCGTGGCAGTGGCATACAAGTTGCAAGTCGTCTATGTGAAGTTCGTCGGCACGCACGCAGAGTACGACGCCATCGACGCGCAAACCATAGAGGCCATCTGACCGACCCGGAGAGCAACATGAACATCCGTCCCATCCACACCCCAGCCGACTACAAGGCCGCACTCAAAGATGTTTCGGCCTTGATCGATCGCGACCCCGCGCCCGGCACGCCGCAAGGCGATCGCCTGGACGTGCTGACCACGCTGATTCAAGCCTACGAGGCCAGGCACTTCCCCATCGACGCACCCGACCCCATCGAAGCCATCAAGTTTCGGATGGAACAACAAGGCCTGTCCGTCAAGGACCTGGAGCCCATCATCGGTCAAAGCAATCGGGTTTACGAAGTGCTGAACCGCAAGCGTCCGCTGACCCTGGCCATGATTCGCAGACTGCACAGCAGCCTGGGTATTTCAGCCGAGGTCTTGATTGCTGAAGCGACCGAGGGTTGATGACGCGGACGCAGTGACATGAGCAAGACAAGCATCAAGACCCGCCCGTTTGACCCCGCCGAACACCTGCGCGACGAGGCCGACATCGCGGCCTATCTGCAAGCCGTGCTGGACGACGAAGACGCCGCGCTGCTGGCCGCTGCCCTGGGTGACATCGCGCGCGCGCGGCATGAGCCAGTTGGCGCGCGACATCGGGCTGTCACGCGAGAGTCTGTACAAGAGCCTGTCGGGCGAGCGGGCACCGGGCGCCGACACCTTGTTCAAGGTCATGCGTGCTCTGGGCCTGAAGTTGACCGTTCAGCCGGGTTGAATCGACACCCAGTCGGGCGGTTGGGCCTCTTGGTCATGCACATGCGACCGAGAGCAGCCGTGGCGTTTGCTGCCGAGACCATCACCGGCACCTGATGCGACTGAGACACTCCATAGGTAAACCTGACCGTCTCGGATCACCAAAGTGGTGTAAAGTGGTGCAACATAACTTTTCAATACTTTCATGGCCACGAAACGAAAGGCAAAGGTCAATGACTCGAAGCGCATGAAGCGTATGTCGGTCGGCTTTCCGCCCGAGCTTTTCACGACCTTGGAACAGATCGCGGATCAGCAAAAGGTATCCGTCGGATGGATCATCCGCGATGCCACAGAAAAGTACGTAAATGACCGTTGGCCGTTGCTGGCACAGAAGGGATAGACCCATCATGGTCACAACATCATCCGTTCGGGGTCAGCCGGAGAACCTGGCCAGGCTGATCGATGCAGCGCGGGACGCATCGCCGATCGCTGGTTTAACGCACAACTTCTATCGGTACCCAGCTCGCTTTTCGCCGAAGTTTGTCCGGGCCGCTATCGATGCCTTCACTGTGCCCGGTGATCTCGTGCTCGATCCATTCGTTGGTGGTGGCACTACGCTTGTCGAAGCGATGGTCAGCGGCCGCCATGCGATCGGCACCGACATCAGCTCACTCGCGACGTTTGTCAGCGAGGTAAAGACCACGATCTACTGCGAGGACGACCTGGCCAAGCTGCAGCGCTGGGGCGATGGCCTTGCTGACGGCATCAACATCTGGAAGCCAGTGGATATCGACGCGCACTACGAGGAAGCGGGCTATACCAAGCACCTCGATAGCGCAACGAACTGGCGGCTTAAGAAGGCGATCGAGCAGGTCATGGCGACCGCGCGCACGCTGAAACCGAAGCGGTTGGAGAACTTCGCGCGCTGCGTGCTGCTCCGTACCTCGCAATGGGCTTTGAACGGCCGCAAGAAGCTGCCCAGCATCGACGACTTCCGCGCTATGTTGGTCACCGACGCCACGGCGATGATCGAAGGGGCGCGCCAGTTGCGACAGAGGATCCTAGCCGCTGGGCACGGCTTCACGGACATCACTTGCCTGAACCGCACGACAAAGGGCCTAGAGAGCGACGCCACGTTCGCCACCGGGCGCACGCCGCATCTGGTCGTCACGTCGCCTCCTTACCCGGGCGTACACGTGCTCTATCACCGCTGGCAAGTTGATGGCCGCAAGGAGACGCCGGCGCCGTTCTGGATTGCTAACCGACTCGACGGCGACGGCGAGGCCTACTACACCATGGGCGCGCGCACGAAGGAACTTAACAGCTACTTCGCCAACCTCAAGGCCTCCCTGCGTTCAGTCGCAGCGTTGTGCAACCGCGATACCATGATCGTACAGGTCGTGGCGTTCTCCCAGCCAGAATGGCAGTTGTCGCGCTACCTCTCCGTCGCCGACGATGTGGGGCTGGAAGAGTGCCTACTGCCGAGCGGGACCTACACAACTGACGGTCGCTTATGGCGTGCTGTGCCGAACCGACGCTGGTACGCAGATCAGCGTGGCGCAACGAACGGCAGTCAGGAAGTGGTGCTATTCCATCGCAGGCGCGGCGCGTAGCGCGAAGCTACGTCCGCTGCGGGGGGCTGCCGTTACGCGATGGCAGCGAGCTTCGCCTTCTTTTTCGGAAGATTTTTTGGCAGCGACAGGCAGAGCGGCACGATGACGCGTGCGATCCCGGCGGCCGTTTGCTGGATGCGCTCGCGACACGCGGCCTGGTCGGTCTCCCATTCCGACGTCTTCTTCGCGACGTCAATCAGGCCCATGGCTGTGAGGGCGAGCCCGTACTTGAACACGAAATCGACCGCCGCAGCATCCTCCGGCTCCCGCAGCAACTTGGCCTGAGCCAGGTACGACGACTCGACGTTCAGCAGCAGCACCAGCCGATCGCTCGCGGGTTCCTTCTGGATAGTCAGGGGCGGCGCGTCCGGACCTTCCTTCACCTCCCTGATATTCGGGCGGCTGGGCGCGGTCAAGGCCTTGGGCGGCTTGGACGGCTTCGGCGTTGGTGGCTCCTTTGCGACGGGCGCGATGACGGCGAGCTGCACATCAAGATTGAACGGGCCACTGCCTTTGCTATCGGTGATCGTGACCTGGCAGTTGAGCACCGTCCCCACTGGCAGTTTTTTGTCGGGAGCAAACGTCAGCGTGTAGCGCCCGTTGAACAACCGGGTCGTCGGCACGATATCGCCGGAGAAAGACTGTTGCCCCCGCACTCGCTTTCGCGTGAAGTAATCGTTGCGCACATCGGTGAGAAACGAGACGCGACCCAGTTCACCCTGCACGATCTCAGCCATAATCGTCTTCGCGCCGTCTTTGCGCTTGAAATAAGTCGGGTACTGCACGCCCTTGAATGGTTTAACCGGAACATCCAACACTCCGCCCGGGCCGTCCCCTGAGATCTTCGCACCGGCCTGCCCCGGCTTCATGGTGCCGAACAGGTCGGCCAGATCAGGATCGCTAATCAGCAGCTCTTCGAGCGCCTTGATACCGTCGTCGTCGCTGACAGCGTCCTTGACCTTATCGGCGTATCGCTTGTCATTCAGCTCCTTGAGGCCTTCATGCTGCTTCAGTTCACGCTGGATCTTCTTGAACAGATCCTGCAGCAGCGGATCATCGCGGAACGTCTCGCGGTTGCTCATGAGGAGCGCATTGCGTGAGGACTGCGTGAGCTTTGTGCAATCAAGCAGCACCAGCATACTGCCGGCGATATGCTCCTTGTCCACGGCCTGCGTCTTGAAGAACTGCCTATCGCGCTTCGCGTGCGATTGGCCGTTGATCAAGGCGCGCAGTCCCGTTTGCCGGTCGGGATCGTCCTGCAGCTCACCGCCGTTCTTCTTCACGGCCTTATACACGTAGATCTCGACGGGGATCGTCTCGCCGGTGTCGAGCTGCACGGACACGCTGGCGCCGTTCTCGAAGCCGGGCTCCATTCGGTCCTTCCACGTCACTAGGCGGTCCCAGACCGTATTTCGCATGACCTTGGCCTTGTAGCCTTCACGGCACTCGATTACGCGCAGTGGCAGAGGTGGTCGCAGCAGGAACTCCTCGATCTTCCGGTACAGCTCGCCGCAAATGTTCGACAACGGCGCTTTGAAGTCGTACATCTTGATCAGCGTGCCGGACGACACCTTGCGCTCGCGCGGAGGAGTGATCTCTTCCGTCTTCGCACCAGAACGCGGGAGCAGCCCCATCGGTGCAGTCCCCGCCGTCATGACTTCGCCGTCTTCACCGAGCAAGTAGTGCCACGAGGGGTTCTGCGCTGACGGGAAAAAGCACAGCACAGTGAAGGCCCATTCGTGTGTGCCGTTGTGTGCCACGTCCTCGGGCACCCGAGAAACGATCAGCTGCAGTTTGTGCTTTTCCGAACAGAACGGAAGCACGCCGCTGCTGCCCATGTTGAAGCGACCTTGCACGAATTGAATGGCACCCTTGTACGAGCCGTTCGCGTCACCATAGATCAGCGAGCAAAACGTGCTTGGGAAGTCCTTGGCCAGTTGGCCCTCACCGGCATCGTAAAGCGACAGCGACGGGCGGGATTTTGTGCCCGTGGCGTAGAGAACCAGGTGGCCTTCGGCGTAGGCGTTGCGGGCCGCGCGCGCCTTCTTGTCGTCGTCGAGGTTGCTGAAGGCCTCGGCCTTTGCGCCCAGAAACTTGTCGACCGCGTCGGACATCGTGACGGGCGCCTCCACGCTGCGAGGATCGATCCCGGCCGCCTTGCAGTAGCGCAGCAGCAGCGCGTCCTGCGCGTTGGTGAACTTCTCCACCAGTGCCGCCGCCGCCGAGCTTTGCTGGTTGAGAACGATCGACTGATTGTTCGGCATGTTGCCGAGGTACTTCCAGCGCGTCGCCCGAATCTTCTCGTCTAGCAGGCCGCGGGCCTCCAGAACATTGATCACGGCGTCTTCGGTCTCCGACGCCAGGAGGGCCTGCAGCAGTTCGATATCACGCATAGTCTTAGGGCGCGACGCCAGCGGCGGCGCGGTTTGTGATGATGTTGGTGGTGACGATGGAGAGCGATCCCGCACTTGCGGACCTAGAGCGAGAACTCGACTTCGGCCTTGCCGCCCTGATCGGACATGCGAGCCTTCAGCGCGTCAATTTCCTTGGCGAGCGCACTGGCAATCTTCTTCACGTCCCTTTCGTCGTACTCGTAGTGCGACTTGTTGCCCAGCTTACCTATTACGCGGATCGCCTTGATAGCGTTCACGGTGCGGCTTTGGGCCAGCTGAACGAATTTCTCTCGCCTCTCTTTGCTCGCCTTATTGGACGTCTTAACGCCCTTGAACTGTGCTTCCATTGCCTGAACCCTTCGCCAAATGTGATACCGACAAGTTGGATCATATACACAATTATTTGTCATATCAATTAGGGTGCATATTTTTTGATAAATGCGATCAAATTTTGGTAGATATTTATCCGGCGAGATGGCTCTTCAATGCACTGGCAGTACATCGCGACGAGTCGACGCAGACCTTCGATCTGAACGCGCAACGCATATGCTTCTTGCGGCCTGCGGCAATGGTCTCGCGAGTAGAAAACAGAAGGGGCACAGGGGAGGTGTATGGTTGAGCGTTTAGACCCGCGGGGCAATTTGCCTGCAACCTCTGCGTGTTGGCCATAGCGGCTCGGACATCGATCAGCCGTTCCGTGCTGAATCCGGCTGGCCGTGTCGCCGAGCTGGGTCGTAAGGAAGCGATGGGTTGGCCTGCGCTATATTGCCCGATATCACACCCCCACCAAGAGGACAGCATGCCAATCAAATCCATTCTCAAATCCACCGTGGTGGCGCTGGCGTTCGTGGCCGGTGGATCTGCTTTCGCGCAGGGCACACTCATCAGCGCCACGGCGTTCGATGCACTCGTCGCGCAGGGCCCCGTGGCCGATGCGGCCACCATTGCATCGAGCACCTGGGCCAGCAAGATCAAGCAGGCCGGCGTGCTGCGCCTGGGTGGCACGCAGACGTCCAATCTGTTCTCGATGCTGAACGAGAAGGACGGCCGGATGCGCGGTTTTGACGCGGGCATGGCGCAAATGATCGCGCGCTACATCCTGGGTGACGGGGCCAAGATTGCGTTCACGCAGGTGACCTCGTCCACGCGCGAGCAGGTGCTGATCAACGACCAGGTGGACATGGTGCTGGCCACCTATTCCATCACCCCGGCGCGCGCCGAGAAGATTTCGTTTGCCGGCCCTTACTACACCTCGCAGGCCGGGGTGCTGGTCAAGGCCAACAACACCGCCATCAAGTCCTACAACGACCTGGCGGGCAAGAAGGTGGCCACGCAGGCGGGTTCGACGGGGCCGGCCATCCTGGCGCAGTTTGCGCCCAAGGCGGTGGTGCAAGAGTTTCAGACCCACCAGGAGGCGCTGGACGCCCTGCGCCAGGGCCGCGTGGACGCCTACGTGACCGACTACACGCTGCTGCTCAACGCCCTGAGCCTGGGCACGGGCGACACCAAGCTGGCGGGTACGCCCTTTGGCGCGCAAGACCCGTATGGCATCGGCCTGCCCAAGGGCTCGGACGGCGTGGCCTTCGTCAACGCCTTCTTGAAGAAGGTGGAGGGCGACGGCACCTGGGCCAGGCTGTGGACCATCGCCATTGGCGAGCGCACCGGCAGCAAGGACGTGCCGACGCCGCCCGCACTGCCCTGATCCATGGGTGACGCCTCCCGGCTTCTGGCCGACTACGGGCCTGCCTTTGTGCAGGCCCTTTTGTTGACCTGGAAGCTCACCGTCCTGTCCTTCGTGCCCGGCTTTTTGCTGGGCATTGGGGTGACGGTGCTGCGGCTGCTGCCCTTGCCACCGCTGCGCGCGGCGCTGACGGTTTATGTCGAGGTCTTTCGCAACATCCCCAGCGTGGCGCTCTTGATCTTCATCGTGTTCGCGCTGCCCGATCTGGAGGTGGTGATCGACTATGAGCCCAGCGTGATATTGACCTTGGCGCTGGTCTGCTCGGCCTTCACGGCGGACTACTTGCGCGCGGGCATCAACACGGTGGCCAGCGGCCAGATCGAGGCCGCGCTCAGTCTGGGCATGCGGCCGCTGCGCGTGATCACCGCCGTGGTGCTGCCGCAGGCGCTGCGCGCGGTGGTGCAGCCCATGACCTCGCTGCTGATTGCGCTGATGCTGTCCACCTCGCTCGCCTCGCAGGTGCCGTTTCCGGGGCGCGAGCTCACGGCGCTGGTGTCCAAGATCGCCAACGACTCGGCGGCCGGCATTGCCGCCTTCATGGTGGCGGCGTCGCTGTACGTGGCCACGGGCCTGCTCATCGCCTGGGCCGGCGCCACCCTCGAGAAGAAGGTGCGGATTCTGAAATGAGCCGCCGGCTGGAAGACGTCTTGTTTGGCGCGCCAAGCCCGCGGGTCCGGGCCGTCAACCGCGCGATGAGCGGGCTTGCCGCGGCCCTGCTGCTGGTGCTGGCGGCGGGCGTCGTGGCGCAGTTTCATGCGGCGGGGCAACTCGACGCGCGGCTGTGGAAGTACTTCGCCTGGCCCACGACCTGGGCGTTTTTGGGCGAAGGCCTGCTCGGCACCATGGCATCGGCGGCGATGTCCGCCCTCATCGCGCTGGCCCTGGGGCTGGTGCTGATGGTGGGGCGCCTGGCGCGCCCGCGGCTGCTGCGCTGGCCCAGCGTGGCGGCCATCGAGTTCTTGCGCGGCACGCCGACGCTGCTGCTGATCTACGTGTGCTTTCTGGTGTTGCCGCAGTTGGGCATCAAGCTCAGCACCTACTGGATGCTGACGCTGCCCGTCGCCTTGAGCGCCGCCGCCGTGGTGGCCGAGGTCTACCGCGCCGGTGTGCTGGCGGTGCCGCGCGGCCAGGGCGATGCGGCGCGCAGCCTGGGGCTGACCGAAGCGCAGGTGTTCTTCTCCATCGTCTTCCCGCAAGCCCTGCGCTACATCGTCCCGGCGCTGGTCGCGCAACTGGTCATCGTGGTCAAGGACACCACCTTCGGCTACGTCGTCACCTACGGCGAGCTGATGCAGAACGCCAAGGTGTTGATCGCCAACTACCACGCGCTGGTGCCGGTCTACCTGGTGGTCGCGATCATTTACTGCGGGGTCAACTACGCCATATCCAGGGCGAGCCAGCGGCTTGGCGGGCCGGTGCGTTGACCCCGGGGATCAAGCGTTCAATACCCCTCAAACTCCTCGGTGCGGATGTTGTCCTCATCCGCCCCCACCTCGTCCAGCAGCGCACGCATGGCCTTGACCATGCCTTCGGGGCCGGCCAAGTAGAAGCGGGATGCCGCGATGTCGGAGACGTGCTGGCGGATGGTGGCGGCGCTGACGCGGCCTTGTGTGTCGGTGTAGACTGGCACGAAGCGAAAGTTCTTGTTCTCGGCCGCCAGGCGCTCCAGCTCGTCGGTGTAGGCGGCCAGCGCGCGCGTGCGGTTGGCATAGATCAGCGTGATCTGGTGCGGGGCCTTGTCATGCGTGGCCTGGGCGATGATGCTGCGCACCGGCGTGATGCCGATGCCGCCGATGACGAACACGGCCGGGATGGCGGGGTTTTTGTGCAGGGTGAAGTCGCCCCACAGGGCCAGCAGTTGCACCATCGCACCCTCGGGCACCTGGGCGGCGGCGTTTTTGTAGGCACTGGTCTTGCGCATGCGGGTGGCCATGCGCAGGGTGTCCTCGAAGGGCGCGCTGACGAAGGAAAAGCCGTGCTTGGCGTTGTCACCGGCAAGGCCCGTTGACGCCGGCAGCACCAGGTCGCCGAACTGCCCGGCGCGGTACTCGAAGCCCTTGGGCTTTTCCAGCGTGAACTCCATCGTGCCTTCGGCAACTGTCTTCTTGTGCAGCAGGCGCACGTCATAGCTTGTGGCCATGTCTTCTCTCCTTGTGGGGTTCAGTTCTTCGCTTGGGCGGCGATGCGGCGCGCCAGTTGCAGGCGCTCGTCGGCGCGATCCAGACCCTTGATGAAACGCTCGGGAATACCTTGCACCCCCACCATGGCGCCCACCAGCGCGCCGGTGAGGATGGCGCGCGCCTGGTTCTGTCCACCGCCGTTGATGGCGTGCAATACGGCGCTTTCAAAGTCGTCGGCAAAGCGCGCGGCCAGGTGGTAGGCCGCCGGAAACTGGTGGTACACCGCGCAGGGCATGCCGTAGACCTGCGAGACCTTCCACGCCGGCTCGATGCGCACGCCGGCATCCAGCGCCGCGCCGGCGATGTAGCCCATGCCGATCAGCGCGTCGGGCGATGCAAACTGGCCGGCGTGGCGTGGCCGCTCGGGGCCGTCGGGCACGGCATCCTGCCCCGGCGTGGTGACGCTGTGGAAAGGCAGCGTGCCATCGTGCACCTTGGCCATCAGCTTGGCGGTGATGCCGCCGTCAAAACGCTCGCCCTGCACCAGCAGGCCCAGCGCGGCGCAATACGCGGTGGTCATGGCGCCGACGGTGGCGTCGATTTGCGCGAGCGCGGTGTTGGCGCTGACATGGCGCGCGAGTTGCCCCAGGTCACGCGCATCGCGCACGGCAATCGCCAGCACGCGTTCGGCGGCCTCGGTGTCGTCGGCCCATCCTGCCACCTGGCCCCAGGGCTTGCCCAGCTTCACGCGCAGGCGGTAGGCCTCGCGCATCGACTGGCTGGTGTAGCCGCCCGGGCCGTTGTTGGGCGTGCCGTCGATCAGCGGAAAGAAGTCGCGGTCCATGCGCTGGCAAAAGTCGGCCTCGTCGTAACCGCCGCGTTCGGCCAGCGACTTCATCGTCAGCTCCAGCAAAAAGCCCGCCTGCGACGATTGCCCCGCCTTCAACCCATCGTGATAGCGCCCCGGCTTGGGCGTGGTGTAGTCGCTGATCCAGGGGCCGTGGGCGGCGCGCAATTCATCGAGGTTGTAGTACCAGTGCGGGCCCACGCCCAACGCGTCGCCGATCAGCGCGCCCATCAGGGCGCCGGTGGCGCGGTCTTCAAACGTCGTTTTGGGCATGCCGGGTCTCCGATCCAATTTTGGAGACCATAGCCCAATCGGCTTGCCGATGCCGCCGGCCAGGACGATGCCTGCACCGAGTGTGTCAGTTCTTCACTCGTACACCACCACCCGGTCACCCACCTTCACCTGCTCGTACAACCATTTGGCCACGGGGTAGTCGCGCAACTGGCTGCAGCCGTGCGAGCCGCTGGCGTAGCCGTTTTCGGCGA
>CAZGOL010000045.1:0-16600 GCA_964527755.1 uncultured Ottowia sp.
CCCTACTGTGGCTGGAAACCGCTGTCGCGGATGATCTTGGCCCACACCTGGGTGTAGGCGCGCTCGCGTGTGTCCAGCTGCGCGGGCGTCATGTAGCCGACGGTCAGGCCCATGTCGGTGAGCCGACGGTGCACGTCCGGAATCGACAGCACCTTCTCGAGCGCGCGCGTGAAGCGCTCGGTGAAGGCGGCGGGCGTGCCCTTGGGCGCCCAGATGCCATAGAACGGCGTGTCTTCCAGACCCTTGAAGCCGAGTTCGCTGAACGTCGGCACGTCGGGCAACGCCGCCTGCCGCTGGCCGCCCAGCACCGCGACCATGTGCAGCTTGCCGGCGCGCTGGAACTCGATGAAGTCGGGCACCGAGCCGATACCCGCCGGGATCTGGTTGCCCAGCATGTCGGCCATCATCGGCGCGCTGCCCTTGTAGGGCACGGGCGTTAGCCTGAGGTCGTATTTCCTGGCCAGCAGTTGCACCAGAAATTCGGGCGTCGAGGCGGGCGCCGGGATGCCGATGGCGGCCTGGCCCCCCTTGGATTGGACCCATTTGACGAACTCGGGCACGCTGCGCGCCGGCGTTCCGCTGGACACCGCCAGGCCGTTCACGAAGGTCGCCAGCCCGCCCACCGGCTCGAAGTCGGCCGCGGAGTCGAAACCCGGCTTGCGCACGACCTGAGGCAGGATGGAGATGGTGTGATCGTGCGAGAGGAACAGCGTCGTGCCGTCGGCCTTGGCCGCCTTGAGCTGCTGCGCGGCGATCTGCCCGCCGGCACCGGGGCGGTTCTCGACCACCACGGTGCGACCCAGTTCGACCTGCAGCTTCTCACCCAGCAGCCGCGCGATCGCGTCCGAGCCACCGCCGGGCGGGAAACCCACCAGCAGATGGATCGGCGCATCGCCCTGCGCCCAGGCTGGGCCCAGGCCGGTGAGCGCGGCCGAAGAGAGCAGGGCGGCGGAAAACTGGCGACGGTTCAGCATGCAGGGATCCTCCTTTGACGTGCTGTGCGCGATGGTTCAGGGTTCAGTGTAGGGCGAGCGCAGGGTGTCGGCCGGCAGGCGATCGATTTCGATCAGCAGGCTGGCCAGACTGCGGCCGACCGCCTCGACCAGCGCCAGACCGTCTTCCAGCACGGCGGCGCTCGCGTCGCCGGCCGCGCCCTCCGGGTTCAGGTCCTGCGCGGCCCAGGCCAGCCGGGCGCTTCGGCCGTTGCCCAGGATCGGAAAGTCGCGCGCACGCGCCGCGCTGCTCGACTCGAACGGCTTCATGCGACCGCGCCGCACCAGCCTCGGCTTGAGCGCCAGCATCATGGCGGTTTCCAGCTGGCCGCCGTGCACGCCGAAGCGCCGCTCCTCGGGCGTGCAGCGTTCGAGCAGGTCGCTGCCGTTGCCGGCGTGCAGCGGCAGATCGAACCAGTTTGCGCTGTACACCAGCAGTCCCAGTCGCGCGCGCCAGTCACGGGCCACCGTGTCCATCAGGCCGACCTGGCCGCCGTGGGCGTTGAACAGCACCAGCTTGCGCACCCCGCTGGCGTAGACGGACTCGGCGATGTCGGTCCACAGGCGGATCACGGTCTCGGCCTTCAGGCTCAGCGTGCCGGCGAAGGCGCTGTGTTCGGGGCTGTAGCCCACGCGCTGCACCGGCAGGAACAGGGCGGGGAGGTCGGGCGGCAACGAGGGGATCGCGGCGTGAATCATGCCGTGCACCAGGTTGGCGTCCACCGACAGCGGCAAGTGGGGCCCGTGTTGCTCGGTGGCGCCCAGCGGCAGCACGGCGATGGCGCGTGCCAGATCGAGCGTGGTGAAATCGGTGGTGACCAGTTCGGACCACTGGCGGGTCGGAGGGGGCTTGGTGGCCATGCGGCGCATCTTACGCAAGGTCGGCGCTCGATCGCTACCATTGGAGCGCATGACTGACGAATTGTTTCGCGCCGACGCCACACTCGACACCTGCGCGGCGCGTGTGCAAAGCGCTGACGAGTCGGGCGTGGTGCTCGATCGGACCGTGTTCTACCCCCTGGGAGGCGGGCAGGCGGGCGACAGCGGCTGGATCGAGCTGCCAGACGGGGCGCGGGTGGCGATCGCCGACACGCGCAAGGACAAGGACGCCGAAGGCGTCGTGACCGGCCGCATCGTGCACGTGCCGGCGCCCGGCCAGCAGGCCGTGCTGGCGCGATTGCACCCGGGCGACGCCGTGATCGCGCACATCGATGCGGCGCGCCGGCGGCGCCTGATGCGCTTTCACACCGCGTCGCACGTGCTGTGCCACCTGGTCGGACGCCCGGTGGACGGGTGCTCGATCACACCCGACCACGCGCGGATCGACTTCCACATGACCGAGCCGCTGGATAAGGAAGCGCTGGGTGCGGACTTGGCACGCCTGGTGGCGGCGGGACTCCCGGTCACGGTGGGGCAGGTGACGGACGCCCAACTGGACGCGCACCCCGAACTGGTCAAGAGCATGAGCGTGCAGCCACCGCGCGGCAGCGGCACGGTGCGCACCATCCGCATCGGCGAGCCGGACGGCCCCGCGATCGACCTGCAGCCCTGCGGCGGCACGCACGTCGCCAACACCGGCGAGATCGGCGCCGTGGTGGTGACCAGGATCGAGAAGAAGAGCGCCCGTACGCGCCGCGTGGTGCTTGGTTTCGCCGACTGAACTTTCGGCGCTGGCCGGATTCCATCGTTGCCGGAGGACGCAGATGAATCACCCACCCATTTCCACCCGCCGACGCGCGCTTCAGTTGGCCGTCGGCACCGCCGCCGCGACGTGGGGCGGGCTGTCGCTGGCGCAACGCAAGCCGGAGGCGGTCGAAGTCTGGAAGGACGCCAGTTGCGGTTGCTGCCAGGACTGGATCGCGCACATGGAGCAAAACGGTTTCAGGGTCAACGCGCACGACACGGGCAACAACGCCGCGCGCGCGCGTCTGGGGCTGGCGGCCAAATACGGCTCGTGCCACACCGCGCTGGTGGGCGGTTACGTGGTCGAAGGCCATGTGCACGCCGACGACGTGCGGCGCCTGCTGCGCGAGAAGCCGCAGGCGCTGGGCCTGGCGGTGCCGGGCATGCCGATCGGCTCACCCGGCATGGATGGACCGGCCTATGGCGGCCGGCGCGACCGGTACGACACCGTGCTGGTGCTGCGCGACGGCACCAGTCGTGTGTTTCGCAGCCATGGCTGAAGTGTCCGGACACCACGGTTTGGTGGCAAATGGCACTCCAGCCATTGCCTGACCTGCCAGGGCAGCTATTCAATCAATAGCATCAATCCATGCAGCGGGCGCCTCGATGAAAGCGCTCAGGCGCCGAGCGGCGCCCTTGGCCGTTGCCACCGTGGTGCTCGCGGGCGTGGCGGCGACGGGGGCGTGGTTGTGGAGCCGCAACGGCGAAGATCACCGGCTGCGCGCCGACGACCCGGTCGTGCTGGCGCTTGGCCAGCGCGTGTACGCCGCACATTGCGCCGCCTGTCACGGCGCCGACGGTCAGGGCCAGCCGAACTGGCGCGAGCGCGGCCCCGGCGGGCTGCTGCCGGCACCCCCGCACGACGCCAGCGGCCACACCTGGCATCACCCCGATCGGCAACTCTTCGCGATCACCAAGCACGGCGTCGCCGCGGTGATCGGCGATCCCGGCTACACCAGCGCCATGCCGGCCTACGCCGGCGTGCTGAGCGACGACGAGATCATCGCCGCGCTGTCGTGGATCAAGTCGCGCTGGCCGCCGGCCGTGCGGGCGCAGCAGGAGCGGCTCGACCGCGAGGCGCGCCGAGCCGGGCGCTGATCCGGCCGCCGCTCAGCGAGTGGCGGGCTCGTACATCCAGCGCCTGGACCACGGCAACCCGCGGTCGGCCTGGCCCGCGCGGTGGCACAGCACCTGAAACAGCGAGAGCTCGTCGTGCTCGAAGCCCCACTGCGAGCCGACGAGGTACATGCGCCAGATGCGCCGCCGCCGCTCGTCGACCAGTCCCTTGATTTGCTCGCCCTTGGCCTCGAAGTTCTCGCTCCAGCACTGCAGCGTGCGCGCGTAGTGGCGGCGCAGGCTCTCGGCGTCGACCGGCTCCAGGCCGCCTTCCTGCATGGTCTTGAGCACGGTGGCGATGTGCGGCAGTTCGCCGTGCGGGAAGACGTAGCGGTCGATGAACCGGCCGCCGCCGTGGCTGGTCTCGCCGTTGTGCGGGTCGGTCGAGGTGATGCCGTGGTTGAGCGCCCAGCCGCCCGGCGCCAGGCGGTCGTGGATGATGCGGAAATACGGCTCCAGGTTCTTCAGGCCCACGTGCTCGCACATGCCGACGCTGGAGATGCGGTCGAACGTCTCCTTGACGTCGCGATAGTCCTGCAGCCGGATCTCGACGCGGTCCTGCAGACCGGCGGCGCGCACGCGCTCACGCGCCAGGTCGAACTGGTTTTGCGACAGCGTGATGCCCACGCAGCGCGCGCCGAATTTCTGCGCCGCGCGCAACACCAACGCACCCCAGCCGCAACCGATGTCCAGCAGCGTCTGGCCGGACTCGATGCGCAGCTTGGTCATGATGTGGTCGATCTTCTTCTGCTGCGCCTCGGCCAGCGTTTCACTGCCGGTTTCGAAATAGGCGCACGAGTACACCATGGCCGGATCGAGCCATTGGGCGTAGAAGTCGTTGGACACGTCGTAGTGGTAATGGATCGCGTCGCGGTCCTGGGCCTTGGTGTGCTGCCCGGCGTCGACGATGCGGCGCACCACGCGCCCCATCCAGCCGAGTTCGTCGCCATCGCCAGCGGCCGCCGCCAGCCGATGGGCCAGGTCGATGATGTCGTGCGCCGAGCCGCTGACGTCCAGATGCCCTTCCACGTAGGCCTCGCCCAGCCGATCGAGCGAGGGCGACAGCAGCGCCGCCGCACCCGAGGCGTCCAGCACGTCGACGACCACACGCGGGGTGTCGAACTGCCCCAGCCGCAGGCCGTTGCCACCCTTCCAGCGCACCAGCAGCGGCACGTCCAGTCGCTTGCGCAGCCGCTCGGCCCAACTGCCGAGGGCGGCATCGAAAGGGGAAGAAGTCGTCGCGTGCATCCTGCGTTGTCTCCTTGATTCCGGCATCGGTGCTGGCCGCGCCGCGCAGCGTGACCTGGCCTGCGCGCCGAGCCGATTGGCCTGGGTCCGCACCGCAAGCGCGGACTGAGCCAAAATTACCATGTCTGTGCGCCGCCTGCACGTTGCCGGTTACCCCAAGGGTGGAACCTTCGGTCCGCCGCGGCATCGCACCGACTTGGTTCTTGACCTGGGTTCGGTTTACGGCGTGACGCAGCGGCTCATCTCCTTTCTTTTTGCTCTGGTATCGATAGTGGCTGTGGCGCTTCCAGCAAGCGCAAACACCATTGTTGGTGGCAAAAGCGAAGTGCAGACCGACCAGGTCCAGGCGGTCCTGCTCGCCTGGGCGCCCCACGGCGTGCCGACGGGGGAGGCCGCGCGCACGGCGGATCAGCCGGTGTGGGTCGGGCTGCAACTGACGCACCAGTCCGGATGGCACACCTACTGGAAGAATTCCGGAGATTCGGGCCTGCCGACCGATCTGCAGTGGACGCTGCCGCCCGGCGTCACGGCGGGCGAGATCGCCTGGCCGCTGCCGCGCAAGATCCCCATCGGCACCCTGGCCAATTACGGCTACGAAGGCACGGTGCTGCTGCCGGTGCCGCTCGTCATCACGCCCGAATACCAACCCGGCCCGCTGGTCGACGCGCTGGACATCCGCCTGAAGGCGAGCTGGCTGGTGTGCCGCATGGAGTGCATTCCGCAGGAGGGCGAATTCGCGCTCAAGCTGCCGCTGCGCAGTTCCACCGCGCTCAGCGGCGCCGCGTTCGACGCCGCCCTGAAAAGCCAGCCGGCCGAGTTGCCCGGAGAGCATCTGGTTCGGCTGGAAGAGGGCGGCCAGCGCCTGGCGGTGCGCGTGAACGGGCTGCCCGAGAGCGTGCGCGGCCAGACGCTGGAGCTGTTCCCCGAAACGCCGCACGTGCTGCTCACGGCCGCCGCCCTGGGCGCGCAACCCGGCCCGCGCACCTGGACGCAGCGCTGGGACGGCGCGGTGTGGACGGCCGACCTGCCGCTGTCGCCCGATCGCGCCGATGCTCCCACGCGGCTGCCGCTGGTGCTGGTGGCCGGCGCGCAGGGCTGGCGCGCCGACGCGCGGGTGGAGGGCGCCTGGCCGGCACTGGCGCCGCTGCCGGGCATGTCGCCCGCGCTGGAGGCGGCGCTCGCGGCCAATGCAGCGGCAGGCACTGCGCCGCCCCTGGCGCCACAGGCGGTGCCGGCGGCGACTTTCGCGCTGGCGCTGCTGGGCGCGCTGGTGGGCGGGCTGATCCTCAACCTGATGCCCTGCGTGTTTCCGGTGCTGGCGATCAAGGTGCTGGGCTTTGCCCAGCACGGCGGCGATCGGCGCGCGCACCGCATGAGCGGGCTGGCCTACACGCTGGGCGTGTTGGCTTCGTTCCTGGCGCTGGGCGCGCTGATGCTGGGCCTGCGTGCGGCCGGGCAGCAACTGGGGTGGGGCTTTCAGTTGCAGTCGCCGCTGGTGGTGGCGTTGCTGGCGGCGCTGTTCACGGTGATCGGGCTGAACCTGGCGGGAGTGTTCGAGTTCGGCCGCTTCGCGCCCAGTGGGCTGGCCGGCCTGCAACTGCGCCACCCGGCGGTCGATGCGCTGCTGTCGGGCGTGCTGGCGGTGGCTGTGGCTTCGCCGTGCACTGCGCCATTCATGGGTGCATCGCTGGGCCTGGCGGTGGGGTTGCCGGCCACGCAGGCGCTGGCGGTGTTTGGCGCCATCGGCCTGGGCATGGCGCTGCCCTATCTGGCGGCCAGCTGGTTGCCGGCCGTGGCGCGTGCGCTGCCCAGGCCCGGGGCGTGGATGGACGTGTTCAGGAAATTCATGGCCTTTCCGATGTTCGGCACCGCGGTGTGGCTGCTGTGGGTGCTGGGCCAGCAAAGCGGAATCGACGGCGCGGCGGCGCTGCTGGCGCTGCTGGTGCTGCTGGCCTTCGTGCTGTGGGCGCTGGGCCTGGCGGGACGCGCGCGCTGGTGGGTGGGCGCGCTGGCGCTGCTGCTGGCGGCCTTCGTGGCGCCGGCGCTGGCGCCCATGGTGGTGGCACCGGTGGCACACCCGGCCGCGGTGGCCACCAGTGCCGGGTTACGCTGGGAGCCCTGGTCGGCCGAACGCGTGCAGGCTCTGCTGGACGAGGGCAGGCCGGTGTTCGTCGACTTCACTGCCGCCTGGTGCGTGACCTGCCAGTACAACAAGAAAACCACGCTGGCCGACGGCGAGGTGGTGGCGGCGTTCGGCGCAGCCGGGGTGCGGACCCTGCGCGCCGACTGGACCCGGCGCGACGCGGCCATCAGCGCCGAGTTGCAGCGACTGGGGCGCAGTGGCGTGCCGGTCTACGTGCTGCTGGCGCCGGGCAAGGCGCCCATCGTGATGAGCGAACTGCTGAGCGTGGCCGAGGTGAAGGACGCGCTGGCGCGGCTGTAGCGCCGCCGGCTCACCGGGCGTAGTCGTACACTCCGCGCCCGGTCTTGCGTCCCAGGTGGCCGGCGGCCACGTATTCGCGCAGCAGCGGGCAGGGGCGGTACTTGCTGTCGCCGAACTGCTCCAGGTAAACCTCCATCACCGCCAGGCAAACGTCCAGGCCCACCATGTCGGCCAGCGCCAGCGGGCCGATCGGGTGGTTGCAGCCCAGGCGCATGCCGGCGTCGATGTCCTCGGGCGTGGCCAGACCCTCGGCCAGCACGAAGAAGGCTTCGTTGATCATCGGCACCAGGATGCGGTTGACGACGAAGCCGGGCGCATTTTTCACCGTGATCGGCGACTTGCCCAGGCGCACCGCCAGCTCCTTGACGGCGTCGTGCGTCGCGTCGGAGGTCTGCAGGCCGCGGATGATCTCCACCAGCGCCATCATCGGCACCGGGTTGAAGAAGTGCATGCCCACGAAGCGGTCGGGGCGCTGGGTGACGGCCGCCAGTTGGGTGATGGAAATCGACGAGGTGTTGGTGGCGATGATCACCTCGGGCGCCAGCAGGCCATCGAGCTGCGCCAGGATCTTGTTCTTCAGGCCATGGTTCTCGGTCGCTGCCTCGATCACCAGTTGCGCGGTTTTCAGATCGTCGTAGTTCGTCGAGCCCTGGATGCGGGCGAGTGCGGCGGCCTTGTCGGCATCGGTGATCTTGTCCTTTTGCAGCAGGCGCTCCAGGCTCTTGCCCACGGTGGCCAGGCCCTTGTCGACCGCGGTCTGCGCGATGTCGACCATGACGACCCGAATGCCCGAGACGGCGCAGGCCTGCGCGATGCCATTGCCCATGGTGCCCGCGCCCACGATGCCGACGGTGCTGATGTTCATGCTGTTTCTCCTGAAAGCGGCGATTGAGGGAAAACCATGGATGTTAGCGGCCGCGGCATGCGCAAAATCCCGATGGCTCGACAACGAGGAACCGCTCCATGGACTACGTGATCATCGGTGCCGGCTCGGCCGGCTGCGTGCTGGCCGCGCGCCTGACGGAAGACCCGAACGTGCAGGTCACGTTGCTGGAAGCCGGCCCGCCCGACAAGAGCGTGCTGATTCACTGTCCGGCCGGCCTGGCGCTGCTGGCCAAGACCGGCCAGGCCAACTGGGCCTTCCAGACCGTGCCGCAGCCGGGACTGAACGGGCGGCGAGGCTATCAGCCGCGCGGCAAGGTGCTGGGCGGCTCCAGCTCGGTCAACGCCATGATCTACATGCGCGGCGTGCCGCAGGACTACGACGGCTGGGCCGCCGAGGGCAACATCGGCTGGGGCTGGGACGAGGTGCTGCCCTTCTTCAAGCGCGCCGAGCACAACGAGCGCGGCGCCGACGCCTGGCATGGCACCGGCGGGCCGCTCAACGTAATGGACCTGTGCGACCCCAACCCGTTCGCGCAGGCCTTTGTCGAGGCGGGCGTGCAGGCAGGCCAGGTGCGCAACGCGGACTTCAACGGCGCCTCGCAGGAAGGCGTGGGCCTGTACCAGGTCACGCACAAGGGCGGCGAGCGCTGCTCGGCCGCCAGGGCCTACCTCACGCCCAACCTCGCGCGCCCCAACCTGCACGTGCGCACGGGTGTGCACGTCACGCGCGTGCTGCTCGAGCACGGGCGCGCGGTGGGCGTGGCCTACCGTCAAGGCGGGCAGGAAAAGACCCTGCGCGCCGAGCGCGAGGTGCTGTTGAGCGCGGGCACCTTCCAGTCGCCACAATTGCTGATGCTCTCGGGCATTGGGCCGGCCGATCACTTGCGCGGGCTGGGCCTGCCGGTGGCGCTGGACCTGCCCGGTGTGGGCGCCAACCTGCACGACCACCCGGACGTGGTGCAGGTGTGGGACGTTCCCGGCGCGCACGAGTTGTTCGGCCTGTCGCTGGCGGGAGCCTGGCGCACGCTGGGCGACGTGCGCCGCTGGCGGAGCGAGCGGCGCGGACCGCTGACGACGAACTTCGCCGAAGCGGGCGGCTTCATCAAGAGCGATCCGGCGCGAGCGGTGCCGGATCTGCAACTGCATTTCGTGGTCGGCAAGCTGGTCGATCACGGACGCGCCACGGTGTTCGGGCACGGCTTTTCCTGCCATGTGTGCGTTCTGCGCCCCCGCAGCCGCGGCAGCGTGCGCCTGGCCAGCAGCGATCCCTTGACGGCGCCACTGATCGACCCCGCCTTTCTGCAGGAGGCGGACGACGTGCGCAGCCTGGTGACGGGGTTCAGACAGATGCGCGACATCCTGAATCAGCCGGCGCTGGCCGGCCGTGGCGGGCGGGAACGGTCGGCCGATGCACGCAGCGACGCGGAGATCGAGGCCTTCATTCGCCAGCATGCGGACACCATATACCACCCGGTCGGCACGTGTCGCATGGGACGCGGGCCCCTGGACGTGGTGGACGACCACCTGCGCGTGCGGGGCATCGAGGGTCTGCGCGTGGTCGACGCCTCGGTCATGCCGAGTGTGGTGGGCGGCAACACCAATGCCCCGGTGATCATGATCGCCGAGCGGGCGGCGCGGATGCTGGGCGTCGCGACGGCGCCCAGCTAGGCAATCGGCCGTGCTGTCCGGCGCCGGCGCCCGACCGGACGTGGCGCTTTTGCAACCGGCACATGGCCGGCTGGCTGGACACCCCTGAGTTGCTATACATAAAATAGCTTGCAGGGCCTGTTGGTCGGGCCGGGAGAACGATTCGGATGGTGGAGCTTGAGCTTGTGCAGCCGCAGCGCCGCCTGGCGCTGGTTGCGTTGACGGCCGGGCTGCTGGCGGGTTGTGCCAGTCCGCCGGCTGTCCGGCGCGGTGGCGGCGACATCGTGGCGCGCCAGGCACCGCTCGTGCCGATGCCGCCGACGCAGCCACCGCTCGATCTGGATCCCACAGAGCGTGAAGGCGCGGTGGCCAACGCCATGCTGCTGGTCAACACGCCCTACACCTACGGCGGCAACACGCCACGCGGCGGGTTCGACTGCAGCGGACTGATCCAGTACGTCTTCAACCAGGTGACCGGCGGCGCGCTGCGCCTGCCACGCAGCACGGCGCAATGGGCCGCAGCGAGCACGCCGGTGGAAGATGTCCGCATGCAGCGTGGTGATCTGGTGTTCTTCAACACCAGCGGCGCGCCGTTTTCGCACATGGGCCTGTACGTGGGCGATGATCAGTTCGTGCACGCGCCCTCGGCGGGCGGCACGGTGCGGCGCGTCAGCCTGTCGAGCCGCTACTTCGCCACCCGCTACATGGGTGCGCGGCGGGTGTTTGCGGCGTAAAAAAACCGCAGGGCCTGCCTGCGGTTTGTCGAATGCCGACCGACGCTACGCCAGCGCCGGTTCCTTCAAGCCCGCGGCCTCGCGCAACTTGGCCACCTTGTCAACATGCTCCCACGTGAACTCCGGCTCGTCGCGGCCGAAGTGGCCGTAGGCGGCGGTCTTGGCATAGATGGGGCGCAGCAGGTCCAGCATCTGGATGATGCCCTTGGGGCGCAGGTCGAAATGATCGCGCACCAGCTTGGCGATCTGCTCGTCGGGGATTACGCCTGTGCCCTCGGTGTAGATGGTGATGTTCATCGGCTGTGCCACGCCGATGGCGTAGGCCACCTGGATCTGGCATTGGCGCGCCAGGCCGGCGGCGACGATGTTCTTGGCCACGTAGCGCGCGGCATAGGCCGCGCTGCGGTCGACCTTGGTCGGGTCCTTGCCGCTGAAGGCGCCGCCGCCGTGCGGGCAGGCGCCGCCGTAGGTGTCGACGATGATCTTGCGCCCGGTGAGGCCGCAATCGCCCTGCGGCCCGCCGACGACGAAGCGCCCGGTGGGGTTGATGAGGTAGCGCGTGTTTTGCAGCCAAGCCCTGGGCAGCACGGGTTTGATGATTTCCTCGACCACGGCCTCGATGAAGCTGGCCTTCATCTTCGTGGCGGTCTCGCTCTGGTCGGGGCTGTGCTGGGTGGAGAGCACCACCGTCTCGATGCTGTGCGGCTTGCCTTCGACGTAGCGCATCGTCACCTGGCTCTTGGCGTCGGGGCGCAAAAACGGCAACTGGCCGCTCTTGCGCAGCTGCGCCTGGCGCTCGACCAGGCGGTGCGCGTAGTAGATGGGGGCGGGCATCAGCGTGTCCGTCTCGTCGCAGGCATAGCCGAACATCAGGCCCTGGTCGCCGGCGCCGGTGTTCAGGTGGTCGTCGCTGGCGTGGTCGACGCCCTGCGCGATGTCGTTGCTCTGCTTGTCGTAGGCCACCAGCACCGCGCAGCCCTTGTAGTCGATGCCGTATTCGGTGTTGTCGTAGCCGATGCGCTGGATGGTGTCGCGCGCCACCTGGATGTAGTCGATGTGCGCGTTGGTGGTGATCTCGCCGGCCAGCACCACCAGGCCGGTGTTGGTCAATGTCTCGGCGGCCACGCGCGAGCGCGGGTCCTGCGCCAGGGCGGCATCGAGAATGGCGTCGGAAATCTGGTCGGCCACCTTGTCGGGGTGGCCCTCGGAGACCGATTCGGAGGTGAAGAGATAGCTGCGGGCCAGGTCCATTGAATAAACTCCTCGGGTTTGAACGACAGCGTTGCCAAACCTTCGAGGAGCCCTGGCGAACGCTTTAGCAGATCTTGTTTCATGTCGCCCTGCAAGTGGTTCAATAACTCGGCGACCGGTCCATTGTAGTCAAAGCCCCATGCTTGCACTGTTTCGCCTGCTGTCGGTGTGGCCACTCGGCCTGCTGCATGCCGTGGGCGCCGTCCTGGGCTGGCTGACCTGGCTGGCCTCGCCCACCTACCGGCGGCGCATCGGCGCCAACGCCCGGCTGGCGGGTTATTCGTTCGCGCAGGTGCGCCCGGCGGTGGCGCACGCGGGCCGCATGGTGGCCGAGACCCCGCGGCTGTGGTTTGGCGCGCCGGTGCCCATGCAGTGGGTGGGCACCGCGGCGGTGGATGCCGCCTACGCGGCCGGCAAGGGGGTGGTGTTCCTCACGCCGCACCTGGGCTGCTTCGAGATCACCGCGCAGGGTCTGGCCGAGCGCTATCGGGCCACGCACGGCCCGATCACCGTGCTGTACCGCCCGGCGCGCCATGCGGCGGTGGCGCCGGTGATCGCGACGGCGCGCCAGCGCGCCGGACTCGAGACGGCGCCGACCACGCTGGCCGGCGTGCGGCAGATGCTCAAGGCACTGCGCGCGGGCCGGGCGGTCGGCCTGCTGCCCGACCAGGTGCCGCCCGAGGGCATGGGCCAGTGGGCGCCATTCTTCGGTCGGCCCGCCTATACCATGACGCTGGCCGCGCGCCTGATCCTGCAGACCGGCGCCACGCCGCTGCTGGTGTGGGGCGAGCGGCTGCCGCGCGCAGCGGGGTTCAGGCTGCGCTTTCAGCCATTGCCCGAGCCGCTGGCCGGTGAGCTGGACACGGCGCTGGCGCAGATCAATCGCGCGATGGAACACCTGATCCGCGAGTGCCCGCAGCAATACCTGTGGGGTTACGGGCGCTACAAGACGCCGCGCCAGCAGGAATGAACGAGGTTCGACGCCCCTGGGGCCGCCATCCCGGCGTGCTGCTCATGCGCGCCATCGCGCCCCTGCCGCTGCCGTGGCTGCGCGCACTGGGCAGCCTCATTGGGCGCCTGCTGTTCGTGCTGGCGCGCGCGCGCCGGCACGTGGCGCTGACCAATTTGCGCCTGTGCTTTCCCGAGTGGAGCGAGCGCGAGCGCACGCGCGTGGCGCGACGCAGTTTCATCGCCTTCACGCAGGCCTTCCTCGATCGCGCCTGGGTCTGGCACGGCGCGCCGCAGGTGGTGCGCCGGCGCGTGCGTCTGGCCGGTGCGGTGGACGAACTGCGCAAACCCGAGGCGGCGGTGCTGTTTGCCCCGCATTTCTACGGCATGGACGCGGGCGGCGCGGCCATCATGCAACAGGCGGTGCGCGTGGGCGGCAGCATCTACAGCCAGCAGAGCAGCGCGGTCGCCGACGCCTGGATTCGCGCGGGGCGCGAGCGCTTTGGCGACGTGGTGATGATCAACCGGCGCGATGGCGTCAAGCCCGTGGTCAAGTCGTTGCGCGAGGGGCGCTACCTGTACCTGCTGCCCGACATGGACCTGGGGGCGCAGGAATCTATTTTCGTGCCCTTTTTCGGCGTGAGCACCGCCACCGCGCCGGCGCTGCCGCGCCTGGCGCGCCTGGGCCGCGCGCGCGTGGTGCCCACCGTCACGCGCATGACCGCCGATGGCTACGAGGTGCAGGTGCATGCCGCGTGGCGGCACTACCCGAGCGAGGACGTGGCAGCCGACACCGCACTGATGAACCGCCGGCTGGAAGAGTGGATCCGCGCCATGCCCGAGCAGTATTACTGGGTGCACAAGCGCTTCAAGACGCGGCCGCCGGGGGAACCTCCGGTGTACTGACCGTTGTCGTCAAAAATCGGCTACAGGGCTCGTCAGGCAAGCCTGAGCAGCTATCGATCAAGAAGCAACAAACCGGGCGATGCGGGCTGCCACCCAGTCCGGCTGCTCGTGCACGATCCAGTGCGTGGCGTTCTCGTTGCGCTCCAGCGCGAGGTGAGGTACCCAGCGCGGCAGGTCATCGAGCAGCGTTGGCGGCAGCGCAGCGTCCTGCATGGCCCACAGGACCAGGGTCGGGGTCGTGACGGTGAAGGCGGCCGGTGGCAACGCGAGGGGGCCGCCCGCCGGCGCATCCGCGAGCGACGGGCGCAGGGGCGAGGCGCGGTAGTAGTTGAGTGGCCCGGTCAGGCCCGCGCCGGGGCGCTGGCCATCGCCAGCCCACACCGCGCGGTAACGGGCGCGCAGGTCGTCGGTCAGCCACGCGGGCCCGCGGGTGCCGGTGGCCCCGAAGAACGGCCACAGGCGCGCGAAGTCGCGCTCGGCCAGCAGCGCCTCGGCATCCGGGCGGACCAGGAAGTCCATGTAGCTGCTGGCGGCCTGCTGCGCCGGGTTGTGCTGCAGCTCGCGGGCGAATGGTTGGGGGTGCGGCGCGTTGACGATCACCAGGCGCCGCAGCAGCCCGGGATGCTCGGCGGCCAGATTCCACGCCAGCGCGCCGCCCCAGTCGTGGCCAACCAGCGCGGCCAGCTGGCCGTCACCGCCGGTTTCGGCGGCGATCAGTGCGGCGATGTCCTGCACCAGCTGGCGCGGGTGATAGGCCTCGGCCTCGGCAGGCTGGCTGGAGTCTTCGTAGCCGCGCAGGTTGGGTGCCACGCAGCGAAAGCTTCCGTGCGCCGGTTGCGCAAAGTGAGCCAGCAACCCGTCCCACACGAACGCGGCTTCGGGAAAACCATGCAGGAAGATCAGTACCGGCCGACCGCGCGCGCCGGCACCACGGCAGCTCAGGCGGATCCCGTGGGGCAGTTTGGCGCACCAGGTCTCGATCATTCGAATGCTATCAAATCCATATCTGTCATGGCGCATCCATCGTGGGTTCTGGCCGTTTCAATGCCCATCAACGGAGACTGGCCGCATCCACCACCCGCCGCAGCCACCGCGCCGCCGACTCCACGCCCTGGCGCTTGAGGGCCGAAAACAGCATCACCTCGCCGCCGCCGGCCTGCAGACGGGCGATCTGCAGCGCCTTGGCCTGCTCGGTCCGGTTCAGCTTGTCGGCCTTGGTCAGCAGGACCAGGAAGGACAGGCCCTGCTCGACGCGCGGGCGGATCACTTCGAGCAGGACTTCGTCGAGCGCCTGGATGCCGTGGCGCGGGTCGCACAGCATCACCACGGCGGCCAGGTTCGGGCGGGTGACCAGGTAGTTGGCCATCACGCGTTGCCAGCGCTGCTTGTCCGCCAGCGGGACGGCGGCGTAGCCGTAGCCAGGCAGGTCGGCCAGCACGGCGTCGGTGACGCCCTGGCGGCCCAGGGTGAACAGGTTGATGTGCTGCGTGCGGCCCGGCCTGCGGGACGCGAAAGCCAGCTGGCCTTGCTGTGTCAGCGTGTTGATGGCCGTCGATTTGCCGGCGTTGGAGCGCCCGACGAAGGCGATTTCGGGCGCATCGAGCGCGGGCAGCTGGTCGAGCTGTGCGGCCGTGGTGAGAAAGCGCGCCGTGTGCAGCCAGCCCAGCGCGGCACGCGAGCGAGCCTCGTCGGACACGGTTGTGGCCGAGGCGGCCGGTCGGGGGGTCTGGGGCATGGGACGCGGCATTGTAGAATCGCAATGCCTTGCGGCCCACGTTCTCCCATCCATCCAAACAAGACGATCGCCCATGAAGTCGTTAGCTGCCCTTCTGTCCGCATCGCTGCTGGCTTTCTCCGCAGTGGCGGCCGATGCACCCGCCGCCGCGCCCAAGGCCGATCTGGCCAAGGGCGCCGCCAGCTATGGCACCGTGTGCGCGGCCTGCCATGGCGTCGACGGCAATTCGTCGGTGGCGGGGCAGCCCTCGCTGGCGGGCCAGGTTCCCGAATACCTGATGAAGCAGTTGCTGGAGTTCAAGAGCGGGGCGCGCAAGGACGCGATCATGCAGGGCTTCGCCGGGATGCTCACCGAGGAGGACGCGCGCAACATCTCCTGGTGGCTGGCGTCGCAAAAGACCAAGCCTGGTTTCGCCAAGGATAAAGATCTGGTGATGCTCGGCGAGAAGATCTACCGCGGCGGCATCGCCGACCGGCACGTTCCGGCCTGTGCGGGTTGTCACAGTCCCAATGGCGCCGGCATTCCGTCGCAATACCCGCGCCTGTCGGGACAACTGGAAGACTACACCGTCAAGCAGCTCAAGGCGTTTCGCGACGGCGAGCGCGCGAACAACGCGGTGATGCGTGACGTCGCCAGCTTCATGAACGACCGCGAGATCAAGGCGGTTTCGGACTACATCGCCGGATTGCGCTGAGCGCGGCGGGCACGGCCCCCGGACCGCGCCCGGCTGGCCCAGGCGCGGTTTTTTCATGGTTCTCACAGCAAAGCCGGCTCATGCAACCGCCACCGCACCCGGAACCTTGCGGCGGACGGCGAGCTCCAATGACGACACGCGCCCGGCACGCCGCCGCGCGTCCTGACACCGCATGAGCCTACCCGTTGACACCCGGGGCTACGCCCCACGGCATGGATCGCCGGCCTGGCGCGCCAGTGTCGAGTTGCTGTCGTCGATGCGCTTTGCCATCGCGCTGCTCACCGTCATCTGCATCGCCTCGGTGATCGGCACCGTGAT
>CAZGOL010000046.1:0-16583 GCA_964527755.1 uncultured Ottowia sp.
CGAGGAAGATCAGCAGCAGCGGCGGGATCAGCACGAAGGTCACGCGCTCGGCCAGTTTGGACAGCAACCCCAGGTGCGTGATGCGGTTGATCGTGGCGATCAACCAGGCAAAGAAACTGCCGCCGCACATCGCGACGACAATTTTTTCGTCGGTCGGAACGAACTCGACGGGCGCGCCTTGCCACCACGTGTGCACCGCCGCCATGTTCATGCCCAGCGCCACCGCAACCACCGTCGACAGCAGCGCCAGCATGGCAAGTGACAGGTAGCCCGAGTGGCCGTTGGGCTCGCGGAAGGTGCGTGCCTCGGGCGGCAGCGCCGGTACCATCTTGGGCTTGAAGATGGCGAGCGCGAAGACGAACAGGATGTACAGGCCCATCAGCGCGAAGCCGGGGATGAAGGCCCCCTTGTACATGTCGCCCACGCTCTTGCCCATCTGGTCGGCCAGCACGATCAGCACGAGGGACGGCGGGATGATCTGCGCCAGCGTGCCCGAGGCGGCGATGACGCCGCTGGCCAGACTGCGGCTGTAGCCGTAGCGCAGCATGATGGGCATGGAAATGAGGCCCATCGAGATGACCGACGCGGCAACGACGCCGGTGGTGGCCGCCAGCATCGCGCCCACCAGCACCACGGCCAGCGCCAGGCCGCCACGCAGCGGGCCGAAGACCTGACCCACGGTTTCCAGCAGATCCTCGGCCATGCCGCTGCGCTCGAGGATCAGGCCCATCAACGTGAAGAAGGGCACCGCCAGCAGCGTCTCGTTGGCCATGATCCCGATCAGGCGCAGCGGCAGCACCGAGAGGATGGCCGACGGAAAGATGTCGAGGTAGACGCCGAGCAGGCCGAAGAACATGCCGGCCGCGCCGAGGCTGAAGGCGACGGGAAAACCAAGAATCAAAAAGCAGATCAGCCCCACGAACATGATGGGGGCGAAATTGGACGCGATGAATGCCATGGTGTCGATTCTTTCGCGTCGTTCAGTGGGCCTGCGCTGGGGTGGCAGACTTGGCCGATTCGCTGCGCAGCGCCTCGATCAGCTGTTCTTCGTCGGTCTTCTCACCGCTCTTCTCGGTCGGGTCTGGCCCCTTGCCCGCGAGGTAGGCGATGCATTTGATCAGCTCGGACCAGCCCTGCAGCAGCAGCAGCGTGAAACCTAAGGGCAGCGCCAGCCACACCGGCCAGCGGATCAGGCCGCCGGGGTTGCTCGACATCTCGCCGGTGTTGAACATCTGAATGGTGAGCGGCACGGTGAAATAGATCACCATGACGCACAGCGGCGTGAGGAAAAAGACCAGGCCCAAGATCTCGATGCCGATCTGCAGTTTCTTCGGGAAGTGGCTGTTGAGCACGTCGATGCGCACGTGGTCGCGCTTGAGCAGCGTGTAGCCTGCCGCGATCAGGAACGACCAGGCGAACAGATACCACTGCACCTCCAGGTACGCATTGGAGCTGTAGTCGAAGATCTTGCGCACCGTGGCATTGATCGCGCTGATGGCGGTCGCGCCAAAGATCAGCCAGATGGCATATTTGCCGACGAAGCTGTTGATTCGGTCAATGGCTCGTGACAGTCTGAGCAACGGTTGCATAGGGGGTTCTCCCTTGTCGATCCCTCGCGCTGAGGGGGCGCTCGGAGTGCTGGGGCCCGGGTGACCTTGCAGGTGTTCCCTGGCATGAATGGATCGCAATTGTAAGTAGCCATCGCACGGGTTCGTTCTGGGTCTATCCCGTACGCAAGCCGTGAATTTCGTGCGGCGATCGAGTGGCGATGGACCACGCAAGCCCCATCCTTTCGGACAGGCGATGCGCTGCCACGCGTGCGGTGGCACTCGTCCAGTGACGACTTTTGCTGCATCGGATCGCTGCCGCGTCGAGTGGGGCGGCCGGTGGTGGCGGCGTTCGCCCAGGCGGTTCGATGCCGCGTGAAACCTCGATGGCCGCTGAATTGCGACTCGCGGTCTCGGCGGATCTCGCCGCAGCGAGTCAGGGATATCACCGAAATCCAAAGGTAGATTTTTGTATTCGAATAGTTGTAAAATAACGTATCTTGTGTGGCGATCTGGAGGCGCGTGATGTTTCATCATTCATTCCTGATGCGGCGTGCAGGTTTTGCGTTGCTGCTGGCCGGCGTCGGTGCCGGCGCGTTGCCCGCGCTGGCGCAAACCAATGTCCTCATCAATCCGGGTGACCAGGTCGAGGGCGATCGGGTCAGTGCATTCAATGCCTGGAAGGGGCCGCTCGAAGCCGGGTTGCGCAAGGCCGGCGCGAACAACGTGCAAACCCACTTCTCGGGCGACGCCACGGCCGACCTCAGCGCCACCCGCTCCAACATGTATGACGTGATGGTGGCTTCCGCACCCACCATCGGCAGCGCGGTGCGCTACGGTTACGTGCCGGTGATTGGTTCGGCGAAGACCTCGCGCGCGGTTCTGGTGGCGAGCCAGAGCAATGCCATCGCCGATTGGGCGAGCAGCAAAGGCAAGAACCTGGGCATGCCGGGCCAGGACAGCGTGGTCACTTACCTGCTGCGTGGTGAGGTGCAGGCAGGCAACACCACCTTGCAAAAGCAGTACCCGCATATCTATCAGACGCGGTATCAGGACGTGCTGCTCACGTGTCTCGAGGTGCGGCGCTGCGATGTGGTGGCGGTCGAGCAGAGCGTCGCGCAACGCTGGATCGATGCTGGCAAGAAGGTCAAGATCGTCTGGAGCAGTCACGAAGTGCCGGGCCCCAGTGTCGTGGTCCGCAAGGGCTCGTCATTGCAGGCCGATGCCGTGCGCAGCGCGCTGATGGCTGAGTTGCCCAGGAGCGGAGCGAACGCCTACACCGATTCCCTGACGGTCAAGGACTTCGAATACGTGTCGACGCTGGGCTACTTCACGCCGCGCTCGCTGGAGGGGGCGACGCTGGTCGAAGACCCCGGTGTGGTCGAGAAGCTGATGAGCGGCGGCGCACGCTACATCGACACGCGCAATGACGCGGAGTTCAACCACGGGCACGTGCCGGGGGCCACGCTGATTCCCTATGTTGAAAAGAGCGCCAAGGACCCCGACTACGATGCCGCGCAGGATCGGTTCGACGTCGAGCGGCTCGGCCCGGACAAGGCGCAGGCGTTCGTGTTCGGCTGCAATGGCCCGGAGTGCTGGAAGAGTTTCAAGGCCAGTCGCGCGGCCATCAAGGCCGGCTACACCAAGGTGTACTGGTTTCGCAACGGCTTTCCGGGCTGGCGTGAGTCCGGCCGCAAGTTCGACGCCAAGCCGGAGGCCGCGGCCAAGGCGACCGGTTGATCAGTCCAGCACCGCGACGCCCTTGATCTGGGCATACACGCGCTGACCCGCGTGCAGGCCGAGCCGCGCGGCCGAATGCCGGGTCACGCGGGCGAGCAGGGTCACGCCATTCAGATCGAGCGCCACCATGACCTGCGCCAAGCCGTCATCGGTCAGTGCACGGATGGTGGCTGGCAGCACATTGAGGATGCTGGTGTCACGGGCCTGCGACAACGCCAGGCTCACATCGCGCGCCAGCACGCGCAGGCGCACGGCGGCACCGTCGGCGCGCGCGGGCACATTCGATGCGTGCACACAGCGCAAGTGGCCACCGGCAAACCGCACGTGCAGCAGGTGGTCGGCGGCGTCGAGCGAGTGCACCGTGCCCCGGATCAGGGCGCCGGCGCCTTCGCCCTGCATCAGGGCCAGGTCCAGCCGCGCCAGCAGTTCGCTGGTCGGCCCCTGCTCGCGCACCCGACCGCCGTCGAGCAGCAGCAGGTGATCGGCCAGCCGCGCCACTTCATCGAGTGCGTGGGTGACGTACAGCACCGGGATGCTCGACTCGCGCGCCAGCCGTTCGAACCAGGGCAGCAACTCGGACTTTCGCGCGGCGTCCAGCGCGGCCAATGGTTCGTCCATCAGCAACAGGCTCGGGCTGGTGGTGAGCGCGCGCGCGATCGCCACGCGCTGACGCTCGCCACCCGACAGTTGATCGGGGCGGCGGGCCAGCAGATGGCCGATGCCCAGCAATTCGATCGCCTGCGACGGCTCGATCCGGCGCCCCGATGCGGACACGCGCCGGATGCCGAAGTCGAGGTTGCCCTGCACCGACAGGTGTTCGAACAGGCTGGCTTCCTGGAACACGTAGCCCAGCGGGCGCTGGTGGGTCGGCAGCCAGATTCCCGCGGCATCGTCCTGCCACCGTTGACCCGCCACCACGATGCGTCCGGGCCGGGGGCGTGACAGTCCGGCCACGGTGCGCAGCAGCGTGGTCTTGCCGCAGCCTGACGGCCCGAAGATCGCGGTCACGCCTCGGCCAGGCAATTGCACGTCCACGTCCAGCGTGAAGGCGCTGCCGAAATCGACTCGGCTGCGCACCTGCAACGGATCGGGAGTCTGGGTCATGGTGCCGGGTTGCGGGCCTGCATGAGATGCAGCGCGAGCAGCACCAGGAAGCTGAAGGCCAGCATCCCGCCGGCCAGCCAGTGCGCCTGTGCGTATTCGAGCGCCTCGACCTGGTCGTAGATCAGCACCGACACCGTGCGCGTCTGTCCCGGAATGTTGCCGCCGATCATCAGCACCACGCCGAACTCGCCCAGCGTGTGCGCAAAACCCATGACCGCGCCGGTCACGTAGCCGCGCCGCGCCATGGGCAGCGCGACGTGCCAGAACGCGTCCAGCGGGCTGGCGCGCAAGGTGGCGGCCACTTCGAGCGGGCGTTGACCCAGGCCTTCGAAGGCGTTGACCAGCGGCTGCACGACGAAGGGCAGCGAATAGATGAGCGATCCCAGCAGCAAGCCCGAGAAGCTGAAAGCCAGCGTGCCCCAGCCCAGCGCCTGGGTGATCTTGCCGAGCGGTCCGTTGGCTCCCAGCGCCACCAGCAGATAAAAGCCCAGCACCGTGGGCGGCAGCACCAGGGGCAGTGCCACCAGCGCGCGCGCCGGCACGCGCCAGCGCGAGCGTCCGCGCGCGATCCACCACGCCAATGGCGTGCCGAACACCAGCAGGATGAGCGTGGTCATCACCGCCAGCTCGATCGTCAGGCGGATGGCGGCCAGGCTGTTGGTGTCGAGCATGGGCGCTGATGAATGGTGGGTGGGTCGATCTGTGGAGGCGTCGAATCGAGGAGGATTCGGTATTTCACTATCGAAATAGTAGCTGCCATGGCTTGATCATCAAGCCTCAAGGCCATATTTTGTTTTCATCCGGTGTCAGTCGACGGCATAGCCATAGCTGCGGATGAGGTCCCTGGCTCCCGGACTGCGCAACAACTCGATCCACGCTCTCGCGGCCGGGTTGTTGATCGAGCGCTTGAGTTGCACCGCATCCTGCACGATGGGTGCGTGGTAGCCGGCCGGCACGACCCAGACCGATCCGCCCTTCAGTTTGCCGCCCTCGAGCACTTGCGATCGTGCCACGAATCCCAGCTCGGCATTGCCGGTGGCGATGAATGTGTAGGTCTGTCCAATGCTCTCGCCGGTGACCAGCTTCGGCTCCAGCTCCGCAGCAAGCCCCAGGTGGGCGATCGTCTGCATGGCGGCCGCGCCATACGGTGCCAGCTTGGGGTTGGCAACGGCCAGCTTGCTGAAGTGACCGGCCGCGAGCACCGCGCCCTGCCCATCGACGAAACCGGGCTGGGCCGACCACAGTGCCAGTTGCCCGGTGGCGTAGGTGAAGCGGGAGCCGGGCACGATCTCGCCTTCCTGTTCGAGCTTGCGCGGGCGCTCGTCGTCGGCCGACAGGAACACGTCGAACGGCGCGCCACTCTTGATCTGGGTGTAGAAGGCGCCGGTTGCGCCAAAGGACAGCCGGGCATCATGGCCGGTGGTTCTCTTCAGCATCTCGGCCAGCGCCTTCGCCGGTGCGGTGAAGTTGGCGGCCACCGCCACGTGGACCGTCTCCGCGTGGGTCGCGCCGGCAAGCAGCAGCGTGATCGCGAGACTGGCAAGCCGGTGGTGCAGGTCAGGCATGAAGACTCCTCTGGGGGCAGTGCAATTGTGCACCGCGCTATTCAATAATTGAATAACGAGTGTAACGGATGGGCGTTGCTCCGCAAGCGTTCGGATCCACTGGCTGGTGGCTGGGCGAAATGACCGGGCCCGGTTGGAGGGCACGCGTGGGCTGCCCCCGTTTGTTTTACGATGCCGACAGGGCGTTGCCCGCGTTTTCGATTGAATTGCGATCGCCATGTCAGATCCTGTCCTGCGCCACGTAGCCTGTACCGATTCGCATGACGGGCATCGCATGGCCTGGTGGCAGTGGGGCGATGCGGAGGCGGCGCATGCGGTGGTCTGCGTCCACGGGCTGACCCGTCAGGGTCGCGACTTCGACGTACTGGCACGCGCCCTGTTGCAGTGCGCCGCGCGGCAGCGGCGCCGGGTTCGGGTGATCTGCCCCGACGTGGCGGGACGCGGCCAAAGCGACTGGCTGCGCGACCCGACGGACTATCAGTACCCGGTCTACGTCGCCGACATGCTGACGCTGCTGGGAGCCTTGCACGCCCAGGCGCCGCTCACCGATTTCGACTGGGTGGGCACCAGCATGGGTGGCGTGATCGGGATGACGCTGGCCGGCATGCCGGGGTTGCCACTGCCGGCGCCGCTCGGGCGCCAGCTGCTCAACGACGTGGGGCCAGGCATCGCGTGGGCCGCGATCGAGCGCATCCTCGATTACGTGGGCAAGGCACCGCGCTTTCCCACCGTCGGGGCGGGCGCGGCCTATCTGCGCGCCTTGTCCGCGGGGTTCGGTCCGATCGACGACGCCGGCTGGCTCGCGCTGTCGCGCCCGATGCTCAAGCAGGCGCCCGACGGCCTGTGGGATCTGCACTATGACCCGGCGATCGCCACCCCGATGGCGCAGTTCACGCCCGAGGCGCTGGCGCAGGGTGAGGTGGCGCTGTGGCAGTTGTATGACCGCATCACGGCGCGCACGCTGGTGTTGCACGGCACCGACTCGGACTTGCTGTCGGCGGACACCGTGCGCGCGATGGCCGAGCGCGGTCCGCGCGCGTCGCGGGTCGATTTTGCCGGCGTCGGGCACGCGCCCATGTTGATTGCGGACGACCAGTTGCGCGTGGTGCTCGACTTTCTGCTGCCCGATCCGACCGGGCTGGCGGAGGGCGCTCGTTGAGGACCGGCTCGTACGCACCGCTGGCGGTGGCACCCACGGTGGCTGGTGTCGTCACCGCGACCGACGATTTTGGTGCCGAGGCTGGCGTGCGCGCACGGGCGCGAGCCTTCGCCGAACCGTTGTTGGCCGGTGAAACCACCGATTACGGTGAAAACCTGCTGGCGCACGCCGACGCCGTGGCCGACATTCTGGCGGGCATCGGCGGTGCCGAGTCGATCCAGGCGGCGGTGTATCTGAGCTACGCCAGCGCGCAGCTCAATCGGCCCGAGGACGTGATCGGACAGGCTTTCGGCGAGAGCTTCGTCCATCTGGCGGTCGAGACGGCCAAGCTCGAGCGCGTGCAAAAGCGCTCGCGCGTCGGGCGTGGCGAGCTGGACGAGCGGCCCGGGCACGCACGCGAGCAGACCGAGTTCGTGCGCAAGATGCTGCTGGCGTTCAGTCGCGACCTGCGCGTGGTACTGCTGCGGCTGGCCTCGCGCCTGCAGACCCTGCGCCATTGCGCGGCCACGCGCCAGGCGTTGCCGCCAAGCGTGTTGACCGAGGCCAGCGAGGTGTTCGCGCCGCTGGCCAACCGGCTGGGCATCTGGCAGATCAAGTGGGAGATGGAAGACCTGATCTTTCGTGCCCAGGAGCCCGACACCTATCGCCGGATCGCGCGGCTGCTGGATGAAAAACGCGTCGAGCGCGAGGCCTCGCTCGATCGACGGCGGGCTGAAATCGAGGCGGCGCTGCACGGGCAGGGCATCGACGCCGTGGTCAGCGGGCGTCCCAAGCACATCAGCTCGATCGTTCGCAAGATGCGCGGCAAGGGCCTGGATTTCGACCAGGTGTTCGACGTGAGGGCCTTGCGCATCATCGTGCCCACGGTGGCCGAGTGCTACAGCGTGCTGGATTGGGCGCATCGGCAGTACGCCGCCGTTGCGGGAGAATTTGACGACTACATCGCCAGGCCCAAGATCAATGGCTACCAATCGCTGCACACCGTGGTGCGCGACACCGATGGCCGCGCCTGGGAAATCCAGATTCGCACGCGCGCCATGCACGAGCACGCCGAGCACGGTGTGGCGGCCCACTGGGCCTACAAGGAAGCGGGCACCAAGGGCTACGCCGGTGTCAGCGCGAGCAGCAACTACGACGCCAAGATCGCCGTACTGCGCCAGCTGCTGGCCTGGGAGCGCGACTTGTCGGGCGCCGCGCCGCAGTCGGGCCTGTTCGACGACCGCATCTACGTGCTCACGCCCGAGGCCGCGGTGGTCGAGCTGCCCGCCGGCGCCACGCCGGTCGACTTTGCCTACACGTTGCACACCGAACTGGGCCACCGCTGCCGGGGCGCACGCGTCGACGGTGCGATGGTTCCACTCAACACCCACCTGCAAAACGGCCAGACGGTCGAGATCACGGCCGCGAAGGAGGGTGGGCCCTCGCGCGACTGGCTCAATGCCGAACTGGGCTATCTGGCTTCGACACGCGCCCGCGCCAAGGTCAGGGCGTGGTTCAACGCGCAGCATGCGCGCGAGACCATCGCGCGCGGGCGGGAGATGGTCGAGAAGCTCCTGCAGCGCCAGGGGCGCACCTCGCTGTCACTGGACCAGTTGGCGAGCGACCTGGGATTCAAGACGGCCGATGCGCTGTTCGAGACCGTGGGCAAGGACGAACTGTCGTTGCGCAGCATCGAAACGGCCCTGCATCCGCCCGAGCCGCAGCCCGATCCCGATGCCCAGGTGCTGCTGCGCAAGGCCGCGAGCCCCGACCAGCGGCGCGGCGGCGTGCTGGTGGTCGGGCTCGATTCCCTGCTCACCCAGCCGGCGCGCTGCTGCAAGCCGGCACCGCCCGACGAAATCGCCGGCTACGTCACGCGCGGCCGGGGCGTGAGCATCCACCGGCGCGACTGCGCCAGCTTTCGCGACCTGCAGGCGCGCGAGCCCGAGCGCGTGATCGATGTGAGCTGGGGTCGGCCGGCCACCGGGCGGCTGCCGGCCTACCCGGTCGACGTGGCGATCGAGGCGGTCGATCGCCAGGGGCTGTTGCGCGACATCTCCGACGTGTTCGCGCGCGAGAAGATGAACGTCACCGGCGTCAAGACCCAGTCGGTGCGCGGCTGGGCGTGGATGACTTTCACCGTCGAGGTGGACGACACGCAGCGCCTGCAACTGGTGTTGCGCCAAGTGCAGGAGGTGCCCGGCGTGCGGCGCGCCCGAAGGCGCTGAGAACCATCGATCTGCTACACTTACCGGCTTCGGATCGATACCGCAGGCGCGTAGCTCAGCTGGTTAGAGCACCACCTTGACATGGTGGGGGTCGTTGGTTCGAGTCCAATCGCGCCTACCAACGAAATCAAGCACTTGGCCAAATCGCCAAGTGCTTTTTTCTCGCGTGTCTGAAAGCTGCGGTTCCCCCGCCGGCCAGTCGATTTCGCCCGGCTTGACCGGGCGTCACGCACGGACATTGCTGGTCCATGACCAGCGCGCTACGCGGCTGCTGTCGCCGGCTTACTCCAGCCATGCCTGCGCCACAATGCACGCCATGAATTCCAACCTTTCCTCGAAGCCACCCTGTGTGGCGCTGCTGGCCACAGGCGGGACCATTGCCGGAGCGGGCGCGAGCGAAGCGGGGCTGGGCGCCGGGTCGGCAGCCTACCGGTCGGCCGTCGTGACCGCGGCCGATCTCATTGCCTCCGTGCCCGGGATCGATCGTCTGGCGCGCCTGCAGGCCGAGCAGATTTTCCAGATCGACTCGGCCGACTTCACCGACGAGCACCTGCTGCACCTGGCTCGCCGCGTGGCGGCGCTGTGCGCGCGGGACGACGTCGGTGCCGTGGTCATCACGCACGGCACCGACACGATGGAGGAGACGGCGTATTTCCTGCATCTGACGGTGCCCACCGACAAACCCATCGTGCTGACGGGTTCAATGCGTCCGGGCACCGCGCTGTCGGCCGACGGGCCGGCCAACCTGCTGCACGCCGTGGCCGTGGCCGCGCACCCCGACAGCGCCGGGCGCGGCGTGCTGGTGGTGATGAATGAGGAAATCCACAGCGGGCGCGACGTGGCCAAGGTGCACAGCCTGCGCGTGGACGCCTTTGCCTCGCAGCACGGCGCGCTGGGCCTGGTGGTGGAGGGCGCGCCGCGCTGGTATCGGCGCGTGGCGCGGGCGCACGGCAAGGCGAGCGAATTCGACATCACCCGCATCGACGCGCTGCCGTTGGTGGGCATGGTGACCAGTCACGGCAACATGCGCCGCGAGATTTACGACGCCTGGGTGGTGCTGGGCGCGCGCGCCATCGTGCACGCGGGTTTTGGCGGCGGCACGGTGCCCGAGTATCTGAAGGCTCCGCTGGCCGAGTTGCGCGCGCGCGGCGTGCTGCTGGTGCGCTGCTCGCGCACGGGGGCGGGGCCGGTGGTGCGCAACGCCAGCATCGACGACGACGCGCACGGCTGGGTGGTGACGGATGACCAGAACCCGCCGCGCGCACGCCTGCTGGCGGCGCTGGCGCTTGCGCGCGGCAGCGATCCGACCGGCGTGCAGCGGGTGTTTCTACGGTATTGAGGTCGATGCTCAAACCGGGCGTCTGAGCGTGCGCCGTGCCGCGTCGACGCGTTCGCGCACCACGCAGCCCGGGGCGTGGTCGTTGACGAGGCCCATGGCCTGCAGGAACGAATGCACGGTGGTGGGGCCGACAAAGCTGAAGCCGCGGCTCTTCAATTCCTTGGACAGGCGGATCGAGGCGGGCGAGGTGCTCACGCCCTGGTGAGCCGTTTGCTCGGCGGCTCCTGGCTCGCGACGCCAGATCCAGGCGGCCAGCGAGCCTTCGGCGCGAATCAGTTCTTGCGTGCGGCGTGCGTTGTTCAGCACGCTCTCGATCTTGCCGCGGTGGCGCACGATGCCGGCGTCTTGCAGCAGGTGTTCAACCTCGGGCGCGCTCCAACCGGCCAGCACCTCGATGTCGAAGCCGGCAAAGGCCCGGCGAAAGTTGTCGCGCTTTTCCAGAATGGTGCGCCAGCTCAGGCCCGCTTGAAAACCCTCCAGGCACAGCTTCTCGAACAGACGCCGGTCATCGGTGACCGGAAAGCCCCATTCGGTGTCGTGATAGGCCAGGTACTGCGCCGTGGACAGGCACCAGGCGCAGCGCGGTTGCCCGTCCGGGCCGGGTGCGGTGTTCAGGGGCATTCGTCAATCGCTATTCAATTGATAGCTGTTGCGGCTTGATGGTTGGCCACTGCAACCATTTTTCATTCAGAGTCACTGGCCTGCGCCAACACGCGCCGGCGCACGGTGTCGATGTGATCGCGCAGGGCGTACAGCTCGTCGGCGTGCGCCAGCGGCACGGCGATGCGGTGGGCCACGCGGTCCAGTTCGTCCAGCTCGTCCAGCAGTTCGGTGCGCGTGGCGCTGCTCGCCCGGGCGCGCGTCTCGATCGCGCGCAGCCGCGCGTACCAGCGAAACACGCGCTGGCGCACCCGGTAGGTGTACAGCGGCGGCACCACGCGCGACAGCGGCAGCAGCAGCACGATCAGGCCGCCAATCACCAGCCACATGCGTTGCACCAGGTTGCTGGCCCAGAACGGCAGCCAGTGTTGCCAGAACGGCGGCGTACCGTTGATGGCGCGGTCGCCCTCGGGGCTGACGGGCAGTTCGCTGGTGCGGGTGTTGGGGAATTCGCGCGGGCCGTTCAACCAGCCGGCGCCGCCGTGGATCGTCTGTGCAGCCTGCGCGAACAGTTGGCGCAGCGCCGGGTGGGTCTGTTCGCGCGTGAGCAGCGAGGTGGTGGCGGCCAGCAGGGTGATATCGTGCGGCGGCACGTCGCCGTCCAGGTCGGCCACGCCGCGTGGCAGCGTGACGGTGCGCAGGAACGGAAAACGGCGCGTGTACGCGTCGGCCTGCGTCAGCTCCAGAGGCGCCACGCCCGGTGCACGCAGCAGCTCGCGCACGACCGGTGATTGTGGTGCGCTGGTGAGCACCACCGCGTCGAGCAGGCCTGCTTGCAGCAACCCCGCGGCGGCGCTGGCGCCCAGCTGGCTGGCGCTGACGTCGTGCCCGCCCATGCCATTGGCCGCGAGCAGGCGCTGCATCAGCTCGGGCACGCCGCTGCCGGCCTGATCGACGTTGACGCGCAATCCGCGGAGCGCCCGCAGCGTGCCCGGTGCGGGGGCGCGCGCGTCGCCGCGGCGCATGAAGACCCACAGCGGCTCGTAGAACAGCGCGCCCAGGGACTGCAAGGCGGCGTTGCCATCTTCGTCCGCGGCGGCAGCCGGGTCGTTCGTCGCGGCGGTAGCGCTGGCCGCCACCGGCGCAGCGCCGCTGCCGCCGCGCACGAAGGCCAGGTCCGTGCCGCCCGTGCGCAGCAGAGCGAGGTTGGCGGTCGACCCCTCGGTGGCGATCAACTCGACCGTGATGCCGTGGCGCGCCAGTGTTTCGGCGTAGCGCTTGCCAAAGCCGGCATAGGCGCTGCCTTCTGGACCGGTGGCCAGGCGAACGGTCCGGGGTGGCTGCGGGTCGAGCCACCAGTACGCCGCCACCAGCAGGCCGCCCGCCAGCAGGAGGATTGGTCCCGCGCTGACCAGCAGGTCGCGCAGTGCCAGCAGAACCAAGGTCAGGCGTTGCATGCGGTGGCCTGGTTGGGGGCGATGGTGAACGATGGTGCGCCTTCGGGTTCGTGTACCAGCCGTCGAGCGATCACAAATCCGAAGCCGATGGCAGCCACAGATCATCGACGCGGAGCCCGCGCGCCGCGCGCACGGCGGCCACGCACGCCCGTGCCACCGCCTCACCCGCCATGGCGCACAGCACGTTGAAGTCGATGGCCGGCGCGTGCCCGGTGGCGAGGGCAAACAGGGTGTCGCCGTCGCTCATGGTGTGCACCGGTCGGATCGCGCGCGCCAGGCCGTCGTGGCCAGCGCTGGCCAGGCGGTGCGCGCGCGCCTTGGTGAGCGGCGCATCCGTGGCGACCACGCCGATGGTCGTGTTGCTGCCGGCCAGGATCGACAGGGGCCGCTCGCCCGCCAGCACCGCGCGGACGCTGTCGCGCAGGAACTTGCCGTCGGCGGTGCGGGCGCCGGCAATGGGCGCGCCGGTGTCGGGGTCGACCACATCGCCCAGCGCGTTGACGGCAATCAGCGCCCCGACCGTGACCGCGCCCACCCGGACACTGGCCGTGCCGATGCCGCTCATCATCGCGTTGTCCATGCCGAACAGCTTGCCCAGGGTGGCCCCGGTGCCGGCGCCCACGTTGCCTTGAGCCGGGGCTGCGTGGCTGGCCGCCTGGCAGGCGGTGTAGCCGGCATCGAGGCCGGGGCGGATGCGCGCGTCGCCCACATGCAGGTCGAACAGCACCGCGGCCGGCACGATCGGCACCAGCTGGCCCGCGGTGCTGCCCACGGGCAGGCCGATGCCCTGCTCCTCCAGCCAGCGCATGACCCCGCTGGCCGCATCCAGGCCCCAGGCGCTGCCGCCGGACAGCAGCACGGCGTGCGCCTGCTGCACCAAATTGGCGGGGTCCAGCAGGTCGGTCTCGCGCGTGCCGGGGGCGGCGCCGCGTACGTCGACGCCGGCCACGGCGCCGGGACCGTCGGGGCCGCTGGCCAACACCACGCTGCAGCCGGTGGGACGGCGCGTTTCGGTGAAGTGACCGACGCGGATGCCGTGCACATCGGTGATGGAGCCGGCGGTGGTGCTCATCGCGCGCCTCCCGCTTGCAGGGCGGCTCGCAACCGCCCGGCGTATTCGTTCAGCGCGGTCGCCCCGGGATCCTTGCGCGGCCAGGCCAGGTCGACGCCATCACCCGCGTGGCGCGGCAGCACGTGGACGTGAAAGTGCCCCACGGTCTGCCCGGCCACGGCGCCGTTGGCCTGCAGCAGGGTGATGCCCTCGGGCGAGAACGCCTCCTGGACGGCCAGCGCGACGCGCCGCACGGTCTGCATCACGGCGCCAGCTTCCTCGGGCGTGAGGTCGAGCAGCGTGGCCGCGTGGCGCCGGACCGCGACCAGCACGTGGCCGGGGTTGACCTGACCCAGATCCATGAAGGCGAAGGTCGATTCATCCTCGAACACGCGCGCCGAGGGAATCTGCCCCGCGATCAGCTTGCAGAAAATGCATTCGCCCGCGGGCGTGGTGTCGACGAATCCGGGCATGGTGGATGTTCTCGCGGCGCGTTGAAAATGACGGTGATCAAACCCTGACCAACGAGAGAGCCGTGATGCTGATGACCCGCTGCGCCAAGGTGGCGATGACCGCCGCATTGTCCCTGTTCGCGCTGCTGGTCGCGTTCAACAACGTGACCGACTACGGTTCGAATTTCGCATTTGTACAGCACGTGTTGCGGATGGACACCACGTTCGCCGACAGCGCGGCGCGCTGGCGCGCGATCGGGCATCCGCTGGTCTGGCATGCCGCCTACCTGCTCATCATTGCCGTCGAGGCACTCACCGGCGTGCTGCTGGCACGCGGCGCGTGGGCCATGTGGCGCGCGCGGCGCGCCGGCGCGGCCGCGTTCGCGCAGGCCAAGCGGTGGGCGATCGCCGGTCTGCTGGCGGGCTTTCTGCTGTGGTTCGGGGCCTTCATGGTGGTGGGCGGCGAGTGGTTCCTGATGTGGCAGTCGCGCGACTGGAACGGGCAAGCGAGCGCGGCGCGCTTTTATATCGCCCTGCTGGGCGTGCTGATCTTCGTGAATCAGGCCGACCCGGACTTGCCAGGCTGACCGCAGGGGCTCTCAGCCGCGCCGCGCCTTCAGCAGGTCGGCCACCAGGAACGCCAGCTCCAGACTTTGCGAGCCGTTCAGGCGAGGGTCGCAGGCGGTGGTGTAGCGCTCGGCCAGGTCGTCGTCGCCAAGATTCTGGCCACCGCCGCGGCACTCGGTCACGTCCTGGCCGGTCAGCTCGACGTGCAGGCCACCGGGCAGCGTGCCTTCCTGCGCATGGGCGGCAAAGAACTCGCGCACCTCCTGCACGATGCGGGCAAAGTCGCGCGTCTTCACGCCATGCGCGGTGGTCACCGTGTTGCCGTGCATGGGGTCGCAGCTCCACACCACCGGGTGGCCGGCGTCGCGCACGGCGGCCAGCAACGGCGGCAGGCGCTGGGCCAGGGTGCCTGCGCCCATGCGGCTGATCAATACCACGCGGCCGGCCGCGCGCGCCGGGTCCAGCGCCTGCAGCAGAGTCAGTACCTCGTCGGGCGTGGCCGTGGGGCCGATCTTCACGCCCACCGGGTTGGCCACGCCGCGCAGGTATTCGATGTGGGCGCCGTCGAGTTGGCGCGTGCGCTCACCCAGCCACAGCATGTGGGCGGAGCCGGCGTACCAGCCGCCGGGGTGTCCCATGGCGCGGGTGAGTGCCTGCTCGTAAGGCAGCAGCAGCGCCTCGTGCGAGGTATAGAAGGCCACCTTGCGCAGCAGCGCCGAGCTCTCCGAGGTGAAACCGCAGGCCGCCATGAAAGCCAGCGCCTCACCGATGCGCTCGCCCAGTTGCTGGTAGCGCTGGCCCTGCGGGCTGGCACGCACGAAATCGCTGGTCCATTCGTGCAGCTGGTGCAGGTCGGCAAAACCGCCCTGGCTGAGCGCGCGCAGCAGGTTGAGCGTGGCGGCACTGGCCGAGTAGGCCCGCAGCAGGCGGGCCGGGTCGGGCGTGCGATCGGTGGCGTTGAAGCCGGCACCATTGACGATGTCGCCGCGGTAGCTGGGCAGGGTGATGTTGCCTTGCGTCTCGGTGTCGGCCGAACGCGGCTTGGCGTACTGCCCGGCGATGCGGCCCACCTTGACCACCGGCTGCGCCGCGCCGTAGGTGAGCACCACGGCCATCTGCAGCAGCACGCGAAAAGTCTCGCGCGCAGCCTCGCCGTCCAGCGTGTCGAAACTCTCGGCGCAGTCGCCGCCTTGCAGCAGGAAGGCGCGGCCCGCGGCCACCTGGGCCAGTTCTGCTCGCAGAGCCAGCACTTCGCCCTCGACCACCAGCGGCGGAAATTGCGCAAGCTGCGCGCACGCGGTGTCGAGCCGTGCCGGGTCGGGATAGTCGGGCATCTGGCGCGCAGGCCGGCTGCGCCACGACTCGGGCTGCCAGCCGGGTGCGGCGGGGGCATTCAGGGGATGCATGGAACCCGAAATTCTAATGAAATCGGCTGCTCTGGCTTTGCAGGATTGCCGAAACAGCTATTGTTTCGATAGAAACTGGTGAACTCGATCGACCGTCTTGTGCGTGCACGCGTTGCGGGTCATGCGAGCCATTTCTGCAACATCAGTGCCTGGCCTTCCCGTGGGTCGAGCACATAAGGTGCAAAGCCGAACTGACCGTAGCTGCGCAGCGCCCGGGCGTTGCGGGGCAGCACCTCCAGCGTCAGCTTGCAGCAGCCGCGCTCCTGCGCGTGCCGCTCGGCCGCGGCCAGCAGGGCCTGGCCGACGCCGCGGCTGCGGTGCGCGGGCAGCACCACGATGTCGTGCACGTTCAGCAGGGGCTTGGCCTTGAAGGTGGAAAAGCCCTCGAA
>CAZGOL010000047.1:0-16482 GCA_964527755.1 uncultured Ottowia sp.
TGAGGAAGGTGCTGCGCTCGATGCCCTTGACCTTCTTGCCGTACATGATCTTGTTTTTGACCACGCCGAACATGTGGCACATTTTTTCCTCGGTGTCGGCGATCAGCTCGAAGGGCAACTCCAGCTTGGCCTTGAAGTCGTCGTGCGACTTCATGTTGTCACGGCTGACACCGAACACGATGGCACCGGCTTTCACGAAGTCCTTGTACTTGTCGCGAAACTGCATGGCTTCGGTGGTGCAGCCCGGGGTGTTGTCCTTCGGGTAGAAATAGAGGATCAGTGCCTGGCCGATGTGTGTGGTGTTCGTGACTTTGATGCTGCCGGTGGCGTTGGCTTCGAATTCGGGCAGGGGTTTGTTGACAACAATCGTCATGGGAACTTCAATCTCCGGACGTTTTTGTAGGGGCAGGATCGCGCGCGGCGTACCGGCATCCGACGGAGCTTGCAAGCAGGGCTCTGCAATGCGGGTGCGTTCGGCGTCGCCAAGCCGCTATTTTAGCCGATCCGGCCCCGATTCGCCGGCTTCCAGCAGCAGTGCCGCAATCACGCGCCGACCTTCGCTGGCCAGGATGTTGAAGGTTCGGCACGCCGCAACCGTGTCCATGGTCTCGATGCCGATGCCGGCCTCGATCAGTGGGCGCACCCACTGGAGCTGCGGAAAGCGCAGCCGGGCGCCGCTGCCGAACACCACCACTTCGGGTGCCAGCGTGGCCAGCGGTTCGAAGTGGGCCGCCGTCAGGTCGTCAAAGCGCGCGCAGGCCCAGGTGCTGCGCTCGCCGCTGCCGTGCAGCAGCAGGCTGTGGTCGATGCGCTGCCTGCCGACCGTGATCCAGCCCGTGCCGTAGGCCGTGATGGCGGTTGCGAACTGGTCGGGTTGGAACTTCATGGCGGGGCGCGCGCGGCGGATGTGTTCCAATTCTATGTTTCCTCTTTTGCAGGCGCTGCGCGCGCGGGAGCGACCATGAAGGCGATCGGCAAATCCGGCAAATTGGCACACGTGCTCTACGACGTGCGCGGTCCCATCGTGGACGCCGCCCGCCAGATGGAGGAGGAAGGCCAGAAGATCATCAAGCTGAACATCGGCAACATGGCGCCCTTCGGGTTCGACCCGCCCGAGGAGGTGATGCAGGACATGATCCGCAACCTGCCCGAGTCGGCCGGCTACTCCGACAGCAAGGGCATTTTTGCCGCGCGCAAGGCGGTGATGCACTACACGCAGCAGCAGGGCATCGAGGGCGTGACGCTGGACGACATTTACCTGGGCAACGGCGCCAGCGAGCTGATCCAGATGGCCACCAACGCCCTGCTCAACGACGGCGACGAACTGCTGGTGCCGTCGCCCGACTACCCGCTGTGGACGGCGGTGACCAGCCTGGCTGGCGGCAAGCCGGTGCACTACATGTGCCGCGAGGAAGACGGCTGGATGCCCGATCTGGCCGACATGCGCGCCAGGATCACGCCGCGCACGCGCGGCATCGTCGTCATCAACCCCAACAACCCCACCGGCGCGCTCTACAGCGACGAGACGTTGCGCGCCATCGTGCAACTGGCGCGCGAGCACGATCTGGTGCTGCTGGTGGACGAGGTGTACGACAAGGTGCTGTACGACGGCGTGCGGCACACGGCGATGGCCTCGCTGTCCACCGACGTGCTGACGCTGACCTTCAATTCGCTCTCCAAGGCCTACCGTTCCTGCGGCTACCGCGCGGGCTGGATGGTGGTGTCGGGCGACAAGGCTGCGGCGCGCGACTACATCGAGGGGCTGAACATGCTGGCCAACCTCAAGCTGGGCTCCAACGTGCCGGGTCAGTGGGCCATCCAGACGGCGCTGGGCGGCTACCAGAGCATCAAGGACCTGGTGGGCGAGCACGGACGCCTGCGCCTTCAGCGCGATCTGGCGTACGAGTTGATCACGGCCATTCCCGGCGTCACCTGCGTCAAGCCACAGGCGGCGCTCTACATGTTTCCTCGGCTCGACCCGCAGATGTACCCGATCGAGGACGACCGCCAGTTCTTCATGGAGGTGCTGCGCGCCACGCGCGTGATGCTGGTGCAGGGCTCGGGCTTCAACTACCCCGATCAGCAGCACTTTCGGATCGTGTTTTTGCCGCACAAGTCGGACCTGCGCGAGGCGATCGGGCGGCTGGCGAAGTTCCTCGAGCAATACCGCCAGCGCCATGCCAAGTCGGCCAACGTGCTGCCGATTGCTACCAAAAAAGAAGCTGCACGGGCTTGATGGGCGGACATGATGTCCACATTTGAATCAAAAAAACAGACCATGAAACCCTTTCAAGTCGGCCTGCTGGGCATTGGTACGGTGGGCAGCGGCACATTCCAGGTGCTGCTGCGCAACCAGGAGGAAATTCGCCGTCGTGCAGGTCGCGGCATCGAGATCGCCATGGTGGCCGATCTCGACACCGCGCGTGCCCAGTCGATCGTCGGGGATCGGGCGCGGGTCGTGAGCGACGCGCGTGCCGTCATGGCAGACCCGGACATCGAGGTCGTGATCGAGCTCATTGGCGGCTACGGCATTGCACGCACGCTGGTACTGGAAGCCATTGCCGCGGGCAAGCACGTGGTCACCGCCAACAAGGCGCTGCTGGCCGTGCACGGCACCGAGATCTTCAAGGCCGCCGCCGACAAGGGCGTGATGGTGGCCTTCGAAGCCGCGGTGGCCGGCGGCATCCCCATCATCAAGGCACTGCGCGAGGGCCTGACGGCCAACCGCATCCAGTGGATCGCCGGCATCATCAACGGCACCACCAACTTCATCCTCTCGGAGATGCGCGACAAGGGCCTGGACTTTGCCGCCGCGCTCAAGGACGCGCAGGCCTTGGGCTACGCCGAGGCTGACCCCACCTTCGACATCGAGGGCGTGGACGCCGCGCACAAGGCCACCATCATGAGCGCCATCGCCTTCGGCATTCCGGTGCAATTCGACAAGGCCCACGTCGAAGGCATCACCCAGCTGGCGGCCACCGACATCAAGTACGCCGAGCAGCTGGGCTACCGCATCAAGCTGCTGGGCTTCACCAAACGTCGTGAAGGCGAGGGGGTGGAGCTGCGCGTGCACCCCACGCTGGTGCCGGCGCGCCGGCTGATCGCGAACGTGGAAGGCGCCATGAACGCGGTGCTGGTACAGGGGGACGCGGTGGGGGCCACGCTGTACTACGGCAAGGGCGCAGGCGCCGAGCCCACCGCCAGCGCCGTGATCGCCGACCTCGTCGATGTGGCACGCCTGGCCACCAGCGACCCCGAGCATCGCGTGCCCCATCTCGCGTTCCAGCCCGACGCGGTGCGCGACGTGAGCGTGCTGCCGATGGAAGAGGTCATCACCAGCTACTACCTGCGCCTGCGCGTGGCCGACGAAGCCGGCGTGCTGGCGCGCGTGGCCACCATCGTGGCGCAGGCCGGCATCAGCATCGACGCGCTCTTGCAGCGCGAGGCCGACGAGGTGGGCGGCGAAGGCAGCACCCAGACCGACCTGATCATCCTCACCCACGAAGCGCGCGAGGGCGACATGAACGCCGCGCTGGCGCAATTGCAGGCGCTGCCCAGCGTGCTGGCGCCGATCGTGCGCATCCGCAAGGAAGAACTCAACTGAGCGGCGCGACACCCGTAGCCGGATCCGATGAACTACCTGTCCACCCGTGGCGACGCCACGCTGCGCCGTTTTTGCGACATCCTGCTGGAAGGCCTGGCGCCCGATGGCGGGCTGTACCTGCCCGAGCGCTATCCGCAGATCGACGTCGCCCAATTGCAGCGCCTGCGCCAAGTGCATGCAAGCCAAGGCTATGCCGCGCTGGCCTTCGAGATCCTCAGCCTCTACATCGACGACATCCCTGCGGCTGACCTGAAGGCGATCTGCGAGAAGACCTACACCGCCGCCGTGTTCGGCACGCCGGCCATCACTCCGCTCAAGCCCTTGGGCGATGGTTTTTATCTGCAAGCCCTGTCCAACGGCCCCACGCTGGCCTTCAAGGACATGGCGATGCAGCTGCTGGGCCACCTGTTCGAGTACGAGCTGGCGCGGCGCGGCGAGCAGCTCAACATCCTGGGCGCCACCAGCGGCGACACCGGCAGCGCGGCCGAGTACGCCATGCGCGGCAAGCAGGGCATCCGCGTGTTCATGCTCAGCCCCCACGGGCGCATGAGCGCGTTTCAGCAGGCGCAGATGTTCAGCCTGCAGGATGCCAATATCCACAACATCGCCATCGAAGGCGTGTTCGACGACTGCCAGGACATCGTCAAGGCCGTGAGCAACGATCTGGCCTTCAAGCGCAAGTACCGCATCGGCACCGTCAACTCGATCAACTGGGCGCGCCTCTTGGCGCAAGTGGTGTACTACTTTGCCGGCTGCTTCAGCGCAACGCGCTCCAACGACGAGCACGTCGATTTCACCGTCCCCAGCGGCAACTTCGGCAACGTCTGTGCCGGCCATGTGGCGCGCCAGATGGGCCTGCCGATCGGGCAGCTGGTGGTGGCCACCAACGAAAACGACGTGCTCGACGAGTTCTTCCGCACCGGCGTGTACCGCGTGCGCGCGAGCAGCGACACGCACGAGACCTCAAGCCCCAGCATGGACATCAGCAAGGCCAGCAATTTCGAGCGCTTCGTGTTCGACCTGCTGGGGCGCGACGGCGCGCGCGTGAAGGCGCTGTTCGACGATGCCCTGCGCCAGCAGGGGCGGTTCGATCTGAGTGGCGACAGCGCATTCAGGCAGGCGCGCGATCGCTTTGGTTTCGTCAGCGGCCGGAGCACCCACGTCGATCGGCTGGCCACCATCCGCGCCGTGCATGGGCAGTGCGGAGTCACCGTCGATCCCCACACCGCCGACGCGGTGAAGGTCGCGCGCGAGCATCGACGGTCCGGCGTGCCGATGATTGCACTGGAAACCGCGCTGCCCATCAAGTTCGCCGCCACCATCCAGGAGGCACTCGGCCGCGCGCCCGAGCGTCCGGCCGCGTTCGACGGCATCGAGGAGCTGCCACGTCGCGTGCGCGTGCTGCCCGCCGAGGTCGAGCCAGTCAAGCGCCTGATCGCGCAAGAATGCGAATGAAATCAACCCGGATCTCTTGCTGTACAAGCCATGGCAGCTATCGTGTTGATAGTGCCAGGAGCGCATCGCGATGAATGTGGTGGCGTTGGCGGGTTACTCCGGTGCGGGCAAGACGACGCTGATCGAACGGCTCATCGCGCTGCTGAAGGCACGCGGGCTGCGCGTGTCGGTGGTCAAGCACGCGCACCATCGCTTCGACATCGATCACCCGGGCAAGGATTCGCATCGCCACCGCGAGGCGGGCGCCTTCGAGGTGGTGATCGCCTCGCGCCACCGCCTGGCGCTGGTGCGCGAGTTCGAGCGTGAGCGCGAGCTGTCCGTGCACGAGCTGATCGCCGAGCTTCAGGACGACGTGGACTGGGTGCTGGTGGAGGGATTCCGCGAGAGTGATGTTCCCAAGATCGAGGTCTGGCGCGCCGATGCGGGCCATCTGGCGCGCTATCCGCAGGACGACTTCATCGTTGCCATCGCCACCGACGATGCAACGCGCCTGCCCGAGCCAACCAGCCGCCCCGTGTTCGACCTGAACGATGCGCCCGCACTGGCCGACTGGCTGCTCGCGCAGGGTGTGCGCTTCGACTATGACCCCGGACGTCGCTCGCCGCTGGTGCGGTAAGGGTGGGTTGGCGGCCATCGGCAGGTTGCCGCCCGCATCGATAAGATCGGACGTGCCTGCCACTCCGCACCGCAACACCATCGCATGAACACCCCCGCTCTCGATCCAATCGCCCGTCCCGGCGGTCGCGCGCCGCTGATGTCGCTCGACGAAGCGCTCGGGCGCGTGCTGTCACACGCCCGAGCCACGCCGGACGTCGAGACGGTCTCGACCTTCGAGGCCGATGGTCGTGTGCTGGCCGAAGACGTCGTCGCGCGGCTCACCGTCCCGCCTCTGGACAACAGCGCGATGGACGGCTACGCCGTGCGCGTCGCCGACTGCCGGACGGGTGGCACCGAGCTGCCGGTGGCGCAGCGCATCGCGGCCGGCAGCGTCGGCCAGCCCCTGGTGGCTGGGACGGCGGCGCGGATCTTCACCGGCGCGCCGATACCCGCCGGTGCCGACGCCGTCGTGATGCAGGAGGACACCGAAACGCTGGAGGGCGGCGCTCGCGTGCGCCTTCGCACCGTGCCGACACCCGGCCAGGCCATACGGCGCGCCGGTGAGGACGTGGCGCACGGCAGCGTGGTGCTTTCGAAAGGAGAGCGCTTGACGCCGGCCGAACTTGGCCTGGCAGCTGGAATCGGGCTGGACCGCCTGACGGTATCGCGCGCGCCGCGGGTGGCGTTGTTCTCGACCGGGGACGAACTGGTCACCCCCGGCAGCGTCCCACCCGAGGCGATGAAACCGGGGGCCATCTACAACAGCAACCGCTTCTTCCTGAGGGCGCTGCTCGCGCGCCTGGGTTGTCGCGTGAACGATCTGGGCATCGTGCCCGACAGTCTGGAGGCGACCGTGGAGGCACTGCACGCCGCGGCGGCCGACAACGACGTGATCCTCACCAGCGGCGGGGTTTCGGTCGGTGAGGAAGACCACGTCAAGCCCGCCGTGCAGCGGCTGGGTGCACTCGATTTGTGGCAGATCGCCATCAAGCCAGGCAAGCCGTTCGCGCATGGGCACGTGGCGCGCGATGGAGAGGGTGCGGCGCACTTCATCGGGCTGCCGGGCAACCCGGTATCCAGCTTCGTCACCTTCGTGCTGCTGGTGCGACCGTTCCTGCTCAAGTTGCAGGGAGCCACGCGCTTGGAGTTGCCCGCAGTGCCCATGCGCGCCGACTTTGCCCTGCCGCGGATTGACCGGCGGCGCGAGTTCCTGCGCGTGCGGTGCAACGCGCGAGGTGGGTTGGACCTGTACGGCAACCAGAGTTCGGGCGTGCTCACGTCGATGCACTGGGCCGATGGCCTGGTCGATCACGCGGCCGGCGACACCATCGCCGCCGGCGACACGGTACGCTTTCTCCCCATGACGGAGCTGCTGGCATGACGGTGCAGGTCACGGTGCGCTATTTCGCCTCGCTGCGCGAGGCGCTGGGCAAGGGCTCGGAGGCGGTCAGCACACAGGCGACCACCTTGGGCGCGCTGCGGCGTGAACTGGCTGCGCGAGGTGGTGCCTACGCCGATGTGCTGGCGCCCGGGCGTGCCGTGCGCATGGCACTGAACCAGGTGATGGCTGCCGACGAAGCGCCTTTGGTGGCCGACGCCGAGGTGGCGTTCTTTCCGCCGGTCACGGGCGGCTAGGACGCGCGATGGCAGGGCAACCGGTGCGCGTTCGCATCCAGCGGGAGGAGTTCGATCTGACCGCCGAGGTTGCGGCGCTGCGCCTGGGCGACGCGCGCGTGGGCGCGGTGTGCAGCTTCGTCGGCACCGTGCGCGACCGCCATGCCGCGGCGGCCGCGGGCAGCGTGAGCGCGGTCGAGCTCGAGCACTATCCCGGCATGACCGAGAAGGCGATCGAGGCCATGATCGATGAAGCCCATGCGCGTTTTGCCATCTTGGACGCCCGGGTGGTGCACCGCGTCGGCCGGCTGCGACCGCTCGATCAGATCGTGTTGGTGGCGGTGACTTCGATGAACCGCCGCGAGAGTTTTCAGGCCTGCGAGTTCTTGATGGATTATCTGAAGACGCAGGCGCCGTTCTGGAAAAAAGAGGCCACGCCCGAAGGCGCGCGCTGGGTCGACGCACGCGTGAGCGACGACGCGGCGCTGGCACGCTGGGGAATCGACCTGCGCAATGCGTGAGCCGACTCCGGCCGGACCGCGGCGAAGTGCACAGCCCCGTTGGACGGATCGAACGCCGGCTGTCGGCGTGATCGTCAGTCGACGCTCGATTGCCGCGGCGGGTCATCGGGCGCCCCCGTGGCGGACGGTGGCGCGGGCGACTTGACAGGCAGCCACCACGGGGTCAGGGCTTCCGGCTCGTCATTGGTCGTGGTGGCCGCGGTCGGCGGCGCTGGCGGCGCGCTCAGCGCTCGCGATACCAATTCGGCCGTGGCGCGAATGTGCGCTTCCAGCGCCAGCGCGGCGCGCAGTTCGTTACCGGCGATGGTGCTCTCGAAGATCTCGCGGTGCTCGGCGTGCACGTCGCGGCGACTGGCCGGCAGGTTGATGGCGTATCGGCGGTAGCGTTCGCTCTGGCGCGCCAGCGTGCGCAGCAGGCGCAGCGTCCAGGGTGAATCGTGGCCCGCGAGCAGCGCCTCGTGGAACGCGATGTTGAGCTGCTCCCAAGGGCGTGCCTGGCCCGGGCGCAGCGGTTGCTCCAGTTGCGACAACTCGGCGTAGGCCACCTCGAGTTGCGTGCGCCAGAGCGCACCTCCGTGGCGCATTGACCGGCGCAGCGCGTCGATTTCGATGTGCACACGCAAGTTGGTGATGTCCATCAGGTCATCGGCAGCGATCGGCGCGACCCGAAAGCCGCGCTGGCCTTCGGTCAGCACCAGGGCATCGTTCACGAGGCGGGTGAGCGCTTCGCGCAGCGTGCTGCCGCTCACGTCGTAACGCGTCTTGAGGTGTTCCACGCGCAACTTTTCGTCGGGCGCAAGTTGACCGCTCATGATGTCGTCGCGCAACTGCGCGTAGGCGCGCTCGATGAGCGTGCGCGAGGCCGACGCGGGGGCGTCGTAGGGGGGCAGGGCGGCTCGTTTGGCCATGGGGTTCAGCGCGTGGCTCCTCGGATTTTGCCCAGTCGGTAGCTGAGCTGCGGGCGCGTCAGGCCCAGCAGGCGAGCGGCCGCCGCCAAGTTGCCCCGGCTGCGCGCCACCGCTTCTTCGATCAGTGCCGACTCGAGCGCGGCCAGATCCAGCTTGTCGGCCAGCAGCCGGTCGACGTGGGTGCTCTCGCCGGTGGCCGGCGGTGGCGCTTCACGCAGCCGGCCCGAGGCCTCCAGCGTGTGCGCCGGCGGCGTGCCGGGCCCACTGGCGTGATCCGGAAACAGGTGTTCGGCGCCCATTGGCTGGCCGGTGGGTGCCAGGATCACCCCGCGTTCGATCAGGTTTTCCATCTCCCGCACGTTGCCGGGCCAGCCGTGGCGACGCAACGCGTCGAGCGCGCGGTCGGTGAAGCCGGCCACGTGTTTGTCGTGCAAGGTGGTGAAGCGCTCCAGCAGGTGTTGCGCCAACGGCTCGATGTCGTCGATCCGTTCGCGCAGGGGCGGGATCCGGATGGGATAGACGTTGACGCGGTAGTACAGGTCTTGCCGAAAGCGCCCGGCGCGCACCGCCTCGGCGAGGTCGACGTGCGTGGCCGCCACCAGCCTCACGTTGACCTGGCGCGCCTGCGATGAACCCAGGCGCTCCACCTGACCGTCCTGCAGCACGCGCAGCAGCTTGGCCTGCGCCGGTAGCGACAACTCGCCCAACTCGTCCAGGAACAGCGTGCCGCCGTTGGCGCGCTCGAAGCGGCCGGCGCGCGCGACGTCGGCGCCGGTGTACGCCCCCTTCTCGGTGCCAAACAGTTCGGACTCGATCAATTCGCCCGGCAGCGCGGCGCAGTTGACCGCCACAAACGGCTTGGCCGCGCGCGGGCTCAGCGCGTGCAGGGCACGTGCGAAACGCTCCTTGCCGGTACCGGTCTCGCCGGTCAGCAGCACCGTCACCTGCGTCGCCGCTGCCTTGTGCAACAACCCGGTGGCCGCCAGAAAGCCGCTCGCGCGGCCGATCAGGGGCCCCAGCGCATCGGCCGTGGCCTCGGGCCGGTCTTCCTGGTGCAGGGGACCTGGCCAGGCGGGCGTGGTTCGTATTTCGCCTGCCCCCGTGGGTGTGTCCGGTGCGTAATCACGCGCCAGTTCGTCGCCATCGGGCCAGTCGGCCAGGGGCCGTCCTTCAATGCGGCAGTGCGCATCGCCGCAGCCCGCACAGACGGTTTCCTTGTAGAGCACGGGAAACCCCATGAACCCGCTGGTGTAGCCTGAGGCATATCCCAGCAGCGTCCAGCACAGCGGCTCGCGCTGGAGGCCGAAGTGGCGCACATGGGTTTCGACCTCCCACGAATGGTCCCAGCGAAAGATGCCGTGAAACCGACCCTGGGTCGGGTCCAGTTCGAGGTGTTCCGGCGTCACCTGGACCGCCCCTTCCAGCATGTGCAGTTGCGGGCCCACGGCGAACATCGTGAACGCGTCGGTGCCCGGGCGCAATTGGCGTGCCTGTGCAGCGTCTCGCTCGCCCGATGCATAGCCCACGCGCAACAGCAAACGCCGGGCTGCGGCGGGCCCAATGGCGCGCATGAGTTCGCCGCGCAGCGTCCCCAGTGATGCTGCATGCATCAGCACCATGCGTTGGCCAGCCAGCCAGATTCGCCCATCGGCGGACGAAAACTGGACTTGGCGACGCAGGTCGGCGTCGGATGGCAATCGATGCAGTTCCGGCATGGTTTATCGATAAATGGTGCTGCGCAACAACTGTCCTGATTTGATCAAATGGATGATTTGATCAAATATCCATGTGATCTATTGTGCAAAAGATCACGTAAGTCCGCAAGATCGCGAGCGCAATGGCCATGGTCGACACGGCCTCAACGGGTGATCGGCGATCAATTGATAGGGAGATACCCTTAAATTATCGATAATTTCCGTGTTTCCACCATCGTTGGCATGTCCCGTGCATGAACAGGGCATGGCCACCGCAACCCCCAACCCCGAAGACCAATTCGACGTCGATCGGCGCTTCATCCGCATCGTGCAGGAGCACGCCAGCGGCATGGTCGAGTTCGAGTTTGCCGTCGGCGAGCCACAGTTGTTCGTCGAAATGGTCTTGCCTCGTGCCGAGTTCGAGCAGTTCTGTCATGACCAGGGGGTGGCGCCCACACACGGTGCACTGCCCGATGCCCAGGCCAACAGCGACGAGCATGAGTGGGACTGGAGCCTGCGGACGGCGCGCGACCGGCATTTCCGCGACGACCCCTGACGTTTTTTCATCCCCCTGTTGCAAGCAATCCATCCAAAGGAGACAAATCCCATGCAAATCGACTTGCGCACCGTCAGCATCACCCCGCTGCGGCAGACCTACAACAACATCGCCGAGCGAATGGGCGCCGACAAGCCGGCATCGCGCTACCTCGAGGCGACGATGGACGTACAGGCTCAGGCCAACTTTCATTACCGCCCGACCTGGGATCCGGAGCACGAACTGTTCGACGCGCGGCGCACCAGGATCGTCATGAAGGACTGGTATGCCCTGAAGGATCCGCGCCAGCTTTATTACGGTACCTACACCATGGCCCGTGCGCGCATGCAGGAGACGGCCGAGGCCGACTTCGACTTCGTTGAGACGCGCGGCCTCGCCCAGCGCTACGACGAGGCGGCCCGTCGCACGGCGATGGACTTCTACGTGCCGCTGCGCCATGTCGCCTGGGGTGCCAACATGAACGGCTCGTACCAGTGCGCCTACGGCTTCGGCACCGCCATTACGCAGCCGTGCCTGTACGCGGGCATGGACCAGCTCGGCATCGCCCAGTACCTCACGCGCCTGGGCCTGCTGCTGGGACACCAGAGCGATCTGGAAGCCGGCAAGCATGCCTGGCTGAACGCCCCGGCGTGGCAGCCGCTGCGCAAGCTGGTGGAGGACACCTGGGTCGTCAAGGACTGGTTCGAATTGTTCGTCGCGCAGAACGTGGCGCTCGACGGCGTGCTGTTTGGCCTGGCCTACAAGGAAGTGGACGCCGCCTTGAGCGAACGTGCCGGCCCCACGGTGTCGATGCTCACGCGCTTTCAGGCCGAGTGGTTCCCCGACGCCTGCAAGTGGGTCGACTCGGTAGTCAAGGTCGCGGCTGCGGAGAGCGCGGAGAACAAGGCACTGCTGAATCAGTGGTACGGCCACTGGCGCGAACGCGTGCGCGTGGCGCTCGAACCGATCGCGCAACTGGCGCTGGGCGCCGAGGGCGTGCACGCGCTGGAGCGCTCGCTAGTCGCGGTCGACACCCGCGTGTCCAAGGCCGGCCTGACGCCCTGAGCCGTCGGCGCACCCATCGATCAAGGAGAGCCAACCAATGTCCAACGTATTCATCGCGTTCCAGCGCAACGAGGAAACGCGCGCCATCGTCGACGCCATCATGGCCGACAACCCGCAGGCGGTGCTCAACGAGCAACCTGCCATGGTCAAGATCGACGTGCCGCATCGCCTGGTGATCCGCAAGAGCACCGTCGAGCAGGAAATCGGGCGCGATTTCGATCTGCAGGAGATCCACGTCAACCTGATCACGCTGACCGGCAACATCGACGAGACCGAAGACGAATTCACCCTGAGCTGGGGCCAGTGAGGCCATCCAAGGAACCAAGGAGACAGACACCATGGACATGAAAGTCAAGCAAAAGCTGGGCCTCAAGGAGCGCTACAACCTGATGACGCGCGATCTGGACTGGAGCCCCACCTACCAGGCCGTGCGCGACGTGTTCCCGTACGCCGAATACGAGGGCATCAAGATCCACGACTGGGACAAGTTCGAGGATCCGTTCCGCATGACGATGGACGCCTACTGGAAGTACCAGGGCGAGAAGGAACGCAAGCTCTACGCCATCATCGACGCGTTCACGCAGAACAACGGCCACCTGGGCGTGACCGATGCGCGCTACATCAACACGCTGAAGCTGTTCCTCACCGGCGTGACGCCGCTGGAGTACATGGCGCACCGGGGTTTTGCCCACCTGGGCCGCCAACTGCAGGGCGCCGGCCCCAAGGTGGCGTGCCAGATGCAGAGCCTGGACGAGATTCGCCACGCGCAGACGCAGCTGCACGCGCTGTCCAACTACAACAAGCACTACAACGGCTTCCAGAACTGGCGCCACCAGCATGATCGCGTGTGGTACCTGTCGGTGCCCAAGTCGTTCTTCGACGACGCTGTCAGCGCCGGGCCGTTCGAATTCATCGTCGCCATCAGCTTCGCGTTCGAATACGTGCTGACCAACCTGTTGTTCGTGCCTTTCATCTCGGGCGCGGCCTACAACGGCGACATGGGCGCCATGGCCTTCGGCTTCTCGGCGCAGTCCGACGAGGCGCGCCACATGACGCTGGGCCTGGAAGTCATCAAGTTCATGCTCGAGCAGGACCCGGCCAACCTGCCCATCATCCAGGGCTGGATCGACAAGTGGTTCTGGCGCGGCTACCGCGTACTGACCCTCGTGGCCATGATGATGGACTACATGCTGCCCAAGCGCGTGATGAGCTGGAAGGAAGCCTGGGAGATCTACGGCGAGCAAAACGGCGGCGCCCTGTTTGCCGACCTGGCGCGCTACGGCATCCGCCCGCCGATGGGTTGGGAGCAGGCCTGCAAGGAAAAGGATCACCTCAGCCACCAGGCATGGAACGTGTTCTACAACTACGGCGCCGCCGCACCTTTCCACACCTGGGCGCCGAGCGAGTCCGACATGAAGTGGCTCTCAAGCAAGTACCCCGACACCTTCGACAAGTACTACCGCCCGCTGTGGGAACACTACAACAAGGAGCAAAAGGAGGGTCGGCGCTTTTACAACGCCACGCTGCCCATGCTGTGCCAGACCTGCCAGATCCCGATGTTCTTCACGGAACCCGACGATCCCACCAAGATCGCCTACCGCGAGAGCGACTGGCGCGGCCAGAAGTACCACTTCTGCTCGGACGGCTGCAAGCACGTGTTTGATCAGCAGCCCGAGAAGTTCTCCCAAAGCTGGTTGCCGGTGCAACAGATCTATCAAGGCAACTGCTTCTGCCCCGACGCCGACCCGACCAAACCGGACTTCAATCCGCTGGGCGAGGTGCTGCGCTGGTACAAGATGACCTGGGGCCAGGACAACCTGGACTACGCCGATTCGCCCGACAAGAAAAACTTCGAAGCGTGGCGCGCGCAGTCGACGAGCAACTGATCACCACTGCAACCAAGGAGACACGACATGACCGTCGCTGCCATCGGCAAGTACGATTTCCCGCCCAAGGACAGCGTGGACAAGTTCCCCGCGCCGCTGCTGTTCGTGGGTTGGGAAGACCACAAGATGTTCTGCGCCCCGTTCGCGGTGCCGTTTCCACCAACCATGAAGTTCGGTGACCTGTGCAACGGCGCGTTCCCCGGCATCTTCGGCGCGCACCCCGACTTCGCCAAGGTCGACTGGAGCAAAGCCGAGTGGTTCAAGTCGGGTAAATCCTTCAAGCCCGACATGAACAAGAGCCTGGCCGAAAATGGCCTGGGCCACAAGGATGTGATCCGGTTTCGCACGCCGGGCCTCACCGGACTGAGCGGTTCCTGCTTCTGAGGAACGTCGTTTCGCAGTAAAGCGAGCACCGGCGCATGGTCCACAGGCGCTGGGTGCTCTGAAATCAGTCGCAATAGAGTTCGTGATATGGGCTACCAACTGACCATCGAACCACTCGGCCATACGCTGGAGGTCGAGGACGGTCAGACCATCCTCGACGCGGCGCTGCGTGCCGGCATCTACCTGCCGCACGCCTGCTGCCACGGGCTGTGCGCGACCTGCAAGGTGCAGGTCGCCGATGGCGAAATCGACCACGGCGCGGCCAGCAATTTCGCCTTGATGGACTATGAGCGAGACGAGGGCAAGGCCCTGGCCTGCTGCGCGACACTCGAATCCGACGTGACGATCGAGGCCGAGATTGAGGAAGAGCCCGACGCGCGCAACCTGCTCGTGCACGACTACGCCGGCATCGTCACGCGCATCGAGAATCTCACGCCCACGATCAAGGGCGTATGGATCAAGCTCGATGAGCCGATGGATTTCCAGGCCGGCCAGTACATTCGCCTGAACATTCCTGGCGAGCCGGCGGCGCGCGCATTCTCGATCGCCAGTGGACCGTCGCAGGCGGACGAGATCGAGCTGAACATTCGCCACGTGCCGGGAGGCAAGGGGACCGGCTGGGTGCACGACCACCTCCAGACCGGCGAGCACGTCAAGTTGTCGGGGCCTTACGGACGCTTCTTCGTGCGCGAGTCGGCGCACCGCAAGGAAAACCTGGCCTACCTGTTCCTGGCCGGTGGCTCCGGCCTGTCGAGCCCCTGCTCGATGATCCTGGATCTGCTCGCTGCCGGTTGCGACAAGTCGATCGTGCTGGTCAACGGCGCGCGCAACCGAAGCGAGCTCTACCACCACGACCAGTTCGTTCGCCTTGCGACCGAGCACCCGAACTTCACTTACGTTCCGGCGCTGTCGGACGAGCCGGACGGCAGCGACTGGACTGGCGCACGCGGTTTTGTCCACGATGCGGCCAAGGCGTATTTCAACAACGATTTTCGTGGCCACAAGGCCTATCTGTGCGGCCCGCCGCTGATGATCGATGCCTGCATCAGCACGCTGATGCAGGGACGGCTGTTCGAGCGCGACATCTACACCGAGAAGTTCATCTCGGCGGCCGACGCGCAGCAGGTGCGCAGTCCGCTGTTCCGCAAGATCTGAATTCCGCCGTGCCCAACCACTACACCATCACCATCGACGACACCGGCGAAAGCTATCGCTGCGTGGATTACCGGTCGGTGCTTCAGGGCATGGAAGCCCTGGGCAAGAAGGGCATCCCCGTGGGCTGCAGAAGTGGCGGCTGCGGCGTGTGCAAGGTGCAGGTGGTCGATGGCGCCTATACCAAGCGCGTGATGAGCCGTGCACACGTGAGTGAAGCTGAAGAAGCGGCAGGGTACGTGCTTTCGTGCCGTATTCAGCCGACCAGCGACATGCACATCCGCGTGCTGGGCAAGATGAAGACTAACGTTTGTCGGCAGTTGCAGCCGGCGGATACTCTCGATCCCGTTCAACCAACCTGAAACCGTAAAGGAGACCCCTCATGGCAATGACTGGCGTTTTGCGTCCGGGCCACGCCCAAATCCGCGTGCTGGACCTCGAAGAATCCGTCAAGTGGTACACCAACGTCATGGGCCTGAAGTACCAGGGCCGCGACAAGCAGGGCCGCGCCTACTTCAAGACCCGCGCCGAGCGCGACCACAACAGCGTCATCCTGCGCCAGGCCGATCGCGCCGGCATGGACTTCTTCGGCTTCAAGGTGCTGGACAAGGCCACGCTGGAAGACTTCGACAAGAAGCTGCAGGCCTACGGCGTGAAGACCGAGCGCATGCCCGCCGGCGATCTGCTGGAAACCGGCGAGCGCGTGCGCTTCAAGATCCCCACCGGCCACACCATCGAGCTGTACGCCGACAAGACGGACGTCGGCAGTGCGGTGGGCACGGTCAACCCCGACATGGACGTGCTGGACCAGCCCGGAATCACGCCGATTCGCCTGGACCATTGCCTGATCTACGGCGACGACATCGACGGCGCGCGCGAGCTTTTCGTCAACGTGCTGGGCTTCACCCTGGTCGAGCGCGTGAAGCTGGAAGACGGCAAGAACGACCTGGCCGTGTGGCTCACCTGCAGCGCCAAGGCGCATGACATCGCCATCGTGCGCCACGGCGAGAAGGACAAGCTGCACCACGTGTCGTTCCAGCTCGGCACCTGGGAGCAGGTGCTGCGCG
>CAZGOL010000048.1:0-16218 GCA_964527755.1 uncultured Ottowia sp.
AGGACCTGTCGGAGCTGAAGGTGGGCGACCCGGTCGTTCACGCCCAGCACGGCATTGGCCGCTATCGGGGCCTGGTCAACCTGGACATGGGCGCCACCAACCCCGACGGCAGCGCCGCGCCGCAGGAATTTCTGCACCTGGAGTACGCGGCCGGCGCGGTGCTGTACGTGCCCGTGTCGCAGCTGCACCTGATCGGCCGCTACACCGGCGTGAGCGCCGACGAAGCGCCGCTGCACAAGCTGGGCAGCGGCCAGTGGGAAAAGGCCAAGCGCAAAGCGGCAAGCCAAGTGCGCGACACCGCGGCCGAACTGCTCAACATCCATGCCCGGCGCGCCGCGCGCCAGGGCCACGCGTTTCGCTATTCACCCAACGACTACGAGCAGTTCGCGGCCGATTTCGGTTTCGAGGAAACGGCCGACCAGAGCGCCGCCATCCACGCCGTCATCCAGGACATGATCAGCCCGCAGCCCATGGACCGGCTGGTGTGCGGCGACGTGGGTTTCGGCAAGACCGAAGTCGCCCTGCGCGCGGCCTTCGTGGCTGTGACCGGCGGCAAGCAGGTGGCCCTGCTGGCCCCCACCACCCTGCTGGCCGAGCAGCATTACCAGACGCTGCAAGACCGCTTTGCGCGCTGGCCCGTCAAGCTGGCGCAGATCAGTCGTTTCGCCTCGGGCAAGGAAACCACCGCGGCCTTGAAGGGCCTGCAGGATGGCAGCGTGGACATCGTGGTCGGCACGCACAAGCTGCTGTCCGAAAAGACGCGCTTCAGGAACCTGGGCCTGCTCATCATCGACGAGGAACACCGCTTCGGCGTGCGCCACAAGGAGCAGATCAAGGCGCTGCGCGCCGAGGTGGACGTGCTGACGCTGACGGCCACCCCCATCCCGCGCACCATGGGCATGGCGCTGGAGGGGCTGCGCGACCTGAGCGTGATCGCCACCGCACCCGAGCGGCGGCTGGCCATCAAGACCTTCGTGCGTACCGAAGGTCAAGGCGTGATCCGCGAGGCCGTGCTGCGCGAACTCAAGCGCGGCGGGCAGGTCTATTTTTTGCACAACGAGGTCGAAACCATCGAGAACCGGCGCGAGGCGCTGGAAAAAATCCTGCCCGAGGCGCGCATCGCCATCGCCCACGGCCAGATGCCCGAGCGGCAGCTGGAGCACGTCATGCGCGACTTCGTGGCGCAGCGCTTCAACGTGCTGCTGTGCTCGACCATCATCGAGACCGGCATCGACGTGCCCACGGCCAACACCATCGTCATCAGCCGCGCCGACAAGTTCGGCCTGGCGCAGCTGCACCAGCTGCGCGGGCGCGTGGGCCGCAGCCACCACCAGGCCTATGCCTACCTGATGGTGCCCGACGTGCAGGGCCTGAGCAAGCAGGCGGAGCAGCGACTGGACGCCATCCAGCAGATGGAAGAGCTGGGCAGCGGCTTTTACCTGGCCATGCACGACCTGGAAATCCGCGGCGCCGGCGAGGTGCTGGGCGAAAGCCAGAGCGGCAACATGATGGAGATCGGCTTTCAGCTCTACAACGAGATGCTGGCCGAGGCCGTGCGCAGCCTCAAGGCCGGCCGCGAGCCCGACCTGCTGGCGCCCATGCAGGCGGCCACCGACATCAACCTGCACGCCCCCGCCCTGCTGCCCAATGACTACTGCGGCGACGTGCACCTGCGCCTGTCGTTTTACAAGAAGCTGGCCACGGCCAAGACCAACGAGCAAATCGACACCCTGGTCGAAGAAATCGTCGACCGCTTCGGCAAGCTGCCGCCGCAGGTGCAGACGCTGATCGACGTGCACCGCCTGCGCGTGGCCAGCACGCCCTACGGCGTCACCAAGGTCGACGCCGCGCCCGGCGCCATCAGCATCCACTTCAAGCCCAACCCGCCCATCGACCCGATGGCCATCATCCACCTGATCCAGAAGAACCGCGCCATCAAGCTGGCCGGCAACGACAAGCTGCGCATCGAGCGCGCTCTGCCCGAGCCGCGCGAGCGCGCGCAGCTGGTGCGCGACGTGCTGCGCAGCCTGGGGCAGCCGGTGACGACAGTCAGCGCCGCCAGGGATCTGTCGCCGGTCTGATCACCCGCCATCCCATCCGCCATGTTCGACGCCACACCCATCACTGCCCCCGACAAACCCGCGCTGTACCGCGAACTGGCCAGCCAGATGCGCGCTCTGCTGCACGGCGAGCGCAACCTCATCGCGAACGCCGCCAATTTCAGTGCGCTCGTGTTCCACGCGCTACCCGACATCAGCTGGTGCGGCTTCTACTTCGTCGAGGCTGATGACCTGGTGGTCGGTCCGTTCCAGGGCAAGCCAGCCTGCGTGCGCATTGCCCGCGGCCGCGGCGTCTGCGGCGCCGCGGCGCTGTCGCGCCAGACGCAGTTGGTGCCCGACGTCTCGGTGTTTCCCGACCACATCTACTGCGACGGCGCTGCGCAGTCCGAAATCGTCGTGCCGCTGGCCCGCGCCGACGGCACGCTGCTGGGCGTGTGGGATGCCGACAGCCATCGGCTGGCGCGGTTCGACGACGAGGATCGGATCGGGATGGAAATGCTATGTGCCGCCTTCCTGTCCACGCTGCCCTGATCGTGCTGGCGCTCGCCGCGTTGCCAGTGCGAGCCTTCGACGACACCGCGGCGCTGCGCTTCGCCGAGGCCGTGGTGCGCGCCGACGATGCCGGCGGGCGGGCGTTCGCCGTGGTCGACAAACGTACGGCCACGCTGCGGGTGTTCGACGCCCACGGCCAGCTGCTGGGACAAAGCGCGGTGCTGGTCGGCCAGGCCGTGGGGGACGAGGCACCGCCGGACATTGGCACGCGCCCGCTCTCCAGCGTGCTGCCGCACGAGAAGATCACCGCGGCGGGCCGCTACGTGACCGAGGCCGGCCGCAACATGCAGGGCGAACGCATCGTCTGGCTCGACTACGACGCGGCGCTGTCGATGCACCGCGTACGCGACGTGCCGGGCGAGCGGCGACCCGAGCGGCTGCACACGCCGGGCGCAGCCGACAAGCGCATCTCGTTCGGCTGCATCAACGTGCCACCGGGCTTTTACGGGCGCTTCATCGAACCGCTGTTTCGGCGCGCGACCGGCGTGGTCTACGTGCTGCCCGAGACGCGCAGGGCGGACGAGCTGTTCGGCTTCGCGCGCGGGATCGATCGGTAAAATGGTGCCGTTTTCGCCTTCAGCGCTTGTCTGATCTGCCCAACCAGCTCCTATTGTCATAGCGAATGAACGCCGCTCTCGATCTCGGCCCCCCCCATGAGATGAGTCCCGGCCTGGTGCTGCGCGGGGTACATCCGCCACTGTCGTTGCGCAACTTCAGGCTGATTGCGTTCGACATGGACTCGACGCTGATCAACATCGAGTGCATCGACGAGATCGCCGACGCCGCCGGTCGCAAGGCCGAGGTGGCCGCCATCACCGAAGCGGCCATGCGCGGCGAGATCACCGATTTCAAGGACAGCCTGCGCCGCCGGCTGGAGATGCTGGCGGGCGTGGGCGAGGAGCATCTGGCGCAGGTCTATCGCGCGCGGCTGCGCCTGAATCCGGGTGCGGCCGAGTTGGTGCTGGCATGCAAGGCGGCCGGGCTGAAGGTGCTGCTGGTGAGCGGCGGTTTCACCTATTTCGCCGACCGCTTGCGCGACCGCCTGGCGCTGGACTTCGCGCGCAGCAACCGGTTGGAAATCACCGGCGGCAGGCTCACGGGGCGGATCGTTCCGCAGGACTGGGGCGACATCGTGGACGGCAGCATGAAGCGCCAGACCGTGCTGGACACCTGCAGCCTGATCGGCTGCGAACCCAGCCAGGTCATCGCCATGGGCGACGGGGCCAACGACCTGGAGATGATGGGCGCCGTCGGCCTGTCGGTGGCCTACCGGGCCAAGCCCCGGGTGCGCGAGCAGGCCCGGGTCGCGATCGATCTGGGCGGCCTGGATCGCCTGCTCGAAATCTTCGACCAGACCACCGGCTGAGTCGACGCGCCACCCGGTCCGCTGCGATCACGCCGCCACGGCCGGCAGGCCCGACAGTGCCTGTGCCAGTTCCTTTTCGTCGTAGTGCTCGTCCTTCAGGCTGCCCGAGAAGTAGGCCTGATACGCGCTCATGTCGAAGTGGCCGTGGCCGCTGAGGTTGAACAAGATCGTTTCGGCCTTGCCCTCGCGCTTGCAGCGCAGCGCCTCCTCGATGGCGCCGCGGATGGCGTGGTTGGCCTCGGGCGCGGGCACGATGCCCTCGGTGCGCGCAAACTGCACGCCGGCCTCGAAGCACTGGTTCTGCGTGTAGGCCACGGCCTCCAGCAGGCCGAGCTCCTTGCAGTGGCTGATCAGCGGCGCCATGCCGTGGTAGCGCAGGCCGCCGGCGTGGAAGCCCGGCGGCGTGAAGGTGCTGCCCAGCGTGTGCATCTTGACCAGCGGCGTCAGGTGCGCGGTATCGCCGAAATCGTAGGCGTACTTGCCGCGCGTCAGGCTCGGGCAGGCGGCCGGCTCGACCGCCACGATGCGCGGCTTGGCACCGCCGCGCAGGCCGTGCCCGATGAAAGGGAACGCCAGGCCCGCGAAGTTGCTGCCGCCACCGGTGCAGCCGATGATCACATCGGGCCAGGCGTCGGCCATGTGCATCTGCTCCATCGCCTCCAGCCCGATGATGGACTGGTGCAGCAGCACGTGGTTGAGCACCGAGCCCAGCGCGTACTTGGTGTCGTCGTTCTTGGCTGCCACCTCCACCGCCTCGCTGATGGCGATGCCCAGGCTGCCGGGGTGGTCCGGGTGCTGGGCCAGCACGGTGCGGCCGTACTCGGTCTCGTTGCTGGGCGAGGCCACGCAGCGCGCGCCATAGGTCTCCATCAGCGCGCGGCGGTACGGTTTCTGGTCGTAGCTCACCCGGACCTGATACACCGTGACATCCAGGCCGAACATCTGCCCGGCCATCGCCAGCGAACTGCCCCACTGGCCGGCTCCGGTTTCGGTGGACAGGCGCTTGACGCCCGCCTGCGCGTTGAAGAAGGCCTGCGGAATGGCCGAGTTGGGCTTGTGACTGCCGGCGGGGCTGACGCCCTCGTACTTGTAGAAGATCCGGGCCGGCGTTCCCAGCGCCTTCTCGAGTCGGTGTGCCCGAAACAGCGGCGCCGGGCGCCACAGCCGGAGCACCTCGCGCACCGGTTCGGGGATTTCGATCTCGCGCTCGGTGCTGACCTCCTGCAGGATCAGCGCCATCGGGAACAGCGGCGCCAGGTCGTCCGGCCCGATCGGCTGCCCGGTGCCCGGATGCAGGACCGGCGGCAGCGGTTTGGGCAGGTCGGCCTGGAGGTTGTACCAAAACTTGGGCATCTGGCTTTCCTGCAGCAGGTACTTGGTCTGGGTGCTCATCGATCGGTCTCCTTGGCTTGGCGGCGTTGACGTAAAGTCCTCCAGTATGCCAATGCCGGCGACCCCGCTGCGATGCGCACCTGGCCCGCAACTCTGAGGCGCGCCGCGCGTGGCCCCGTGGGAACGCTGGCACTGATCGGGGCCACATGGTTTGGCGTGGCGCTGTGGCAGACCCGTCACGTTCCGGCGGGCGCCGCACCCGAGTTCGTCGCGCCCCCCGCAAGCGCCGTCGATGGCGCCGAGTGGTCACTGGCCCAATGGCGCGCGGCGCACCCTGGCCGCCCGGTGGCACTGCATTTCTGGGCCGACTGGTGCCCCGTGTGCAAGCTGGAGCAGGGCAACGTGACGCGCATCGCGAGCCACTGGCCGGTGCTGACCGTGGCCATGCGCTCTGGCGATGCCGCCGCGGTACGGCGCGAACTGGCGCGCCGCCAGTTGCCGTGGACCGCCGTCGCCGATCCGCACGGCCAGATCGCCGCGCGCTACGGCGTTGGCGCCGTGCCGGCCTTCATCGTGCTTGACGCGGACGGCCGGATCCGCGCCGCCAGCGTGGGCTACACGAGCATGGCCGGCATGTGGTGGCGCCTGGCCTGGGCCGACTGGGGACCGCCCCGGCCCTGAGTGCGTGGCGCATCTCAGGCGTACACCACCGCCACCCGCCCCTCGTCGGCCTGCGCCACCCAACTCGACAGCGCGGCATCGCTCGGGAAAAAGCAGGCCTGCTCGCCCAGTTCCAGTTGCGCCAGCACCCCACCCGCGGCGCCCCGGCGTTCGAGCAGCAGGCGCACCGGCAGACCATACGACACCTCGCCGCGTTCAGTGGTTTCGCGCCGAGGCGGAAACTCGGCCAGCAGTCGCCTGACGTCCGGCGGGCGCGCGCCGGCCGCCACCCGCAGGAATTTGCCGAAGTGGCAGCGCGCAGTGGGCAGATCCCAGACTTGCGTCACGTTGAGCTGCCAGCCGCCCGAGAAACGGTCGGGCATGACCCGGGCCATGACGATCACCAGCTCGTCGTCCTTGAGCAGGTGGCGATGGCGCTGGATCAGCGCCTCGTCGGCGCGCGCGTCGAGCATGGCCGTCTTGTCGTCGAGCCGAAACAGCGCGAGACGGCCACGCTGACCGTTGATGATGCGCAGATCACCCACGATGCCGGCCAGCAGCTGCGGCTCGCGGCTGTCGCCCACGTCGGCCAGGGTGCGCCGCGCGAACTGGCGCACCTCGCGCTGGACCTCGTCGAACAGGTGTCCGGAAAGGTAAAAGCCGAGCGCCGTCTTCTCGTACGCCAGGCGCTCACGCACGCTCCAGGGCACGATCTCGGGCAAGGCCGGCTCCTCGCTGCTGGCGCCCGGACCATCTTCCAGCAGATCGAACAGGCCGCCCTGGTTGCGGTTGGCATCGGTTGCGGCGGCGAAGTCGAACGCCAGCTCGATCGACGCGGCCAGCGCGGCGCGGTTGCGCTGCATGCCATCGAACGCCCCCGCCCGTACGAGGGCTTCGACCGTGCGCTTGTTCACGCGCGTGCGATCGACGCGACGGCAGAAGTCGAACAGGCTGGCGAACGGACCGCTGTCGGCGCCGGCTGGCCCATCGCCGCGTCCATCACGCGCCGCAACAATGGCCTCGATCGCCTGCTGACCGGTGCCCTTGATGGCACCCAGGCCGTAACGAATGAGCTTGTCGCCCACCGGCTCGAAGCGCCAGCCGCCCCGGTTGATGTCGGGCGGCTCGAACACCATGCCCTCGCGCAGTGCGTCCTCGTACAGCACCTTGAGCTTGTCGGTGTCGTCCATCTCCACCGTCATGTTGGCGCTGTAGAACTCGGCCGCGTAGTGGACCTTCAGCCACGCCGTGTGATAGGCGAGCAGCGAATAGGCGGCGGCGTGCGACTTGTTGAAGCCGTAGCCGGCAAACTTCTCCATCAGGTCGAAGACTTCGTCGGCCTTGGCCTCGCTGATGCCGTTCCTGGCCGCGCCCGCGCGGAAGATGGCACGATGCCTGGCCATCTCCTCGGCCTTTTTCTTGCCCATGGCGCGGCGCAGCAAGTCGGCGCCGCCCAGCGAGTAGCCGCCCAGGATCTGCGCGGTCTGCATCACCTGCTCCTGGTAGACCATGATGCCGTAGGTCTCGGACAGGATATCGGCCACCAGCGGGTGCGGGTACTCGACCGGCTCGCGCCCGTGCTTGCGCGCGACAAAGCTGGGAATCAGGTCCATCGGGCCCGGCCGGTACAGGGCGTTCAGGGCAATCAGGTCTTCCAGCCGCGTCGGCTTGGCGTCGCGCAGCATGCCCTGCATGCCGCGGCTTTCAAACTGGAACACGGCCTCGGTGCGGCCCTGCTGGAACAGCTCGTAGGTGGCGACGTCGTCCAGCGGAATGTGGTCGAACGAAAAGTGGGCCTGCCCTGGATGGCGCGCTGCGATGAACTGGCGCGCCAGCTCCAGGATGGTCAGCGTGGCCAGGCCCAGGAAGTCGAACTTGACCAGGCCCACGGCCTCCACGTCGTCCTTGTCGTACTGGCTCACGGCCGCGTCGCTGCCGGGCTGCTGGTACAGCGGGCCGAAGTCGGTCAGCTTGCCGGGTGCGATCAGCACGCCCCCGGCGTGCATGCCGACATTGCGCGTCACGCCTTCCAGGCGCTGCGCCAGTTCCACCAGCGTGCGCACCTCCTCCTCGGCCTTGATGCGTGCGGCCAGCACCGGCTCGGCGGCGATGGCGTACTTTTCCTTGTCCTCCGCGCTCAGGCCCGGCGGCGGGTACTGCAGCGTGACGGGCTTGCCCGGCTTGTTGGGAATGAGCTTGCTGATGCCGTCGCAGAAGGTGTAGCTCATGTCCAGCACGCGCCCCACGTCGCGGATGGCCGCGCGCGCGGCCATCGTGCCGAAGGTGGCGATCTGGCTGACCGCGTCCTTGCCGTACTTGCCCTTGACGTAGTCGATCACGCGGTCGCGATTGGCCTGGCAGAAGTCGATGTCGAAGTCGGGCATCGACACGCGTTCGGGGTTCAGGAAGCGCTCGAACAGCAACTGGTAGCGCAGCGGGTCGAGATCGGTGATCTTGAGCGCGTAGGCCACCAGCGAGCCCGCCCCCGAGCCGCGCCCCGGCCCCACCGGACAACCATGGTTCTTGGCCCAGTTGATGAAGTCGCCCACGATCAGGAAGTAGCCCGGAAAGCCCATCTTCAGGATCGTGTCGATCTCGAATTCGAGCCGCTCCAGATAGCGCGGGCGTTCCTGCTCGCGCAGCGCGGCCTCGGGACAAAGCTGCGCCAGGCGCTGCTCCAGGCCTTCGAGCGCGGCGTGACGAAAGTAGCTCTCGATGGTGTGGCCGGCAGGCACCGGGAAGTCCGGCAGGCGCGGCTTGCCCAGCTCCAGCGTCAGGCTGCAGCGGCGCGCGATCTCCACCGCATTGGCCAGTGCCGAGGGCAGGTCGGCAAACAGCCGCTCCATTTCGGCGGTCGACTTGAAATACTGCTCGTGCGTGAAGCGCCGCTCGCGCCTGGGGTTGCCCAGAATCTCGCCCTCGGCAATGCACACCCGCGCCTCGTGCGCCTCGTAGTCGTCCGCGGTGGCGAACTGCACCGGGTGCGTGGCCACCACCGGCAGTCCGAGTCGGGCCGCCAGCCGGGCGGCGGCCACCACGTGGGCTTCGTCCTCGGCGCGGCCCGCGCGCTGCAGCTCCACATAGAAGCGCCGCGGAAACGCCGCCGCCAGCTGGTGCGCCAGCTCCTGCGCGCGCTCGCCATCTCCCTGGAGCAGCGCGGCGCCGAGCGGCCCCGCCTGCGCGCCCGACAGCAAGATCAGGCCTTCGCCCTGCGCGCGCAGCCAGTCCCATTGCACGCTGGCCTGGTTTTTTACGGCGCCCTCGGTCCACGCCCGGGTCAGCAACCGTGACAGGTTCAGGTACCCCGGGTGGCTCTGCACCAGCAGCAGAACGCGCGCGGCGGCCGGCTCGTCACCCAGTCCCGCCAGCAGTACCTCGGCGCCCAGGATCGGCTTGACCCCACGCGCGCTGGCCGTCCGGTAGAACTTGATGCCGCCAAACAGGTTGCCCCAGTCCGTGATCGCCAGCGCCGGCTGTCCGTCCGACGCGGCCGCCCTGACGATCTCGTCGATGCGTGTCGTGCCATCGACGATGGAAAACTCGGTGTGCAGGCGCAGGTGAACGAACATGCCGTGGATTGTCGGACATGAACGCGCCCGCCGCGGGCGTGTCAGGCAGCCCGCCGGCGCGCGTCCAGGCTGAAGGAACCGGCGCCGAACGCGACAAACGCCAGCAGGCCGCCGACGACGGCCATGTTCTTGGTGAACAACAGCTGCTGCATCATTTGCTGCTCTTGCGGCAACGTCCAGTAGTTGTGGAAGATCACCGCCGCGACCACCGTGAACACCGCCAGCAGAAGGGCCGCCCAGCGCGTCCGGTAACCCAGCAGCAGAGCGGACGCCACGGCCACCTCGATCACGATGGCGATCACCACGCCCAACTCGGGCAGCGGCAGCCCCTTCGAGGCGATGTAGCCGGCCGTGCCGACAAAACCGCCGATCTTGGCAATGCCGGCCGGGATGAACAGCGCGGCGATCAGCAGGCGGCCCAGCAGGGCCAGGGGGTTTTGCAATGCGGTCATGGAAGCAATCCTTTCGGTCTGAATCGTGAATTGGACTATTGTTTTGGTAGCTGATTCGGCGTGCACGACGGGCTTGAGAGCCTTGTTTTGTCGGATGACTACGGCGTGAGGTCGAACACCAGCACTTCGGCGTCCTGCCCTTGCGTCAACTCGATGGCCGCCTCGCCTTCCAGCAGCGCGGCGTCGCCGGCCGCCAGCGCCTGGCCATTGACCTGCAACGCCCCCCGCACCAGATGCACGCAGGCCTTGCGGGCCGGGTCGATCGCCAGCCGCGCCGCTTCGGCACCATCCAGCAGACCGGCGTACACGCGCGCGTCGGCGTGAATCGTCACGGCGCCAGCATCGGGCTGCTCGGCCGCGATCAGGCGCAGCCGGCCGCGCTTGTCGGCAGCAGGGACGGATTTCTGCTCGTAGCTGGGCGCGATGCCGCGCACATTCGGCTCGATCCAGATCTGCAGGAAATGCGTGGTCTGACCCTGGGCGTGGTTGAACTCGCTGTGCATCACGCCGCGCCCGGCGCTCATGCGCTGCACGTCGCCAGGCGGAATGCCCACCACGTTGCCCATGCTGTCCTGGTGCGCCAGCTCGCCTTCCAGCACGTAGCTGATGATTTCCATGTCGCGGTGGCCGTGCGTGCCAAAGCCGGTGCCGGGCGCGATGCGGTCTTCGTTGATGACGCGCAGGTTGCCCCAGCCCATGTGCTCGGGGTCGTGGTAATCGGCAAACGAGAAGCTGTGGTACGACTTGAGCCAGCCGTGGTCGGCAAAACCACGGTCGCCCGATTTTCGAATCTTGATCATGATCAATTCTTTTGGATACCCCAATTCTGGTGGCGCATGCCCGGTTCCGGGTTCTCGGCATTTGATGTCATCATTCAAAAAATTTGATTGGACAGGACACCATTGACTGATCCTGCCGACCTGCTGAGCCCCGAAGCGTTTCGCCTGCTGGCCGCCATCGAGCGCGCGGGCAGCTTTGCCGGCGCCGCCCGCGAACTGAACGTGGTGCCCAGCGCGTTGACGTACCGGGTGCGCAAGATCGAGGATGCGTTCGACGTGCTGCTGTTCGACCGCAGCGGCCGACACGCTCGTCCCACACCGGCCGGCACCGAGCTGCTGGCCCAGGGCGCGCGCCTGAAACAGGACGTGGACGCCGTGGTGCGGCGCGTGCAGCGCGTGGCCACGGGCTGGGAGCCCAGCCTGACCATCGCGGTGGACGGCATCATCGCCGCATCGGCGCTGATGGACTTGTGCTGTGACTTCTACGGCCTCGACCCGCCCACGCGACTGCGCCTGCGCGACGAAACCCTGGGCGGCACGCTGGCCGCTCTCACGTCGGGCCAGGCCGACCTGGCACTGGGCGTGACACTGGAGCCCGCCAGTGCCGCCAACCTGCGCGCCCAGCCGCTGGGCACGGTGCGCTTCGTCTACGCCATCGCACCCACGCACCCGTTGGCCCAGGTGTCCGAGCCCCTGTCCGACGGCGAGCTACTCAAGCATCGCGCCGTCGTCGTGGCCGACTCGGCGCCGGGCAGTGCCGCGCTGTCGTTCGGCCTGCTGGCGGGCCAGGAGACCCTGACGGTGGCCAGCCTGCAGGCCAAACTGCAGGCCCATCTGCGCGGTCTGGGCGTGGGCTTTCTGCCCGAGCCACTGGCTCGGCCCTGGCTGGCGGGCGGCCAGCTGGTGCAGCGGCGCGTCGAGCGCAGCACGCGCATCGCCTCGCTGCACTACGCCTGGCCAGCCCATGCTCAGCCGGGTCAGGCACTGTCGTGGTGGCTGGAGCGGCTGGAGCGCCCGATCACCCGGCGCGCCTTGCTGAACATGTAGAGTTGCAGGATGAACCGCCACCGCCCGACCACCCCGCAACCCCGGCGCATCGCCATCATCGGTGCCGGCGTCGCCGGCCTGGCATGCGCCCGTACGCTGGTGCAGGCCGGGCGCGACGTGGTCGTGCTCGAGGCGTCGGCCCAGCCGGGCGGACGCATGGCCACCTGCGAATCGCCCTTTGGCGGTTTTGACTGTGGTGTGCAGTACTTCACCGTGCGCGATGCACGACTGGCGCGGGCGCTGGAGCTCACGGCACCGCAGTTGGCGCGCCGCTGGAGTGCGAGCGCCGTGCGCGTGCTGGACCAGCACGGCCGTCAGATCGAGGCCGCACCGCCACCCACTGAAGGACACTGGGTGGCCGCGCCGACCATGGACGCGCTGCCGCATCACTGGGCCCGGCCCCTGCTGGATGCGGGTCGCCTGCTCCTGGACACGCGCGTTCAGCGTCTGCAGCGCGCGGGCCAAGGCTGGCAGGTGCACATCGCCGGCGGTGCGGTCACCGTCGAGGCCGATGCCGTGATCTGCGCCTTGCCCTCGCCCACCGCGCGCACGTTGCTCTTGCAATCGGAGCAAGCCACGGCGCTGGCGGGCACGCTGGAGCAGGTCGAGATGGCCCCCTGCTGGACTCTGATGCTGGCCTTTCCGCAGGCCGCGCAGCCCGGCCTGTACACCCTGGGCCCGCAGTGGAACGCCGCGCGCAGCACGCACCACCGCATCGCCTGGCTGGCGCGCGAATCATCCAAGCCGCAGCGCGGCGGCATCGAACGCTGGACGGTGCAGGCCAGCAGCGACTGGTCGCGCGAGCACGCGGGCGACGCCGCCGAGCGCGCCGGCGCGAAGCTGCAAAAGGCCTTTGCCGAAATCACCGGCATCCGCGCCACTCCCGGCCACGCCCAAGCGCGGCTGTGGCGGCACGCGCGCACGCTCGCACCGCTGGGCCAGCCTTTCGTGTGGGACGCGGCGCTGAGCCTGGGCCTGTGCGGCGACTGGTGTCTGGGCCAGCGCGTGGAAGACGCCTTTGTTTCGGGCCTGGAGCTGGCGCTGGCCATTTGCTGAAATGAAACTCCCCCAGTCTCCACCCGCTGCGCGATGTTTCGCCTCCCCTCTCAAGGGGTCGAGGGCTGCGGCTCCAAGCCTGCCCGCGCGGGCTTGGACAGCCCGAAGAGACCGTGCCCTCCGGCACTGCCGCGACCTGCAAGGCTCGCCAGTGGCCGGGGAGACCCCGGCCACGGCGATCGCTGGCCTGGCCTGCTCCGCGGCCGCTCGGCCCTTTGGGTCTCATGCCCTGCGGATGGTGTACAGCGCCATGAATAGCTGACATCACCTCGCGCCGCTCTTGTACATCGGCCGCTTCGCCCCCTCGCCCACCGGACCGCTGCACGCCGGCTCGCTGGTGGCCGCGCTCGCCAGCTGGCTGGACGCACGCGCCCACGGCGGGCGTTGGCTGGTGCGTATCGAGAACGTGGATGCGCCGCGCTGCGTGCCCGGCGCCGACCGGCAGATCCTGGCGCAACTGGCGCGCTGCGGCCTGGTGCCCGACGCACCGCCGCTGTGGCAAACCACCCGCACGGCCGCCTACCAGGCCGCGCTCGACCACCTGATCGCCAGCGGCCTGGCCTACCCCTGCGGCTGTTCGCGCCAGGACATCGAGCGGGCGCAGGCAGCCGCCGGCATCACGCGCCAGCGCGGGCACGAGCTGCCCTACCCCGGCATCTGCCGCCCCGAGCGCGGCGGACTGCACGGCCGCACACCACGTGCGTGGCGGCTGCACACCGGACGGTATGAACAAAAAGTGGCTCTTGCACACGTCGATCAATCCAAGGCAGCTATCGATAGCAGAGCAAGCAACTCTCAGATCCACTGGAACGACCGGCGCCTGGGCGCGCAGCAGCAGCACCTGTCGGCCGAAGTGGGTGACTTCGTGCTGCGCCGCGCCGACGGCCTGTGGGCCTACCAGCTCGCGGTGGTGGTGGACGACGCGGCGCAGGGCATCACCCACGTGGTGCGCGGCGCCGATCTGGTCGACAACACGCCGCGCCAGATCGCGCTGCAACGTTGCCTGGGCGTTCCCACGCCGTACTACCTGCACACCCCGTTGGTGCTTGCTGCCTCCGGCGAAAAGCTGAGCAAGCAAAACGGCGCACAGGCGGTGGATCTGAGTTGTCCTGCGCGGGCGTTGCGTGATGCCGCTCGTGCGCTGGGTCTGGACGAACTGCCCCAAACTTGCGACGTGGGGACACTGCTCGGGCACGCGCTGCGAGGCTGGCAGGCGCGCGGCTACTGACGCAGCACGTCGGCCCCCGCCGGCGGCTTGAACTCGAAGGTGCTGGCCGGCAGCGAGGGGTTGACCTGCATCGAGCCGAACCTGAGCACCGAGCGCTGGCCAAAGCTGTCCAGGATTTCGAGTGCGGTCAGTTGGACGCCGTCAAAACCCACACGCACCTGTTGCAGTTGCCCGTCCTTGGCCTTGGGCACGGCCTTGACCCATTGCAGGCCGTCCTGCTCGGGTTCGCTGCTCAGCGTGAAATCGACCTGCAGCGCCTGCACGCTGGTCGCCTCGGCGATCAACGCCGCCGGTGTCTGGCCCAGCACCTGCGCCTGCTGGCGCTCGGTCACCTGGTTCAGGTCGGCGTCGTACAGCCACAACGTCTTGCCGTCGGCGACGATCGTCTGCACGAACGGCTTTTGATAGTCGAAGCGGAATTTGCCCGGGCGCTGAAATTCGAACACCCCGCTGGAGGTCTTCACGCGCCCCGGCTTGCCGTCGCGCGCGGGCGCGGTCACCGTCTGCGTGAAGTCGGCGCGGCCGCCGCGGGTATTCTGGATGAAGTTCTGCAGGCTGCTCAGGCCATCCGCCCAAGCGAGCGATGCCGTCAGTGCCAGCAAGGACAACCCGGCGGCCGAGCGCCAAAGCAGCCTGGAGAGTGGACGTTTCATGGGCGATCTGATCGGCCGGCGAACACAAGGTTCAACGCGGCCACCGCTGGAAACAGCCTCTTTACTCAGCCCGCGCCGGCACCAGGATGTCACGCTTGCCATCGGCGGTCATGCTGCTCACCAGACCCGCTTTTTCCATGTCCTCGACCAGGCGCGCGGCGCGGTTGTAGCCGATCTTCAGGTGGCGCTGCACCAGCGAGATGCTGGCCTTGCGGTTTTTCAGCACCACCTCGACGGCCTGGTCGTACATCGGGTCTTTCTCGCCGCCGCCCTCCTCGCCGCCGCCAAAGCCGCCCTCCTCGCCATCGACGGTGCCGCCCTCCAGCACGCCCTCGATGTAGTTGGGCTCGCCCTGGGCCTTGAGGTAGTCCACCACGCGGTGCACCTCCTCGTCACTGACGAAGGCGCCGTGCACGCGAATGGGCAGGCCGGTGCCGCTGGCCATGTACAGCATGTCGCCCATGCCGAGCAGGGCCTCGGCACCCATCTGGTCGAGAATGGTGCGGCTGTCGATCTTGCTGGAGACCTGAAACGAGATGCGCGTGGGGATGTTGGCCTTGATCAGGCCCGTGATCACGTCCACGCTGGGGCGCTGGGTGGCCAAAATCAGGTGGATGCCGGCGGCGCGCGCTTTTTGCGCCAGACGGGCGATCAGCTCCTCGATCTTCTTGCCCACCACCATCATCAGGTCGGCCAGTTCGTCGATCAGCACCACGATGTGGGGCATGCGTTCGAGCGGCTCGGGGTCCTCGGGCGTGAGGCTGAATGGGTTGTACAGAAATTCGCCGCGCGCCTTGGCCTCGTCGATCTTCTGGTTGAAGCCGGCCACGTTGCGCACGCCGGCCTTGCTCATGATCTTGTAGCGCCGCTCCATCTCGGCCACGCACCAGTTCAGGCCGTGGGCGGCCTGCTTCATGTCGGTGACCACGGGCGCCAGCAGGTGCGGAATGCCCTCGTAGATCGACATCTCCAGCATCTTGGGATCGATCATGAGCAGGCGCACGTCCTTGGGCTCGGCCTTGTACAGCAGGCTCAGGATCATGGCGTTGATGCCCACCGACTTGCCCGAGCCGGTGGTGCCGGCCACCAGCACGTGCGGCATCCTGGCCAGGTCGGCCACCACCGGGTTGCCGATGATGTCCTTGCCCAGGCCCACGGTCAGCAGGCTCTTGGCGTCGTTGTAGACCTGCGAGCCCAGGATTTCGGACAGGCGAATCGACTGGCGCCGCGCGTTGGGCAATTCGAGGGCCATGTAGTTCTTGCCCGGGATGGTCTCGATCACGCGGATGGAGACCAGCGACAGCGAGCGCGCCAGGTCCTTGGCCAGGTTGACCACCTGCGAGCCCTTGACGCCCGTGGCCGGCTCGATCTCGTAGCGCGTGATCACCGGGCCGGGGGCCGCGGCCACGACGCGCACCTCGACGCCGAAGTCCTTGAGCTTCTTCTCGATCAGGCGGCTGGTCA
>CAZGOL010000049.1:0-16123 GCA_964527755.1 uncultured Ottowia sp.
TTTTTCAGGTTGGCGATGGCGTTCAGCACGATGCCGTTCTTGGGGCCATCCTTTGCGGCCAAGTCAAACAGGATGACCGGCACCTTCAGGTTGACGAGTTGCGCCGCAATCTGCGCGCCCATCACCCCGGCGCCGAGCACGGCGACTTTTCTCACGTTGAATCGGGTCATGACTTGCCTTGAATGACGAAATTACTGCACCCGCTTCCACACCTGCGTGCGAAAGAACGGCCCGATGAAGCCACGCACCTGCAATTCCTTGCCACCCTCGATCGGCGTGAATGCGGCACGGTACTCCTTGCCGTTTTCGGGATCGAGAATCTTGCCGCCTTCCCACACGTCCTTGTCCGCGACCTTCTTGCCGCCGCGGATGATCTCCATGCCGATCTTGGGCTGATTCTTGCGATCGTCCGTGCATTCGGTGCACAGGGGTTCACTGCTGGGCTGCAGGCTCTTTTCCACACGGCCGCTCAGCGCGCCGCCGTTGTCGACGATGCGGATTTCGGCCTTGGGCTGGCCGGTCTTGTCGTCAATGCTGTTCCAGGTGCCCACCGGAGTCATCTGGGCGTGGGCGGGGAGCAGAAATGCTCCCAATGCGATAGCTGTCAGGATTTTTTTCATGAGGGCTCCTGTGTAGATTCGTTGTTGATTCACCGCCGCTCCCTCACCCCTGCCCTCTCCCGCCAGGCGGGAGAGGGTCGGGGTGAAGGGCAGCGCCTCAAGCCAGCGCCGCCTCGGTGTCCAGCAGGTTGGCCGCGCCGGCGCGCGCGGTGATCATCAGGCTGGCCGTTTCGGGGAACAGGCGCGCAAAGTAAAAACGCGCGGTTTGCAGCTTGGCGGCGTAAAACGGGTCGGTGTTGCCGGCGGCGATCTGCTTCAGCGCCACGCTGGCCATGCGCGCAAACAGGTAGCCGAACACCATGTGCCCCGCCACGCGCAGGAAGTCGGTGGCGGCCGCGCCCACCTCGTCGGGGTTGGTCATGCCCTTGAAGCCGATCTCGGTGGTGAACTTGGTGAACTTGTCGGCCAGGCCGGCCAGCGGGTTGATGAACTCGGCCATGGGCTCGCTCACGCCCTCGGCGCGCATCAGCGCCTCGATCTGCTTGCCCAGCTTTTTCAGCGTGGCGCCCTGGTTCATCAGCACCTTGCGGCCCAGCAGGTCGAGCGCCTGCACGGTGTTGGTGCCCTCGTAAATCATGTTGATGCGCGCGTCGCGCACGAACTGCTCGGCGCCCGTCTCGTGGATGTAGCCGTGCCCGCCATACACCTGCATGCAGGCGTTGGTGGCGGCAAAGCCGTTGTCGGTCAGAAAGGCTTTGACGATGGGGGTCAGCAGCGCCACCATCTCCTCGCTGTCCTGGCGCACTTTCTCGTCGGGGTGGTGCTCGGCCTGGTCCAGCAGCAGCGCGCACCAGGTGGTCAGGGCGCGCCCGCCCTCGGCGTAGGCCTTGGCGGTGAGCAGCATCTTGCGCACGTCGGGGTGCACGATGATCGGGTCGGCCGGCTTGTCCTTGGCCTTGGGACCCGACAGGCTGCGCATCTGCAGGCGGTCCTTGGCGTAGGCCAGTGCGTTCTGGTAGGCCACCTCGGTCAGGCCCAGCGACTGGTTACCTACGCCCAGGCGCGCGCCGTTCATCATCACGAACATGGCCGCGAGGCCCTTGTTGGGCTCGCCCACCAGGAAGCCCTCGGCACCGTCCAGGCTGAGCTGGCAGGTGGCGTTGCCGTGGATGCCCATCTTGTGCTCGATGCCGGTGCACACCACCGGGTTGCGATCGCCCAGGCTGCCATCGGCCTTGACCTTGAACTTGGGCACGATGAACAGGCTGATGCCCTTGCTGCCCGCGGGCGCATCGGGCAGGCGCGCCAGCACCAGGTGGATGATGTTGGCGGTGAAGTCGTGCTCGCCCGCGCTGATGAAAATCTTGCTGCCGGTGACGCGGTAGCTGCCATCGGCCTGTGGCTCGGCCTTGGTGCGCAGCAGGCCCAGGTCGGTGCCGCAGTGCGGCTCGGTCAGGCACATGGTGCCGGCCCATTCGCCGCTGGTCAGCTTGGGCAGGTACAGCTTTTTCAGCGTGTCGCTGCCATGCGCGTGCAGCGCGGCGTACACGCCGTGCGCCAGGCCGGGGTACATGGTCCAGGCCTGGTTGGCGCTGTTGAGCATCTCCGACACGCACACGCTCAGCACCTGCGGCAGGCCCTGGCCGCCGTATTCGGCCTCGCAGGTCAGGGCCGGCCAGCCGCCTTCGACGTACTTGGCGTAGGCCTCCTTGAAGCCCTTGGGCGCCGTCACCGTGTGCGTCGCCTTGTCCAGCGTGCAGCCCTCGGCGTCGCCGCTGAGGTTGATGGGATGGATCACCTCGGCGGCAAACTTGCCTCCCTCCTCCAGCACGGCGTTGAAGGTATCGACATCCACCTCGGCGTAGCGTGGCATGGCCTTGAGCTGATCGACGACGCCGAGCACTTCGTGCAGCACGAAGTGCATGTCGCGCAGGGGCGGGGTGTAACTGGGCATGGAAGGTTCTCCTTGAGGCGATGGTGGCAGGAAAGATCAGGCGGCGTAGCGCCGCAGGATGTTGTCGAAACCCCGCTTCGTGCGCTGAACCGCGCCGGCGCGCCGCAGGAAGCGTGCCTCGTAATGCAGGGCCAGAATCAGCCCATGAATCTCGAAGATGATCTGGTGCGGATCGGCATCGGCGGACAGATGGCCTTCTTCGCACGCCTGCGCAACAGCGCGGGTCATGGCCCCCATCCAGGCATGCACCGACTCGGCCAGCGCATCGCGCACCGGACCCGGCCGGTCATCGAATTCAATCGCGCCACTGATGAAGATGCAACCCGAATCGAGTTCGGCGCTCGTGTGGCGCATCCAGTTGTCGAACAACGCGCGTACGCGCGGCAAGCCGCGCGGTTGACCCAGCGCAGGCAGGAACACCTCGGCTTCGAAGCGTGCGTGGTATTCGCGAACGATGGCGATCTGCAATTCATCGCGCGAGCCGAAATGGGCAAACACACCCGACTTGCTCTTGCCCATCGCGTCGGCCAGCGTACCGATCGACAGGCCTTCCAGCCCCAGTTGTGCCGCCATGCGCAAGGCCACATCCACGATGGCGGCCCGGGTCTGCTGTCCCTTGGCCAGCGCACGCGGCGCGTCGGTGACCCCCAGTGGCGCCCGATGCGCGGGAGAACGCGCGGCTGCAGATGACTTGATCATGGTTTAAATAGAACGAACGATCGTTTTATTTTGTCAAATCTTCATGGTGTTGCCAAGGGTTGAGCTACAGCTTGACATCAGGGTAATCCCCGATGTCAAGCTGTAGCTCCCGACGCCGCAAGGTGCACCGCCCCCTGGCCGGTCAGCGAACGCTCTTTGCTTTTCAGATGCCGCAATCCAGCCCGCCGGCATGCCCGACAGGGCGATTCCTGGTGGCTGCGTCAACGGTTCAGACGCGTGCCCGCCAGCGGACCACACGCTGACGCTGCTCGCCCAACCCCTCGATGCCCAGCGCCATGGTATCTCCTGCCTTGAGGAAACGGGGCGCGGGTTGCCCCGCGGCATCGCGCCGACCCATGCCAACCCCCGGCGGCGTGCCAGTGGCCAGCACGTCGCCCGGCTCCAGAGTGATGAAGCGGCTCACGTAACTCACCAGTTGCGCCACACCGAAGATCATGGTGCGCGTATGCCCCGTCTGCATGCGCTCGCCATTGACGTCGAGCCACAGGCCCAGGCGTTGCGGGTTGGGCACCTCGTCGCGCGTGACCAACCAGGGGCCGATGGGGCCGAAGGTGTCGCACCCCTTGCCTTTGTCCCAGCTGCCGCCGCGCTCGAGCTGGAATTCACGCTCGCTCACGTCGTTGACGACGCAGTAGCCGGCCACATGCGCAAAAGCGTCCTTGCGCGCGACCTGGCGCGCCGTGCGACCGATCACCACACCCAGCTCGACCTCCCAGTCGGTCTTCTTCGACCCCTTCGGCAACAGGACATCGTCGTGCGGGCCCTGGATGCACGAGATCGCCTTGGTGAAGATGATTGGCTCCTTGGGCACCGGCAGGCCCGACTCGGTTGCATGATCAGCGTAGTTCAGGCCGATCGCGATCAGCTTGCCGACACCGGCCACCGGACAACCCAGGCGCGGCCGACCGCGTACTTCCGGCAACGACGCCGGCTTGCGCCTCGCCAGCCGCGCCAGCGCCGCGTCGCCGAGTTGCTGCGCTCCGATGTCAGGCACCAGCGCCGACAGGTCGCGCAGCACGCCAGCGGAATCGATCAACCCTGGCTTTTCCCTGCCCATCGGGCCATAGCGCACCAGCTTCACGTGCTTGTCCTTCCATTTCTATACAAAACGGGTAAAACGCCCACCAGTCGTGCCATAATAGCTATTAATTTGATAGTATTCTGGTCAGGCAAGGGTCAAGCAACTCCAGCGGCGAGCGCCGAAAACCCGAGCGCACGAAGCGCTGCAACCGGCCCGCCACGAACGCCGTCAGCGCCGAAGCCTGGACCTTGGCGTCGGCATCGGGCATCAGTGCCGCGCCATCCTGCGCTGCGCCATCGCGCAGGCTCTGGCGCAGCGCGGCCTCCAGCTTGTCGAACCACTGGTTCATTCGTTGCTGCAGCCGCTCGTGCTCGAGCACGAGCGCATCACCCACCATGACCCGCGTCAGGCCTCGGTTCTTCTCGGCAAACTGCAGCACGAGGCGCACCATGTGTGCAGCCTGGGCCGGCCCGGGCGACTCGCGTGTCGCAACTTGCCCGATCAGACCGAACACGCCGGTTTCGATGAAGTCGATCAGCGCCTCGAACATCTGCGCCTTGCTCGCGAAATGTCGATACAGCGCGGCTTCGCTGACATCCAGTTGGGCGGCCAGCGCCGCCGTGGTGATGCGGTCGAATCCGGGGCGCTCCAGCATCGTTGCCAGCGCCTGCAGAATCTGCTCGCGCCGCTCGCCTGGCCGCGGCCGCTTGCGCGGGGCGCCCGCATCGACAACGGCACCGGGCGTCAGGACATGCGAAGGTTCGGCGGTCTGCATGGCGAGCGTTGGCGTGTTTCCAAATGATTCTCGCACATCCGCGCGCAACGCCGGGGCACCCGCACCTTGCGAGTGAGCGCTCGCCCAACTTGGTTGCTGCCGCCCGGCAGACCCGGCTCAGTACGAACGGATCATCGTCCCGAAGGGCTGTTCGGTGAGCACTTCCAGCAGCATCGCGTGCGGCACCCGCCCGTCGACGATGTGCACCGCGTTGACGCCACTCTTGGCCGCATCCAGCGCGCCGGCGATCTTCGGCAACATGCCACCCGAAATGGTGCCATCGGCCACCAGCGCGTCGATGTCGCGCGCCGTCAGCTCGACCAGCAGCTTGCCGTCCTTGTCGAGCACACCCGGGATGTTGGTCAGCATCAGCAACTTTTCTGCCTGCAGCACCGTTGCCAGCCGCGCGGCCACCACGTCGGCGTTGATGTTGTAGCTTTCGTTGTGCGCGCCGAAGCCGATCGGGCTGACCACCGGGATGAACTGGTCGTCCTGCAGCGCCTGCACCACGGCCGGATCGATCTGCTCGATGTCGCCGACCTGGCCCACGTCATGCTCGACGGTGGGGTCCTTATGGTCCACCATCCGCAGCTTGCGCGCGCGGATCAACCCGCCGTCACGCCCCGTCAGCCCGACCGCCTTGCCACCGGCCTGGTTGACCAGCCCCACGATATCTTGCTGCACCTCGCCGGCCAGCACCCATTCGACCACCTCCATGGTCTCTTCATCGGTCACGCGCATGCCCTGGATGAACCGGCCTTCCTTGCCCAGGCGCTTGAGGGCCGTCTCGATCTGCGGCCCGCCACCGTGCACCACCACGGGATTGATGCCCACCAGCTTGAGCAGCACCACGTCCTCGGCGAACGCCTGTTGCAACGCCGGGTCCGTCATGGCGTTGCCGCCGTACTTGATCACCATGGTCTTGCCATGAAAACGCCGGATGTAAGGCAGCGCCTCGGCCAGGATCTGCGCCTTGGCACGTGCGGTCCCGGCGGTGCTCTCAAGGGTCATGATGGGCTTCCAGTCGAAACATGAGGAGGTTCAGGGCGGCGCATCATAGCCGCCCGCTACCAGCGCGAACCGCGAAACATGCGCGGAACCTTGAAGCGGATCAGCGCCAGATAGGCCCACACGTAGCCCACCGCGAACAGGACGCAACACGCCATCAGGACCCACGTGTTGTTCCAGAACAGCACGGCAGGCACCACCGTGAGCATCGTGAATGCCCAGAGGTACGGCGCCGTGCGGTTGTTGCGCTTGAGCATGCGCCGGGCCTCGTCCTCATGGAACACCCCGCGCACCAGGCGCCGGTAAATGAGCTGATGCAAATGCAGTGCATCGGCCATGCCGGGCGAATCGCCGCGCGCCAGCTTGCGATAGATTGAAAACACGGTTTCCCACACCGGATAGAAAAGCAGCAGCATTGGAAACCAGGGCGACACCTCCGCGTGACGCTGCACCAGCGTCACGCTGCCGATCGCGATCACCACGCCCCAGATGTACGCGCCGCCGTCCCCGGCGAACAGCATCCCCCTGGGATAGTTCCAGAGCAGGAACCCGCCCGTGGCCGCGGCCAGGCACGCCAGCACCGCCGCCAGCGCGCGATCACCCACCTGCACGGAAACGTGAACCAGCGCCAGGCAAACGATCAAGGCGACGACGCTCGACAGCCCGTTGTACCCGTCGATGATATTGAACGCGTGCGGCAAACCCGCAATCGCGAGCAGCACGATCGCCACGCCCAGCCAGGGCACGCTCTGCAATCCGTCGTCCAGCCACGGCAAGCCCAGATGCGTCACGTCCAGTTCGAGCAGCCATACGGCGAGCACAGCCGACATCAGCGTGATCAGCAGGCGATAGCGCACCGGCAACCGCTGCGTCAGGTCTTCGGCAATCCCGCACAGGAACGTCGGCAGCACGACGACGACCCACCAGAGCACCCACCAGTCCAGGCGCAGCGAGCCCGGGTCGCCCGCAAGCGTCTGCCACACCCCGAGCAGCCACCCGGTCACCGTGCCGGCCAGCAGCGCCAGACCGCCGATGCGCGGCACGTCGCCCCAGTGAAACCGCTGCGGCATCGCACGCCCATAGGATGACGGATGCGTGCGTGCCCAACGCACGATGGCCGCGGAAACCACCAGGGTCACCAGGAACGCGACAACGCTCAGCCAGAGCATGAAACGCGGGGGCGCGCCCCACCTCCAGCGGGTACCGAACCCTGATCCGGCCCCATCGCCCCCACCATCTTGTCCACGCGCACCGACGAACCCACGCCCATCACTCCAACGACCACCGAGACCCGCATTGTGATGCCGATCTGCCCAGCCCTCATTCGGTCAAGGCTCGATAGAACTGCATGACCTTCTCGACATATTGCTGCGTCTCGGGATACGGTGGGACGCGGTTGCCATACCGGGACACCGCGCCCTCGCCCGCGTTGTACGCCGCCAGGGCAAGCAATCGGTCACCGCCAAACAGGCGCAGCAAATCCGCCAGGTACCGGCTTCCGACGGAAGCGTTCACCGCCGGCTCCATCACGGAACGCCGCACACCCGGCCCCGCCGCGGAATCCACGCCGTAGCGCGCCGCGGTCGCGGGCATGATCTGCATCAGGCCCAGCGCGCCCTTCGGTGACACGGCATCGACGTTGAAAGCCGATTCAGCTGCGGCCACGGCAATCACGAGCGCCGGCTCCACCGCGTGCGCGCGCGCGGCCGCCTCCAGATAGGGGCGCATCGCCTCCAGACCGCGCGGCCAACGCACGGGTGCGGCACCGAGTCCGGCACGCGCACTGGGGGCACCGAGCGCCGACGTCGCATCCGGCCAGCGCAGTCGCCAAGTGTGGCCAATCCAGGTCAACCCACGCTCGGCCACGAAAGCCGGGGCGTCATCGGACGCCGGTGGCGGGATGGGGCTCCGATTGCCCGTGTTGCCCAGATGCAGCACGCCCTCGCCATCGACGAATTCCCACACCTCATCGGCGGCACCCGCGACCGTACACCACCCCAGCAGCACGCCGAGCATCATCGATCGCAGCGCCACGCACCCTGGTCGAAGCCACGGACGGCCTGATGGCTTTCGGGTCGCCAGGCCCTGTCTGCCGGTCTGCATGCGCACGGGTTCAACCCTTCCCGTCGCGCGCCCACAGACGCCGCATCAGCGTCGCACCGAATCCGCCAGCCCGATCCGCCGCCGGCGGCGCACCGCCCAGACGCCGCGCACGTACGACCCGCGCCGGCATGCCTGCGGCGACCATGCCCGCCGGAACATCCTGGCGCACCAGCGCGCCTGCTGCCACCACCGCGCCACGCCCGATCGTCACCCCCTCCAGCACCGTCGCACCAGCGCCGATCCAGGCGCCGTCCTCCACCACGACCCGAGCCCGCGTGATGCGATTGCGCGCGATGATCTCGTCGCCTCCATCGATCGCATGTCCGGCCGACAGTAGCCGTGCGTGCGCGCCGATGAGAACGTCGGCGCCAATGTCCAGACCCCCTTCGCCGGACAGGTACGAACCCACGTTGACGATCGTGCGCGCACCGATGCGGATGCCTACGGCCGGATCGGCCAGCACGTCGCCCAACACCAGACGCGTGCAGGAATAGAGACTGACCGACTCCTCCAGGCACAAGACCCTGTCTCGCGTACCCCAGCGCATGACCGAAACGCTCGGATCGATCCGGCAACCCGGTCCCATCACGTCAACGCCCGGGTGCGTCGTCGTGATGGCGGGGACCCCCAGCACTTCATCCACGATGGCTGCCCTTCATTGGTTGCCAAAGTGCCGGCGCCACCAGCGCCCAAACCGGGACTGCCGGTTCAGTGCCGCGACCTGTCCTTCCAACTCTCTGGTGGCCGCGACGGACTGTGCAAGCGCTTCGTTGACCCGGTCCAGTTCGGACTGGTTCTTCGCGATCAGCTCCTTGGCCTCCGCGAAGGCGCGTTGATGCTCCAGCAGCGAATCGTGCTCCTTCGAGTGTCGCATTTGCAGCACATGCAGTTCCTCGCGGGCAGCCGCCGCGTCGGAGCGCGCCTGAACCAGTTCCCAGGGAATACCCTCCGCAAGTGGCGTCGCCACCACCATCCACTGATAAACGTCGAAATCGGTCCAGCCCGACAGCAGGCCTTGGCGCTGCACCTCGGTCAACGACCGCCACGCCCCATGGAACTCGCTGTCTTCGATGGGCACCCGGTTGACACCCCAGCGAAGTGGTGCCCAGCCCTGCTCCTGCAGGGCCTTTTCAACGCTGCGCCGCGTGAAAAACCGTTTGTGCGTGCGATCGAGAAGCCCCTTGTCCGCGTAATCGAACAACCCCTGGCGCAAAGCCGCAACGACTCCGGCATAAGCAACGTTGGGGATCGACGCGACCAGACGACCCTGCGATGCAACCACCCGACTCGCCGCATGCAGAACCGGCTCGGGATCGTTCAGGTGCTCAAGCACATCGCACGCCAGCACCACGTCGAAACGCCGATCCGCGAGCGCTTGGGTCCAATTCGGGTCATCCAGGTCGGCGGCAATGACCTCCGCGCCAAGGGCCCGCACCGCCACCACGGCATCCGGGTCATTCTCGACCGCCGTCACCGTGTGGCCGCGCCCGCGCAAGACCTTGGTCATCGCGCCCGGTCCCGGCCCCAGTTCGAGCACCGTGCTGCCAGGCGGCACCTGCCGCAGCAGGCGGGCAGCCCACGCATCACCATCGGGGTCGAAGGCGTAGTCGTATCGGTCGGTGCTGGTCAACACTCGTCTCCTGCTCGCGCCGGCGCATGAACCGCCGGACGCCACATCCGCTCCCACAAGCCCCATTGCCACCAGGCCCATGGGCGTTCGCGCACGTCCTGTTCCAGACGTGCAACCGCTCGATCAACGGCAGCTCCGGGGTCCGCCGGCAACTGCTCGACCACCACGCGCAATCGATTCGGCGTTACGGTATGTGTCGCAGCGTACAACAAAGGTACCTGCGCAGAACGTGCCAAGCGCTCGATGCCAGTGGGCAGGTTCAAGTATCCACCAAGAAACGGATGCTCTCGCATGCGACCAAAATTCTCGTTCCACGCGTCGGCCAGGATGACCCATGCCTGGCCTTCCTTCAACCCCCTGAGCACCGGCCGCATGTCGTCGCCCGTGGTACGCCAGCCGCCTTTCGTGATCTGCACGTAAGAGCCGATCTTGCGCATCAGGAAACCTCTTTGGGCTGCCGTCAACTGCGGGTTCTCCAGCACCGGCATCGTCAGCACGTGAGTCACCACCCCACGGTGCGCCAGCGCAACCGGCGCCGTCAACAGGCGGTCGAAGTGATTCAACACCAAGATGAATCCCTGTCCCGACTCCGCGAGGTCGTGCACCCGGTTTTCACCGTCCACCTGAACCGAGGCACCTGAACCGTTGCCCAGCCGGTCGAACGCCATTGAATCGACTTTTTCCTGCGCCAGCATGTTCAGGTGCGCATCGGCCCACGCCCCGTGCCTGGCGGCCGACTCATGCGGGAACAACTGCCCGAACAATTCCCGCAGAAAACGGCGCGTGCCACGCCGCTGGGACAACGAACCTTCACCCAGCAGGCCGGCCAGACGCCACGGCAGCGCTCCCGGCAGCCCCGCGAGTGCCCTGTAACCCCAGTTCAGCCGCCATTGCGCGTCCAGGATGTTCACAGCCACTCATGCACCAGCCAACTGACACCAAACCCCTGTCGTTGGTCACTGAGAACCTTGAATGGCTGGATCAGCTCGACCATGTCCAGCACCTGAATTCCGGAGTCGTCCAGCACATAGACGCTCCAGAGATACTCTCCCGAGAGCAACGCCAGTTTCGGAAAACGAATGCGCAGACGGTGCTTCCCAGCCCCCTGAAGCGGTTTCATCTGCGAGCGAAACTGCGTGCTGGTCCCGAACACGTTCTCCTTGTCGGGCCGCACGATCGAGAACAGGACGTGAAACGGCGCATCCCGGTAAGACTCGACCTCGATCTGAACGGTCATGTCATCGAACGTCGCCAATTGCGCCGGATTGATCCCGTCGGCCGTCTCCACGGTGAGGCTCGCGAATTTCGCCAGCGGTGCTTCGTTGGATGCCGGTGGCTGCGGAGGCGGGGCGACTGAACCATCCGAGGTTTCCGTGCTCGAGGCCGCGTAGCGGCGACGCTCATGTGCCTCGTAGGCGGTCACCACCCCTTCGGTCGCACCAATGGCCTCGACACGTCCTTGATGGATCCACGCTGCCCGCTGGCACAGGCTGCGCACCTGATACAGGTTATGCGAGCAAAACAGGACGGTCGCACCCCGTTCCCGCAGAGCCAGAATCCGGTTCAGGCTCTTCTTCTGGAAATGCATGTCCCCGACGGACAACGCCTCGTCGACGATCAGAACCTGCGGCTCGATCGCGGTCGCCCCGGCAAACGCGAGCCGCATGAACATCCCCGACGAATACGTCTTGACCGGCCGCTGCAACGACTCCTCCGGCAACTCCGAAAAAGCCGCCGCAGCCGCGACGAACCCGTTCATTCTCTCGCCTTCCAGGCCGTGCAGGGCAGCCATGAAGCGCAAGTTGTCCCACCCCGACTCCTCGGGGTGAAAGCCCGCCCCGAGCTCCAGCAGCGCAGCAACCCGCCCCTGGCGCTCGACCGTCCCGCGCGTGGGTCGAATCGTGCCGGCGGCGATCTTGAGCAACGTGCTCTTGCCCGCGCCGTTCTCACCGACCAGACCGAACGTCTCGCCGGGGTGAACCTCGAAATCGATACCGGCCAACGCCACGTGCATCCGATGCCTGGGCCGCCGCGTGACCCACTCCAGCAATCGATCCTGCGGACGCACGTAAACCGTGTAGGCCTTCTCGACGCGGACGAACCGGATGCTCATCGGCTACAGCGCCTCGCCCAGCACCGGTTTCATCGACCGGAAGAACCACCAGCCGCCACCACCCAGCAGCAGCACCCACGCCGCCGTGGCCTCGAGGGTACCCGCCGGCACCGCCAGGCCAAGCGTCACGTGTTGCACCGCCAGCACCAGGCACGCCACCGGATTGAACAGAAACCATCCATGGAAGCGCTGCGGCACCTCGGACAACGGGTAAACGATCGGCGTCAGGTAAAACCACAATTGCAACGCGAACGCCACCACCGACCCCACGTCGCGCGACAGGAAATGCGCCATCGACAGGAGCATCGTCAAGCCCAGGGTCAACGCGACCTGGGCCATGACCAGCGGCACGAGCCATGCCCAGGAGGCACGCGGACCCACGCCCTGGGTGACGCAAAGCACCAGCAGCAACGCGTAGCCGATGACCAACGTCAGCAGCGTGCCCCCCACCGACACCGCCGGCAATATCTCGGCCGGCATGGGTTGCTTGCTCAGAAACCCCTCGTAGGCCACCAGGCAGCCGACCCCGCGCCCCACGGCATCGACAAACGGCAACCAGACCGCCAGCCCCGCCAGCAAGTGCAGCAGATAGCCGGCGCTCGCATCGAGCCCCGGCACGCGCACCGCCAGGATGCGACCGAACAGCACGTAAAAAATCGCCAGCGTTGCCAGCGGCTGTACCACGGCCCATGCCAACCCCAGCGCCGAGCCCGCGTAGCGCGTCTTGTATTCGCGCACGAGCCAGTAGCGCCAGAGCACCCACCAGCGGCGCGCCCGTGGCACCGCAAGCGCGCTCGCTGCATCCACACCGGCATCACGATCCACGCGCTGATCATTCACGGTCATGATTGGGTCCGCAGCCACTCTAGCGTCTGCACCAGGCCCGAGTCGAAGTCCACCTCCGGATGCCAGCCCAACCGCGTCCGGGCACGCCCGATGTCCAGCACATTGACCGGTGGGTCGAACGCGCGGCCAGGGAGCATCTGGCGCTCGATGGGCCGCCCCAAAGCCCGCTCAAGCGCACCGATGATCTGATTGACGCTCAGCCCGTCGCCGCCACCCACGTTGAAGACCCGGTCCTCACCCTCGTGGATGGCGGCCGCGGCAAACGCCCGCCCGATGTCGGATGCATACACGAAATCACGCACCACGCTGCCATCACCCCACACCTGCAGCGGCTCGCCACGCAGCGCATGGTGGGCAAACACGGCGATCACGCCTTGTACGCCATGCGGACGTTGCCACGGGCCATACGGGTTGGCGAGGCGCAAGATTCGGTAGGGCAATCCGGACTGGGTTTCCTCGATGCGCAGGTGGTGCTCGATCGCCAGCTTCGTCACTCCGTAGGCGCCCATCGGCAAGGTGGGGTGGGATTCATCGAGCGGAACTTGCCGTGGCCGCCCATAGACCGCGCCACCCGAGGACGCGAACAGCACGCGCGGCCGAAGATCGCGTTCACGCAGCCCCTGCAACAGCCGCAAGGCCCCTACGAGATTGGCATCGGCGTCGCCCACCGGATCGGCGCTGGCGGTGGCCGGAACGGTCGAAGATGCCAGGTGCACCAGCACCTGCGCTTCGCCCGTTCGATCCCACCACGACTGCAGTTCGCTGTAGTGTGCCTGCACCTCGCCGGCCAGCCAGGGCGCACGATCTCGTGGCTGGACCGGCGCACGATCGACCGACCACACCTCATGGCCAACCGCCGCCAGCGCGTGCCCGACATGGCGACCCAGAAACCCGGCTCCTCCCAGAATCACGCAACGCATCAACCAGCACTCCGTGCGATCTTCAGGCCGGCCTCGAAATCCCGGGTCACCACGTCCCACGTGTGACTGCGTGCAAAAGCCTCGGCCCGCGTCGACAACGCCTGGCGCCGCTCATTGTCAGCCAGCAGCGCGCACACCGCATCGGCCAAGGCAAGCGGCGTGGGCTCGGCCAGCAACGCCACCTCCTCACCCAGCATCCACTCGACGTTGGGTCCGCGATTGGACACCACCGCGCACCCGCAGGCCATCAACTCCAGGGGCAGCAGCGACAGGTTGGTCAACGACAGGACCAGTGCCACGTCGCATTGGCTGTACAGGTCGGCCAGGTCGTCAAGCGCCACCGTGCCGCACGACAGATGGGGAAACGGGATCCGGTGGCCCGAAAGATCCCATCCCGCCAAAATGAACCGGGTTCCCGGCCGGCGACGCGCGACCTCGGCCAGCACTAGCAGACCCAGCTCGAACGCGCGCCGGGGCGTCGGGGGTCGCGCATAGAAAAAGACATGCTCCACCTCGGGCTCGCGGCGCGGCAGCCGTTCGTAGCGCTCGAGCTCCACGCCAAACCCGACGGCGTGGGTGTGCATGCCGTAATCTCGTGCCAGCTTGTCCGCCAGCCAGCCTCCCGCGGTGATCCCGAAGAAGCCGAAACGATAGGTGTTCTCAGCCAACACCGACTCACTGCCCACCGGATAGAAGAAAGGCTCGAAATCCTGCACGAAGTAGATCTTGCGCACATCCCCGATCACCGATCGCACCCAGTATGCGGTATCCCAGCTGGTCGCCACCACGAACTCGGCGGCTGGCAACGCATCGCAGCTCAGGTGTACCGATGCACGCAGAGGGAAAAAATGCTCCCGGATGTCTGCGCGCGCCGATTCGGCGTCGGCATGAAGCACGGGGCGCACGATCACGATCGTGCACGTGTGGCCCATCTGTTCCAGATGCCAGATCGTGCGAAAGATGTTCAGATGCCCGCCCGAGCCGATGTTGAAGTCGGGGATGAACCACAGCAGGCTGCCCGGCTCGCCCGCTCGTGAATCCAGCGTGATGGCGCGTGACTGCACGAAGTCGTAGTGTCCGAAAACGTCCACGCCGCGCCAGCCCCTGGGCCCATGGCGCAAGCGTTGCCAGATCGCCTTCGAGGCACGCAGCGGCCCGACGTTGCGCATCAGGCCCAGCACTTGGCGCAAGCGATGCAACGCCAATTGCATCATGAGGCGCGCACCCGCCGGTGCTGCAATCCCTGGTCGCGTGAAATGCGCCGGGCCAGCGAAGCCGGCAGTCGGGCATGGCGCGTGCCCAGGTATTGGCCGGCCACTCGCGCCCATTCGATCCCCGACATGCGCAGCGTCTGCTTCAGCCAGACCCAGCCACGACTGCCATCCTCGCGCAGCCACGCGGCGTCGCGTGCGACCAGGCGCAGGCCCGACGCCACCACATGCGCCAGGCTACCCTTGGGGCGGTAGCCGAAATACAGGTTGAACGAGCGCGCCTCGTCGAAGCTTCGCTGCAAAGTCTCCCAGGCACCGAAATCATGCGAGTGATAGACCATGGCCTGCGGCACGAAGGCCTTGGCATGGCCCGCCTCGATAACCTGCAAGGCCCAGGTCTGGTCTTCGGCGAACATCACGTCGGGAAACGGAATTCGCTCCCAGACCGAACGACGAAGGCAGGAATTGTTGTTCGAAAAAAAGTGCAGCCATTGTCGATAGCCCGGATCGGTGGCAAAGCGCTCCCGATCGTCCAGCCGGGTTATCGCGAGCTCCTGGCCGAACCCCGAGAAGTGCGCCGCCAGCTCGCGCCGTGTCACCAGCCGCGCCTGCGGATAAGCCTGATGCGGGCCAAACGCCCCGGCCACAGTCGGCTCGGTGTCGCAGCCGGCCACCAGGGCGGCCAGCCAGCCCAGGCTGGCCGGTTTGGCGTCCTGCGTCAGAAAAACCAGAAACGCACCGCGCGACAGCTCGGCGAGCCGATTGCGCGTGCGCCCGTGGCCGAATTCCGCGGGCGCCACGGTCTCCACCCGGACCCCCAGCGATCGCGCCACCTGCACCGAATCATCGGTGGAGCCCGAATCCATCACGATCACCTCGAAAGGCCACGGAGCCTGCTGTGCCAGCACGGCCTCCAGCACCTCGCGCAGCAAGGGACCCCCGTTCTTCACGGGTATGAGAACCGACGCGTGCGGTGTTGACGCCTCCGGGCGCCCGCATTCACCCTGCCGCGAGGTCAGTGACTCGACACTATTCATGGAACATGCAAAGTTGCGCCGGGTGCGCGCCCGAACCACACTCGCGCACCACCAAGCAAGCCACGGATCGCCAGCGTGGCCAAATCGTCAAAACCCTCAATTATGCGCGTCGGGACCACCGCCATGCCAGCGCACGCGCTGTGACCCTCGGTTGGCCCGCGCGCACGCCGGGTGTCCCCTGTCGACTCGGGCGGTGCGCAGCCCGCCACGACGATTCGTCGCCAC
>CAZGOL010000050.1:0-15648 GCA_964527755.1 uncultured Ottowia sp.
TCTGCGCGGCCTGGTTGAAGATGCCGCCCTGGGCCTTCTTGATGATGGCCTCGAGTTCCATGTTCTCGAACTCGGTGCCCTTTTGCAGTTCGTTGAGCTTGTCGACGTAGGCCTTGTGGTGCTTGCCGTGGTGGTACTCAAGCGTTTCCTGGCTGTAGGCGGGGGCCAGCGCGTCAATCGGGTAGGGCAAGGCGGGCAGTGTGCGTTCCATGTCGTGTTCTCCTTTGGGTTCGAACGGGCGGATGGCCGCTGCGCGGGATCATCCGGTAGCCATCGATTGTAGGAACTCAACGCAAACGTTGCCGAGTGACGGTTGCTTCGATCTGGCCATCGGAGAGCGTCGCCACCAGCGCCTGGCCGGTGTGCGCCGCGGCCGCGCTGGTGACCGCGCGGCCCGCGGCATCCTCCAGCCAGGCGTAGCCGCGCTCAAGCACCAGTCCCGGGTCGAGCAGCGTCAGGCGCAGCCCCGCGCGCTCCAGGCGGGCGTCGGCCGCCACCAGGGATGTCCGCACGGCCGCTGGCAGGCGCTCGGCGAGGTGCGCGAGGTGCTTGCCTTCGATGGCAAGCTGGGGGGCGGTGCCGCGCGGCAGGCGTTCGCCCAGCCCTTGCAGACGCGCACGGTTGCGCTCCAGGTGCCCCTGGACGGTGTGGCGCAGCCGCTCGGCGGCGCGCTCCAGTCGCACTCGCTCGCTCGCCACTGCGGTCGAAGGGCGGCCCAGCCGCCCCCCCAGCCAGTCGACGCGTTGCGCTTCGGCGTCCAGCCGCCGCCGCAATGCGCGCTGCAGGCGTTGCCCCTGATCGTCCAACTGGCCGAGGACCTGATCGCGCGGCGCGCTGGCCAACTCGGCCGCGGCCGTGGGCGTGGGCGCCCGCAGATCGGCGGCGAAGTCGGCGATGGTGAAGTCGGTTTCGTGCCCGACGCCGCAAACCACGGGCACCGGACTGGCGGCGATGGTGCGCGCGAGTTGTTCGTCATTGAAAGCCCACAGGTCCTCGATCGATCCGCCGCCGCGCACCAGCAGGATCAGATCGATCGCAGGCACGCCGGAACTTGATGCCCAATCGAGCCCTGAGGCCCGCCCAGCTTGCCCAAGCCAATACAATTTCGATAGCGCACTGGACAGCTCTGCCGGTGCCTGGGCACCCTGCACCGCGGCGGGCGCCAGCACCACCGGAATGTGCGGCGCGCGCCGCGCCAGCGCCGTCAGCACGTCGTGCAGGGCGGCAGCGTGCAGCGAGGTGACGATGCCGATGCCGCGCGGCAGTGCGGGCAAGGCGCGCTTGCGCCCCGGGTCGAACAGGCCCTCGGCTTGCAGTTTCGCCTTCAGGCGCAGGAACCGCTCGAACAGCGCGCCCTGGCCGGCGCGCGCCATCGACTCGACCACGAGTTGCAGGTCGCCACGCGCCTCATAGACGGTGAGTCTGGCCTTCACCTCCACCTGGTCGCCCTCGCGCGGCGCGAAATCCAGCAGGGCCGCCGCCCGCCGGAACATTGCACAGCGCAACTGCCCGCCCGCATCCTTGAGCGTGAAGTAACAGTGCCCGCTGGCGGCCCGCGTGAGGCCCGAAACCTCCCCGCGCACCGCGACCGGGTTGAACCGCGCGTCCAAGGCGTCCGCCACGGCGTGCGCCAGCGCCCCAACGTCCCAGACGGGAGGCGCCAGACCGGGGTTTCGATTCGGAAAGTCAGAATTCATGCGGTCCAGAGGACGATTTGGCGCGCAAAGGCCGGCGATTACTCCACAGTTTCGGGCGAGCGAGGTCCTAACATGACGGCTACGGAACCGGACCGGTGACGTTGATGCAAATCATTGATTCGCATGGATTTTTATCTGCTGAATTCGAGATCGGGGCAAGCAGAACAAAATGTAATTGGTGTATCCAATGCCGCGCCGATACATTGCCCACAAAGTTATCCACAGAATCCGGCTCGTGCGTCGAGACAGGTGCGCAGCCGGCGGTGGACCACGTCGGTGACTGAGTAATAATTGCGCGCACCTGCCACGGGGGCCGCCGCCATCGACGCGGCACCCGGGCGCGCATCGGAGATCTCCCCCTTGCTTTCGATCATACAAGCCGCCGGCTGGCCGATCTGGCCGCTGATCCTGTGTTCGGTGCTGGCGCTGGCCTTCATCGTCGAGCGATTCATCTCACTGAAGTCCTCGCGCGTGTTCTCCGCGCGCCTGGTGGACGAAGCGATCAACGTGTCGCGCAGCGCACCACCGACGCCCGACGTGGTCAACCAGCTGGCGCAGCACAATGCGCTCGGCCAGGTGCTGGCCTCGGGCTGGCGCGCCATCAACAGCAATCCGCGCTGCACCACGGTGGAAATGCGCGCTGCCATGGAAGCCACCGGCCGCACGGTAGCGCACCAGCTCGAGCGCTACCTGCCCGCCCTGGGCACCATCGCGTCGGCGGCGCCGCTGCTGGGCCTGTTCGGGACCGTGATCGGGATGATCGAAATCTTCGGCTCGCAGGCACCCGCCGGGGCGCTGGCGGGCAGCAACCCGGCGCAACTGGCGCACGGCATCTCGGTGGCGCTGTACAACACGGCGTTCGGCCTGATGATCGCCATCCCGACGCTGTTTTTCTGGCAGTACTTCCGCGCTCGCGTCAACGGCTACGTGATCGAGCTCGAACTGGCGGCCGAGCGCTTCGCGCGCCACCTGGAGCCCATGTGCCCGGGCGGCAAGGGATGATCCGGTGAAGTTCCACGCGCATCGTCAGGAAGAGCCCAAGATCGATCTGGTGCCGTTCATCGACGTGCTGCTGGTGATCCTGATCTTCCTGATGCTGACCACCACCTACAGCAAGTTCACCGAACTGCAGCTCACGCTGCCGGTGGCCAATGCCGACGCCGCCCGCGAACGCCCCAAGGAGCTCGTGGTGGCGGTGGCCGCCGATGGACGCTACGCGGTCAACCGGCAGCCCCTGCAGGGACGCAGCGTGGAAGCCATCGCCGACGCGCTGCGCGCCGCCCAGGCGGCGCCCGACAGCGTGCTGATCATCAGTGCCGATGCCACCGCCGCGCACCAGTCGGTGGTGACGGCCATGGAGGCGGCGCGCCGCCTGGGCATGAGCCGCATCACCTTCGTGGCGCAGACCGGCTCGACGACCCAATGACCCCGCCGCGGCGACGGCCTGGCCATTGCGTCATTCATGATCCACGCCACCCTTGAACACCACCTGCGCCGCGCCTGGCAGCGGCGCGGTCCGCTGGCGTGCGCGCTGTGGCCGCTGGCCATCGTTCATGGCGCGCTCTCGGCACTGCGCCGCGCGCCCTACCGCCTCGGCTGGCGCCAGGCCGCGCGGCTGCCGGTGCCGGTGATCGTGGTCGGCAACGTGACCGCCGGCGGCGCCGGCAAGACGCCGACCACGCTGGCCATCGCTCGCCACCTGAAGGCGCAAGGCTGGCGACCGGGCATCGTCTCGCGCGGCCACGGGCGCCGCTCGGGCGCGCTGCGTTCCGTGGCGCCCGGCGACGACCCGCGCGACGTGGGCGATGAACCGCTGCTGCTGCGCCGCGAGGCCGACGTGCCGGTGTGCGTGGCCACGCGCCGTGCCGAGGCCGGCCGCGCCCTGCTGGCCGCGCACCCGGATGTCGACGTGCTGCTGTGCGACGACGGGCTGCAGCACCTGGCGCTGGCGCGCGACGTGGAAATCTGCGTGTTCGACGCGCGCGGCATCGGCAATGGCTGGCTGCTGCCCGCCGGCCCCCTGCGCGAGCGGTGGCCGCGACCGGCGGACCTGGACCTGTGGACCGAGCCCGCCCCGCCGGGCATGTTCGATCCGGCCCGTGCCACGTTCCACGCCACCCGCCGCCTGGCCGGGCAGGCACGGCGCGCCGACGGTGCGCAGGTGCCGCTGGCCGATCTGAGCGCTCGACCGCTGGTGGCGCTGGCGGCCATCGCGCGGCCGGAGGCGTTTTTTGCCATGCTGGGCGCGGCGGGCCTTCAGCCCGCACACTGCATCGCCCTGCCCGATCACCACGCGTTCGATCGATTGACGCCCCAGATGGCCGCCGCCCAAACCCTGGTCTGCACCGAAAAGGATGCGCTCAAGCTGTGGCGCCACCGTCCCGACGCCTGGGCCGTGCCATTGCAACTCGATCTGCCCGCCGACTTCCTGGCGGCGCTGGACGCCCGACTGCCCGAGCGGCGAGCGCCGGGCTCGGCGATAAACTCCGGATCACCATGACCGCCCGCCGAGCCCCTGCCACGTTCCGCGTCGCGACGCCCGCGCCGCGCACGGAGGTCGAGCCATGAAACCCTGGCTGCTGCTGTCGGGCGCCATCGCCGCCGAAGTCGTCGCCACCAGCGCGCTCAAGGCCACCGACGGCTTCACGCGGGTCGGGCCGATGGTGCTGGTGGTGCTGGGCTACGGAATCGCCTTCTGGCTGCTGGCACTGACCCTGCGCCACCTTCCGGTCGGCATCGCCTACGCGATCTGGTCGGGCCTGGGCACGGTGCTGATCGCCGTCGTCGGCTGGGGCCTGTACGGGCAACGGCTGGACGCGGCACAACTGGCCGGCATCGGCCTCATCGTGGCCGGCGTGCTGGTGATGAACCTGCTGTCCGGCAACTCCACCCACTGATCGCCATGGACCCCAAGCTGCTCGAACTGCTGGTTTGCCCGGTCACCAAAGGCCCGCTCGACCACGATCGCGAAAAGCACGAGCTGATCTCCCGCTCGGCGCGCCTGGCCTACCCGATCCGCGACGGCATCCCCATCATGCTGGAGACCGAGGCGCGCACCTTGAGCGACGACGAGCTGGAGGCCCTGCCGCCGCGCACCCCGCTGGTGGGGTGACCTGGCGACTCGTCTCCGGCAAGTGGTCGGAATCCACCTGCGCCGAACCCGGGAGTCGGCAACCGCTGGACGACCAACCCTTCATGCGTGCACACGGCATCACCCGCACATCGCTGACGCCGATCTTCGGCCGGCTTCCTCGAATCGCGCCATGACCTTCACCGTCCTCATCCCTGCCCGCCTGGCCTCCACCCGGCTGCCCAACAAGCCGCTGGCCGACCTCAAAGGCAAGCCCATGGTGGTGCGCGTGGCCGAGCGGGCGGCGCTCTCGGGCGCGGCGCGGGTGGTGGTGGCCGCCGACGCGCCCGAGATCCTGGCCGCCTGCGCCGCGCACGGCGTGCAAGCCCTGGCCACGCGGATTGATCACGCCAGCGGCAGCGATCGCCTGGCCGAGGCCTGCGAACGGCTGGGGCTGGACGACGAGGAACTCGTGGTCAACGTGCAGGGCGACGAGCCGCTGATCGAGCCCGCCCTCATCCGCGCCGTGGCTAATTTATTGCCCAATCAACCTCTGGCACAGATGGGAACTGCCGCGCACGCTATCGAATCAGTAGAAAGCTTCGTCAATCCGAACGTCGTCAAGGTCGTCACCGACGCGCAAGGTCTGGCGCTGACCTTCTCGCGCGCGCCGCTGCCCTGGTGGCGCGACGGCTTTGCGAGCGCCATCACCGCCCTGCCCGCGGCGCCCGCACCGCTGCGCCACATCGGCATCTACAGCTACCGGGCCGGCTTCCTGCGGGCATTTGCCAAGTTGACGCCCGCCCCGCTCGAACAGTGCGAGGCGCTGGAGCAGTTGCGCGCGCTGTGGCACGGCCATCGCATCGCCGTACACGTCAGCGCCAGCGCCCCCGGTCCCGGCGTGGACACGCCCGAGGACCTGGCGCGCGTGCGGGCCTTGCTGGCTTGATGGCGCCGCCGTCGTCCGCATCGGCACACGGTGCACATGCTATTCTCGATCGCAAGGCGCCCGACGTCCGCCGCGCAGACCACGCGCCCCGCATCACGACACATCGAGGACCCGCATGAAACTCATACTTCTGGGCGCCCCCGGCGCCGGCAAGGGCACGCAGGCGAGCTTCATCTGCCAGCAATACGGCATTCCGCAGATCTCCACCGGCGACATGCTGCGCGCCGCCGTCAAGGCCGGCACGCCGCTGGGCCTGCAGGCCAAGGCGGTCATGGATTCGGGCGCGCTGGTGAGCGACGACATCATCATCGGCCTGGTCAGGGAACGCATCGCCCAGCCCGATTGCGCCCAGGGCTTCTTGTTCGACGGCTTTCCGCGCACCATCCCGCAGGCCGAGGCGATGAAGAGCGCCGGCGTCAAGCTCGACTACGTGCTGGAGATCGACGTGCCCTTCGACGCCATCATCGAGCGCATGAGCGGCCGCCGCAGCCACCCGGCGTCCGGGCGCACCTACCACGTCACCTTCAACCCGCCCAGGGTGGCCGGCAAGGACGACGTCACGGGCGAGCCGCTGGTCCAGCGCGACGACGACCGTGAGGAAACCGTGCGCAAGCGCCTGGAGGTCTACCAGCAGCAAACGCGCCCGCTGGTCGACTATTACAGCCAATGGGCGGCCCGCGAGCCCGCCGCCGCGCCCCGGTACCGCGCCATCAACGGCACCGGCACGGTCGACGAAATCACGGCGCGCGCGCTGGCGGCACTGGCCAGCTGAACGCCGGCGACACGCATCGGACCCGAATCCGGGCCGGCCGCAAGCGACAGCTTTCGCCACGCGCGGCAGGTCGGCGATCGGCCACGATCGCCTCCTTTCGGTGAGCCCGTGCGGCGCTTGCCTTGAAGGCGAAACTGTGCAAAATTCCAGTTACTGTAAATCAGTACAGTTTGATTGGCCGTCCGATCGGGCGGTCAACCGCAGACCGGAGGATCGCCCATGCACGACAGCCCCAAGCTCACCGCCCGCCAGCAGCAGATCCTGCAACTGGTGCAGCACGCCATCGCCCGTACCGGCGCGCCGCCCACGCGCGCCGAGATCGCGGCCGAGCTCGGTTTTCGCTCCGCCAACGCCGCCGAGGAACACCTGCAGGCGCTCGCGCGCAAGGGCGTGATCGAATTGGTGAGCGGCACGTCGCGCGGGATCCGCCTCAAGGGCGCGGCGCGCAGCGCCCTGCGCGGCGATGGCCTCAGTCTGTCCCTGCCGGGCATGGCGCAGCTCGCACTGCCGCTGATCGGCCGCGTGGCCGCCGGCTCACCCATCCTGGCGCAGGAACACGTCGACCAGACCTATCACCTGGAGCCCACGCTGTTCGCCCAGCGGCCCGACTACCTGCTGCGCGTGCGCGGCATGTCGATGCAGGGCGCCGGCATCATCGACGGCGATCTGCTGGCCGTGCAGTCCACGCGCGAGGCGCGCAACGGCCAGATCGTGGTGGCACGCCTGGGCGACGAGGTCACGGTCAAGCGCTTTCACCGCCACCAGGGTCAGATCGAGCTGCACGCCGAGAACCCCGACTACCCCACCATCACCGTGCACCCGGGCGAGCCCTTCGAGATCGAAGGTCTGGCCGTCGGTCTGATCCGCAGCGGCATGCTGATGTAAGCGATCACCCACCGGCACCGACGCAGGTGGCGGGCGTGCAGATGGCCGCGAGCCATCCACACCCTGCGGCGGTGCCGGCGATCCGGGCCCGGCGTGCATGCCGGCCAGGACCGCCTCTCAAGCCGTGAATCTCGCCTGTGTCCAACCTCCAGCACCGAAGGTTTTACATGGGAAATCCGAATACCCGAACGCCCGCATCCAACGTCCACTGCCTGGCCGACTACGCCGCGGGCGGGCCGCGCCACCGTCCGGCACGTGGGGTGCGCGTCACGCACGTGCGCCCCGCCACCGCCACGGGGGCGGCGGGCTGGCTGCGCATCTCCGGCCGCCTGGCCGACGTCTGCGCCGAGCTGGATCGCCTGGTCGAGGCCGAAGCGCGCCAGAGTGCCACGATGCGTCGGGCCTGAACCCGCGCCGCGGGCTGCGCTGTCCGCACCTCGGTCTTGCACGGCACAATGCGCGCATGAACATCGTCATCCTGGACGACTATCAGGACGCCGTGCGCAAGCTGGCCTGCGCGAGCAAGCTCGAGCCCTACCCGGCCAAGGTCTACACCAACACGGTCAAGGGGCTGGGCCAGCTTTCGGTGCGCCTGCGCGACGCCGAAGTGATCGTGCTGATCCGCGAGCGCACCCACATCACGCGCCAGCTGGTCGAAAAACTGCCCAAGCTCAAGATGATCTCGCAGACCGGCCGCGCCGGCCCGCACATCGACATCGCCGCCTGCACCGAGCGCGGCATCGTGGTGGCCGAGGGCGCCGGCTCGCCGGTGGCGGCGGCCGAGCTGACCTGGGCGCTGGTGCTGGCCGCCATGCGGCGCCTGCCGCAATACATCGGCAACCTCAAACACGGCGCCTGGCAGCAGTCGGGGCTCAAGACCACCTCGATGCCGACCAACTTCGGTCTGGGCAGCGTGGTGAACGGGCGCACGCTGGGGATCTGGGGCTACGGGCACATCGGCCAGCGGGTGGCCGGCTATGGGCGCGCGTTCGGGATGAACGTGCTGGTGTGGGGCTCGCCCGAGTCGATGGCTCGGGCCCGCGCCGACGGCCACCACGCCGCGCCCACGCGCGCCGAGTTCTTCGCGCTGGCCGACGTGCTCTCGCTGCACCTGCGGCTGGTGGAAGGCACGCGTGGCATCGTCACGATCGACGACCTGTCGCGCATGAAACCCACGGCCCTGCTCGTCAACACCTCGCGCGCCGAACTGATCGAGCACGACGCCCTGGTGGGCGCGCTCAATCGGGGCCGCCCCGGCATGGCGGCGATCGACGTGTTCGAGGCCGAGCCCATCCTGCAGGGCCACGCCCTGCTGCGGCTGGAAAACTGCATCTGCACGCCGCACATCGGCTACGTCGAACAAGACAGCTACGAGCTGTACTTCGGCACCGCGTTTGACAACATCGTCAACTTCCTGCGCGGGCGCCCGACCAACATCGTCAACCCCGGGGCGCTGCAGGTGCGTCGCTGACCCGCCGATATGGATGACAGAAATTGGCTCCACGGCTTACCCATCAAGCCATGGTTACTATTATTTCAATAGCAATCACCTCACCTCGACTCACGCAACATGAGCACTCTCCGCTTTCCCGTCGTCGGCATCGTCGGCACCGGCGCCATGGGCCGCGGCATCGCGCAGATCGCCGCCCAGGCCGGCTCCGTGGTGCGCCTGTTCGACACCCAGCCCGAGGCCGTCGCCAGAGCCCAGTCCGCGCTGGGTGCGCAGTGGGACAAGCTGCTGGAAAAAGGCAAGTTGAACGCTGACGCGGTGGCCGCCTGCAAGGCGCGGCTGCAATCGGCCGCGCAGCTCGCCGGCCTGGCCGACTGCGCCCTGGTCGTCGAAGCCATCGTCGAGCGCCTGGACGTCAAGAAGAACCTGTTCGCCGAGCTCGAAGGCATCGTGGGTGCCGATGCGGTGCTCGCCACCAACACCTCCTCGCTCTCGGTCACGGCCATCGCCGCTGGCCTGAAGGGCCCACAGCGCTTCGCGGGCTACCACTTCTTCAACCCCGTGCCGCTGATGAAGGTGGTCGAGGTCATCGCCGGCCTCAAGACGGCGCCCGCCACCTGCCAGGCGCTGACCGACTATGCGCGTCAGATGGGCCACACGCCGGTGCAGGCGGGCGACACGCCGGGCTTCATCGTCAACCACGCCGGGCGCGGCTACGGCACCGAGGCGCTGCGCATCGTGGGCGAGGGCGTGACCGACTTCGCCACCATCGACCGCATCCTGCGCGACCAGGTCGGCTTTCGCCTGGGCCCGTTCGAGCTGTTCGACCTGACGGCGCTCGACGTCTCGCACCCGGTGATGGAGTCCATCTACCGCCAGTACTTCGACGAGCCGCGCTACCGCCCCAGCGTGATCACCGCGCAGCGCCTGGCCGGCGGCGTGGTGGGCAAGAAGGTTGGCGACGGCTTCTACGCCTACGTCGACGGCAAGGCCCAGCTACCGCCCGAGCCACCCGTGCCGCAGGTGGCCGAGCCGCCGCCGGTGTGGGTGTCCCCCCGGGCTGCGCGCCGCGCCGAGCTGCTGCAACTGCTGAAGGACCTGGGCGCGAAGATCGAGACCGGCGCCGCCCCCTCAGCGCAGGCCCTGACGCTGGTGGCGCCGCTGGGCTTCGACGTCACCACGGCGGCCGCGGCCGTCGAGCGGCTCGATCCGTCGCGCACGGTGGGCATCGACCTGCTGGTCAACGACGCCACCACCAGGCGGCGCGTGCTGGCCACCAACCCCGCCACGCGCGCGGACATGCGCGACGCCGCGCACGCCCTGTTCGCGCGCGACGGCAAGGCCGTCAGCGTGATCCGCGACTCGGGCGGCTTCGTCACCCAGCGCGTGGTGGCCACCATCGTCAACATCGCCGCCGACATGTGCCAGCAGCGCGTGTGCAGCCCGCAAGACCTGGAGACGGCGGTGACGCTGGGCCTGGGCTACCCGCTGGGCCCGCTGGCCATGGGCGACCGGTTCGGCCCCGCCAGCGTGCTGGAGGTCCTGTTCAACCTGCAAACGGTCTATGGCGATCCGCGCTACCGCCCCAGCCCTTGGCTGCGCCGGCGTGGCGCGCTGGGCCTGAGCTTGATGCACGAGGAACCATGATCCCCCTGTGTCGCCTTCGGCGCCTTCCCCCAGAGGGGGCAACCCCGGTGGACGGGCCAAACCCTTCCACGGCGTCTGCTGGCCTGGCCTGCTCCGCGGCCTGCGGACACCTTGCCGCTCACGCGCCGCCGGTGTTGCGCCGCGTGGAGGCTGATCGACACCGACGCCCTGCTCCATGACCGCCGAACTGCGAAGCACTTTCGATGGCAGCACCATGGTGCTGACCATCGCCAACCCCGAACACCGCAACGCGCTGGGCCCCGAGATCTACGCCGCCGGCGTCGAGGCCCTGAGCGCCGCCGAGAGCAACCCCGAGGTGCGCGGCGTCGTCGTCACCGGCGACGGCCGGACGTTCTGTGCCGGCGGCAACCTTCAGCGCCTGCTGGCCAACCGGCACAAGCCGCCCGAGGTGCAGGCGCAATCCATCGAAGGCCTGCACAACTGGATCGAGGCCATCCGCGCCTTTCCCAAGCCCGTCATCGCGGCGGTCGAGGGCGCGGCCGCCGGCGCCGGCTTTTCGCTGGCGCTGGCGTGCGACCTGATCGTCGCCGCGCGCAACGCGGTGTTCGTGATGGCCTACAGCAGCGTCGCCCTGTCTCCCGACGGCGGCGGCAGCTGGCAGCTTGCCCACGCGCTGCCGCGCCAGCTGGCCAGCGAGCTGCTGATGGGGGGCGAACGCATCGGCGCCGAGCGCCTGCACCAGCTGGGCGTGGTGGGCCGCGTGTGCGAGGCCGGGGAGGCGCTGGAGGTGGCCCTGGCCTGGGCCGCGGCATTGGGGGCACGCGCGCCCAACGCGCTGGCCAGCATCAAGGAATTGGTACACGATGCCGGCGGGCGCAGCCTGCACGAGCATCTGTCGGCCGAGCGCGATCACTTCGTGCACAACCTGCACCACCCCAATGCCGGCATCGGCATCGCCGCCTTCCTGAACAAGCAGTCTCCGCGCTACGAATGACGGCCGCGCGGCCACGAGACACCCCCGGACTGGCACGACGCAAGGCGAAGGCCGCGAGGTCCCCCGGGCGACAATAAGCACCGATGCAGTCACTCAAAAGACAGGTCATGGACGAGCCCATTCTTACCATGGAGGAACGCGAGGCGATCAACAACGGTCGCTGGTTCTCCTCTCTCTCTCCATCGCTCAAGCACGACATCCTTCGATGCGCATTCGTCAAACGCTACCCCGATGGCGCGCTGATCAACGCGCGCGGCGACCCGCCCGAGCTGTGGGTGGCGTGCGCCAAGGGTGCCGTGCGCGTGAGCTCGACCACGCTGACCGGCAAGCAGGTGACGCTGACCTACGTGGAGCCGGGCGTGTGGTTCGGCGACGTCGCGATGTTCGACGGCGACGAGCGCACGCACGATGCCTTCGCCCATGGTGCCACCACCCTGCTGTGCGTGGCGCGCGCCGACTTCCACAAGATCCTGGCGCAGCACACCGAGCTGTACGAGGCGCTGCTGCGCCTGCAGGCGCGGCGCATCCGCCTGCTGTTCGGGCAGGTGGAAGACCTCAACACGCTGCCGCTGCGCGCGCGCCTGGCCAAACAGCTCGCGCACCTGGTGCGCAGCTATGGCGTGCCCAGCCTGTCGGCCGACGACGAGATCCGCATCTCACTGCAGCTCGCGCAGGAAGAACTGGCGCAACTGCTGGGCGCCTCGCGCCAGCGCGTCAACCAGGAGCTCAAGACGATGGAGCGCGACGGCGTGATCCGCATCGAGGCCGCCGGCCTGGTGGTGCGCGATCGCCCGGCGCTGCTGCGCATCGGCAACGGCGATCAGCCCTGAAAGCGGGGCGGCCATGAGCAGCCTCAGCGACCAGTTCGTCGGCACGCGCCCGGTCTCCGGGGCCCACGCCTTCGACACCGCGGCGCTCGCGGCCTGGATGGCGCGGCACATCGACGGCTTTGCCGGGCCGCTCGCCGTCGAGATGTTCAAGGGCGGCCAGTCCAACCCGACCTACAAGCTCGTCACGCCGGAGTGCACCTACGTGATGCGGGCCAAGCCGGGGCCCGTGGCCAAGCTGCTGCCCTCGGCGCACGCCATCGAGCGCGAGTTCACGGTGATGCAGGCGCTGGCCGCTACCGACGTGCCGGTGGCACGCATGCACGCGCTGTGCGACGACGAATCGGTCATCGGCCGCGCCTTCTACATCATGGAGTTCGTCGAAGGCCGCGTGCTGTGGGACCAGTCGCTGCCCGGCATGACGGCGCCCGAGCGCGGCGCCATCTACGACGAGATGAACCGCGTCATCGCCGCCTTGCACACGGTGGACTACAAGGCCCAGGGCCTGGAGCACTACGGCAAACCCGGCAACTATTTTGAGCGCCAGGTCAAACGCTGGAGCCAGCAGTACCTGGCCTCGGTCACCCAGCCCATCCCCGAGATGGACAAGCTGATCGAGTGGCTGCCCGCGCACATGCCGGCCAGCGCGCGCACCGACCTCACGTCCATCGTGCACGGCGACTTTCGCCTCGACAACCTGATGTTCCACCCCCGCGAGCCACGCGTGCTGGCCGTGCTCGACTGGGAACTGTCGACCCTGGGCCATCCGCTGGCCGACTTCAGCTACCACTGCATGTCCTGGCACATCGACGCCAGCCAGTTCCGCGGCATTGGCGGGCTGGACCTGGCGGCGCTGGGAATCCCCGGCGAAGCCGAGTACATCCGTCGCTACTGCGAGCGCACCGGCCTGAGCACGCCCGAACGACTGGCACCCGACTGGAACTTCTACCTGGCCTACAACATGTTCCGCATCGCCGCCATCCTGCAGGGCATCGCCAAGCGCGTGGAAGCCGGCACGGCCAGCAGCGAGCAGGCCCGCGCCAACGGCGCGCGCGCCCGCCCGATGGCCGAGGTGGCCTGGCGTTTTGCTCAAAAAGCATAGCTGCTGCGGCGCTCCAGTAAAGCGATGCAGCCCATTTTGACCCCATAAAAGGAGTTGGCCATGGAATTCGACTACAGCCCCAAGGTGCAGGACATGCAAGCCCGGTTGCTGGCCTTCATGGACGAGCACATCTACCCCAACGAGCACGTGTACTGGCAGGAAGCCGCCGAAAACCGCGCCCGGGGCAACGCCTGGATCCCGACCAAAATCGTCGAGCAACTCAAGCCCAAGGCACGCGCCCAGGGCCTGTGGAACCTGTTCCTGCCCAAGTCCACGCGCGCGCCCGAGGGCCTGTCCAACCTCGAATACGCACCCCTGTGCGAAATCATGGGCCGCGTGGCCTGGGCGCCCGAGGTGTTCAACTGCTCGGCGCCCGACACCGGCAACATGGAAACCATCGAGCGCTACGGCTCCGAGGCCAACAAGGACGACTGGCTCGAACCGCTGCTCAGGGGCGAGATCCGTTCGGCTTTTCTGATGACCGAGCCGGCCGTGGCCTCGTCCGACGCCACCAACATCGAGTGCTCCATCCGCCGCGACGGCGACCACTACGTCATCAACGGCCGCAAGTGGTGGTCCTCCGGCGCGGGCGACCCGCGCTGCGCGGTCTACATCGTCATGGGCAAGACCGACCCGCAGGCGCCGCGCCACGCGCAGCAGTCGATGATCCTGGTGCCCGCGAGCGCACCCGGCGTCAAGGTCATTCGCCCGCTCACCGTGTTCGGCATGGACGACGCGCCGCACGGCCACATGGAAGTCGACCTGAAGGACGTGCGCGTGCCCGCCTCCAACCTGCTGTGGGGCGAGGGCCGCGGCTTTGCCATCGCGCAGGGGCGCCTGGGCCCGGGGCGCATCCATCACTGCATGCGCTCGATCGGCGCGGCCGAGCGCGCGCTCGAACTCATGTGCCAGCGCCTGAACAACCGCGTCGCCTTTGGCCGGCGCATCTCAGAGCAGGGCGTGTGGCGCGAGCGCATCGCCGAGTCGCGCATGATGATCGACCAGGCGCGCCTGCTCACGCTCAAGGCCGCCTACATGATGGACACCGTCGGCAACAAGGTGGCCCAGGCCGAGATCGCCATGATCAAGGTCGTCGCCCCCAACGTCGCCTGCAAGGTCATCGACTGGGCCATCCAGGCGCACGGCGGCGCCGGCGTCAGCAACGACTTTCCGCTCGCCTCCATGTACGCCCACCAGCGCACCCTGCGCCTGGCCGACGGCCCCGACGAAGTGCACCGCAACGCCATCGCCAAGCTGGAGCTGGCCAGGCACCCGGCGGGCGCCACATAGCCCCGCGCCCCGGTCCTGGCGCCGGCGCGTGCCCGGCCGGCGATGGGCCGGCGCGGGAGCACAATGGCTCCTTGCACCACCGAGGAGCCCACCCATGATCGAGCTGTATTCCTGGCCCACGCCCAACGGGCACAAGGTGCACATCATGCTGCAGGAGTGCGGCCTGCCCTACCGCGTGCATGCTGTCGACATCGGCGCGGGCGAGCAGTTCGCGCCCGACTTCCTGGCCATCAGCCCCAACAACAAGATCCCGGCCCTGATCGACCCCGACGGGCCCGATGGCCAGCCAATCTCCGTGTTCGAGTCCGGCGCCATCCTGCTGTACCTCGCGGGCAAGACCGGCAGGTTCCTGCCCCGCAGCACCCGCGGCAAGTACGAGGTGCTGCAGTGGCTGATGTTCCAGATGGGCGGCGTCGGCCCCATGCTGGGCCAGGCGCACCACTTTCGCCTCTACGCGCCCGAGCAGATCGACTATGCCGTTACGCGCTACACCAACGAGGCCCGGCGCCTGTACGCCGTGATGGACAAGCAGGTGAGTCGCACCGGCGCCTGGATCGCCGGGCGCGACTACAGCATCGCCGACATCGCCATCTTCCCCTGGCTGCGTTCGGCCGAGAACCAGGGCATCGACTGGGCCGACTATCCGGCCCTGAAAGTGTGGTTCGATCGCATCGCCGCGCGCCCCGCCGTGCAGCGTGGCGTGGCGGTGCTGGCCGAGCGGCGCCAGCCCATGCGCACCGCCGCCGAGAAGGAAGTGCTGTTTGGCGCCACCCAGTACCAGCGCCGCTGAGGCGCCGCACAGGCTAGAATCCACCGCTTGTCGGAGCGTAGCGCAGCCTGGTAGCGCATCTGCTTTGGGAGCAGGAGGTCGCGAGTTCGAATCCCGCCGCTCCGACCAGATCCACCACCCTGAAGGCCCGCACCGGGCCTTCATCGTTTGGCGCAGCACCTGCCCGTAGCTCAACCGGATAGAGCAGCTGCCTTCTAAGCAGCAGGTCGGGGGT
>CAZGOL010000051.1:0-11618 GCA_964527755.1 uncultured Ottowia sp.
GCGATGGGGTAGTTGGCGTACAGCGCCATCACCGCCGTGCCCAGCGCCGCGATCAGGCAGGTGGCGACGAACACCGATTCCTTGGGCATGCCCGCGTCGCCCAGGATGGCCGGGTTGACGAAGATGATGTAGGCCATCGTCAGGAAGGTGGTCACGCCGGCGATGATCTCGGTGCGCACCGTGGTTCCGTGTTCCTGCAGCTTGAACACGCGCTCGGTCAAACTCATGCGGGTCTCCTCGTTGGTTATGTGGTCAGGGTCGGGATTCGATCATCCGGCGGGGCGGGGCAACTCGGCCACCGCCTGCTGGATGCGTTCGCGCAGCCAGCGCACCGCGCGCGAAGGCTGGCTGCGCGGATGCCACAGCTGGTAGTAGTCCAGCGGCGGCATCGGCACCGGGCAGGGCAGGATCGCCAGCGGCAGGCGCGCTGCCGCGCGTTCGCAATACTGGCGACCGGTGGTCAGGATCAGCAGGCTGCCGGCCAGCATGTCGGGGATCAGGCTGAACCAGGCGCTGCGTGCCGTGATGTTGCGCTGCAAGCCGCGCCCACTCAGGATCTGGTCGATGATGCCGCGTGCGCCGGGGTGCATCGGCGTGGGTGCGACGTGCTCGGCCGCCAGCCACTCCTCGGCGCTCCAGCCGCGTCGCACGGCGGGGTGTTCGCGACTCACCAGGCACGCCACCTCGTCGCTGAACAGGTGGCGCAGATGCAGATCCTCGGGCGCCTGCTGCCAGTTGCCGATCACCACGTCGATCTCACCCTGTGCCAGCTGCGCGCGGTAGTCGGCCTCGCGGGTGAGGGCGTGGATTTCCACGTGCACCAGCGGGGCCTTGCGTTTGATGTCGGCAACCAGGTGCGGCAGGAACAGCGGGTCAAGGTAGTCACTGGCGGCGATGCGAAAGGTCTGCGTGCTGGTGCGCGCATCGAAGTGCTGCGCCTGCGTGAACAGCTCCTCGGCCGTGCGCAGGATGCTGGCGGCCGGCTCGATCATCAGCCGCGCGGCGTCGGTGGGCACCATCTGGGCGCCGTCGCGCACCAGCAGCGGATCGCCCGCCAGATCGCGCAGGCGCTTGAGCGCCGCCGACACGGCCGGCTGGTTGGTGCCCAGGCGCATTGCCGCCCGCGAGACGCTGCGCTCGGCCAGCACCGTGTAGAGCACGCGGATGAGGTGCAAATCGATGCGGTCGAGCAACCGACGACCGTCGGCGTTGAGCGCGGCCGTCGATGGTCGGTCGTGGGGTGAATCCATCGGCTGGCGAATGCAGACGGGCGCGTCGTCCGGCGAGATTGCTGGGCTGGCGAGGAATTCAGCCCGCCTGCACTGCGGTCAGCGCATGCAGGATGGCCTCACTGGTGGCTGGCGCGATCAACGGGGGATCGACCCGGTGCCCGCCCGCCGCCGAGACGGCATCGCGGATCGCGAAGAACACCGAGAACGGCAGCAGCAGCGGCGGCTCGCCCACGGCCTTGCTGCGATGGATGGCATCCTGCACGTTGCCACCCTTGAACAGGCGCACGTTGAACACCGGCGGGCAGTCGTTGGCGGTCGGGATCTTGTAGGTGCTGGGCGCGTGCGTCATGAGCTGGCCCGACTTGGGGTGCCACACCAGTTCCTCCATCGTGAGCCAGCCCATGCCCTGGATGAAGCCGCCCTCGATCTGGCCAATGTCCACCGCCGGGTTGAGCGAGTGGCCCACGTCGTGCAGCAGGTCGGCGCGCAGCAGCTTCCATTCGCCCGTCAGCGTGTCGATCACCACTTCGCTCACGGCGGCGCCGTAGGCGTAGTAGTAGAACGGGTGGCCTTGCATCTTCTCCTTGTCCCACGACAGGCCGGGCGTGGCGTAGAAACCGTCCGACCACAGCTGCACGCGATCCAGGTAGGCGTCCGCCACCACGGCACCGAACTCCAGCACCTTGCCGCAGACGATTACTCGGTCGCTCCCGAAGCGCACGTCCTGCGCGCGCCCGCCGTGGCGCGCGGCCACGCTGGCGGCCAGGCGCTCGCGGATTCGGCGCGCCGCGTCCTGCGCGGCCTTGCCGTTCAGGTCGGTTCCCGTGGACGCCGCGGTGGCCGAGGTGTTGGCCACCTTGCTGGTGTCGGTGGCCGACACGCGCACGCGTTCGAAATTCACGCCCAGCTCGTGCGCCACCACCTGAGCCACCTTGGTGTTCAGGCCCTGACCCATTTCGGTGCCGCCGTGGTTGACCAGGATCGAGCCGTCCAGGTAGACATGCACCAGTGCGCCGGCCTGGTTGAGGTGCTTGACGTTGAAGCTGATGCCGAACTTGACCGGCGTGAGGGCCAGGCCGCGCTTGAGCACGTCGTGGGCGGCATTGAAGGCGGCCACCTGCTCCCGGCGCGCCTGGTAGTCGCTGTCGGCCTCCAGTTGGTCGACCAGTTCGTGGATCGCGTTGTCCTGCACCATCTGGCGGTAGGGCGTGACGTTGCGCTCGTCCTTGCCATAGAAGTTGGCGCGCCGCACCGCCAGGGGATCGCGGTTGAGGCGCCGGGCAATGCTGTCCAGGATGTACTCGATGGCGATGGCACCCTGCGGGCCGCCAAAGCCGCGAAACGCGGTGTTGCTCTGCGTGTTGGTCTTGCCGCAATAGCCGTGCATGGCCACTTCGGGCAGCCAGTAGGCGTTGTCGAAGTGGCACACCGCGCGCGTCATCACCGCGGCCGACAGGTCGGCTGAGTGACCGGCATGCGCCACCATCTGCAGCGTCACGCCCAGGATGCGCCCCGTGTCGTCGAAGCCCACGTCGTATTCGTACCAGAAGCCGTGGCGCCGGCCGGTGATCAAAAAGTCGTCGTCGCGGTCCAGCCGCAGCTTGACCGGTCGGTCCAGCGCGCGGGCGGCGATGGCGGCGATGCAGGCGAACTGCGCCGACTGCGACTCCTTGCCCCCGAAGCCCCCGCCCATGCGTCGGCATTCGACCAGCACGGCGTGCGCCTGCACGCCCAGCGCATGCGCCACCAGGAACTGCATTTCACTGGGATGCTGGGTCGAGCAGTGCACGTGCATGCCCCCGTCCTCGCGCGGCGAGGCGTAGCTGATCTGCCCTTCCAGATAGAACTGCTCCTGACCGCCCACGTCCAGGCTGCCGGTCAGGCGGTGCGGTGCGGCGGTGATGGCGGCGCGGATGCCGGCCTCGTCCATGCCGCTTTCGCTGCGCACCAGATGCATCGGCGGCACCACGTACTGGCCCCGTTCATGGGCCTGGCGCGGCGTCAGCACCGATTCGGCCGCCTCGATGTCGAGCACGCGCCGGGCCAGCGCGGCGGCCCGTCGAGCCTGATCGCGCGTTTCGGCGATTACGGCAAAGACCGGCTGGCCGAGGTAGCGGATCTCGCCATCGCACAGGATCGGGTCGTCGTGCAGCACCGAGCCGCAGTTGTTCTCGCCCGGAATGTCGTCGGCGGTCAGCACGCGCACGACGCCGGGCATGGCGCGTACCTTCTCCAGATCGACTCCCAGCAACCGGCCCGCGGCCACCGGCGCCAGGCCCAGCGCACCATGCAGCGTGCCGGCCAGTTCAGGCAGGTCGTCCACATAAGGCGCGCTGCCGGTGACGTGCAGCGCCGCCGACTCGTGCGGGCGGCTGATGCCCACGCGGGCGCCATCCATCGATGCACGGCCCTCGGACGCCGGATCGAAGCGTGCCTGCCGGTTCTCCCGGTAGTCGGCAAAAGGAACGGCGGCGCGCATCAGGTGTTCGGCAACGGGTTGGTTCATGGTGCTCTCCTGGCGAACGAATCAGGTGGCCGCGTGTGGCATGACACTGAACACACTGGTGTCGTGGCTGCTCAGCGGTGCGTCGGCTCGCGTTTCCAGCCACAGGCGCTGCAACAGGTTTTGCGCCACCCGCAGGCGGTAACCGCTGCTGGCGCGCAGGTCGGTCATGGGCGAGAAATCCCGGGCCAGTGCCTGCTGCGCCGCGCGCACCGCATCCTGAGTCCAGCGCTGGCCGGTGAGTGCCGCCTCGGCCCCCGCCGCGCGCTTGACGACCGCCGCCATGCCCCCGTAGGCCAGGCGCACGTCGCGCACCATGTCACCCTCGAGATCGATCGACATGCCCGTGCACAACGCCGAGATGTCGCAGTCGAAGCGCTTGCTGATCTTGTAGCCGCGCACCTGTCGCTTGAAGGCTGCCAGGGGTACCGTGATGGCCTGCACGAATTCGCCCTCCTGCAGGGCGTTCTTCATGTAGTCGAGGTACAGCTCGGTGAGTGGCAGGGTGCGCGCCTGCGGGCCGCGGCGCAGCTCGACCGAGGCGTCGAGCGCCATCAGGATCGGCGCCGAATCGCCGATCGGCGAGCCGTTGGCGACGTTGCCGCCCAGGGTGCCCGCGTGCCGGATCGGCAGCGAGGCAAAACGCAGCCACACGTCCGTCAGTGCAGGCGCACGCCGCGCCAGGGCGCGCCAGGCGTCTTCCAGCGAAGCCGCTGCGCCGATCCACAAGTGGCCGGGGCGTTCCTCGATGCGCTGCAACGCGGACACGTTGCCGACGTAGATCAGATCGCCCACGTCGCGAAACTGCTTGTTGACCCACAGGCCGATGTCGGTGGAGCCCGCCAGCAGGCGCGCCTGAGGCTTGGCGGCGTACAGGCCGGCCAGTTCGTCCAGGGTGCGCGGGGCGTGAAAATGATCGGTGCGCACGCCTTCAGGCGTGGTCAGCGGCGCGGCGTAGTCGAGTGCCGCGTCGTGCTGCAACGCGCGCAATGCCTGCGTCACGGCGCGGCGATCGAGCCGTGCGCCCGGCAGGTCGAACATGCGCTGGCCGGCGTCCAGGATGGGCCGGTAGCCGGTGCAGCGGCACAGGTTGCCCGACAGGTCGTCGGCCAGTTGCTGGCGCGTCGGGACGGTGCCCGCCTGCTGGTGCTGCTCGTAGGTGTTCCACAGCGACATCACGAAGCCGGGCGTGCAAAAGCCGCATTGCGAGCCGTGGCAATCGACCATGGCCTGCTGCACCGGATGCAAGGCGGCCTCGCCACCGGCAGCCATGGGCTGGAGGTCTTCCACCGTGAACAGCGCCTTGCCGTCCAGCGTCGGCACGAACTGGATGCAGGCGTTGACGCTGCGCAGTCGCAACTCGCCTGCGGCGTCGAGCTCGCCCAGCACCACCGTGCAGGCGCCGCAGTCGCCCTCGTTGCAGCCCTCCTTGGTGCCGGTGCGGTGGTGGTTCTCGCGCAGCCAGTCGAGCACCGTGCGGGTGGGGTGCACGCCTTGCACCGTGGTCAGTCGCCCCCGGTGATAAAAGCGGATCGGCCGCGTGGCTGCCGGTGTGGCCGTGTTCATGGTTTGTCTCCAGACAAAAGGGTGCCGGCGCGCAATACCCGCAGCGCCAGCCCGTGCCGCATGTTGCGCTCCGGTGGACAACCGCGGCATACCTGCATTTTCATGGCAGGTATGCGAATGTGGATATAACCCCTGGGTTTACCCTGCGATCTGGCGGCCTGCCGGCGGGCGCGGTCAGCCGCTGCTGGCCGCAGGCGCATCGAGCAGCAACTGCGCGGCCACCGCCACGGCAATCACCTCGGGCTCCTTGCCCGTGATGCCGGCAATGCCGATCGGGCAGGTGATGCGCGCCTGCTCGGCCGCGCTGAAGCCGCGCGCGCTCAGGCGATGGCCAAACGTGGCCCACTTGGTCTTGCTGCCGATCAGGCCGACATAGGGCAGGTCGTCGCGCTCGCGCAGGCGCTCCAGGCAGGCAATCACGATGTCCAGGTCCTCGGCGTGGCTGAAGCTCATGATCAGCACCCTGCTGCCGGGCGTCAGATCGTGAACGGCGGCCTGCACCGGCTCGCTGAACTCGGTGCGCACGTGCGCTGGCAGCTCGGCCGGGAAGACCCCGTCTCGGCTGTCGATCCAGTGCACCGCGCAGGGCAGGGTGGACAGCAGCCGCACGATGGCCACGCCCACGTGGCCGCCGCCGAACAAGGCCACCGGGGCCAGAGCGGGCGCCAGCCGCCGACCGAGCGCCGCCCCGTCGGCCGCGCCGATCCGCTGGAACCGCAGGAACATCACGCCGCCACAGCACTGGCCCAGGCTGGGGCCCAGCGGGTAGCGCCGTACCTCGCCCTGCGCCGGCGCACCGGCTTGCCCGTCGAGCAGGGCGCGGGCATCGGTGACGGCCTGGAACTCGAGCTGGCCGCCACCGATGGTTCCCGTCAGGGCATTGGCCCACACCACCATCCAGGTGCCGGCCTCGCGCGGGGTCGAACCGCGCGTTTCGGCGACCTGCACCAGCACGCCGTCGCTTGCCGGCAGGCGCCGCAGACAGTCTTCGAGCGCACCGATCGTGGTCATGCCTGCATTGTGGGGTGTCAAGCCGGGCCCATCATGGGATTGGACGCATGAGGCCCATGCATCTCCAGTGCGACCGAGCGATACCCGTGTGGCACCCCACACCCGAAATCGCCACCGTCCACCGGATTCATGGTGTTTTATGCCTCCACGGCTTGTCCCATCCGCCGGGGAAGCTCATGTTTCGATAGCAAAGCAGCGCCGACACGGCGGTCGCGCCGTGACGCCGAAGGAGCGCCGGCAGAGCGCCGTGCGGCGCGAGCCGCTCAGTCGACGCGCGCGCCCGACGCCTTGACCACCGGAGCCCAGTTCTGGACCTCGCTGCGGATGAAGGCGGCGTACTGCTCGGGCGTGTTCTTCTCGGCCACGGCGCCCAGCTTGGCATAGGCCTGCTGCACCTCGGGCTTGTCGAAGGCGTGGTTCATCACCTGGTTGATCTTGTTCACCACGTCGCGGGGCGTCCCCTTGGGCGCGAGCATGCCGAACCAGGAGGTCACGTCGAACGGGGCCACGCCGCTTTCCTCCATGGTGGGTACGTCGGGCGCCGACGGCGAGCGGGTCTTGGTGGTCACGGCCAGCGCGCGCAGCTTGCCGTTTTGCACGTGCGGCCACGCCGATGGCATGTTGTCGAACATGTATTGCACCTGGCCACCGATCAGGTCGGTGATGGCCGGCGCGCTGCCCTTGTAGGGGATGTGCTGCGTCTTCAGCCCCGTGCGCACCTTGAACAGCTCACCCGCCATGTGGATCGAGGTGCCGCTGCCCGACGACGCATACGATACCTTGTCCTCGTTGGCGCGCGTCCAGTCGATCAGCTCCTTGACCGTCTTGGCCGGCACGCCGGGGTTGACCACCAGGATGTTGGGCACCTTGGCGGCCAGCGCCACAGCCTCGAAGTCGCGGTTGAGATCGAACTTGACGTTGGTGTAGAGCGACTGGTTGATGGCGCTGGTCACGGCCACCAGCAGCAGGGTGTAGCCGTCGGGTTCGGCAGCGCGCACCTGGTCGGTGGCGATGTTGCTGCCGCCGCCGGGACGGTTTTCGACCACGAACGACTGGCCAAGGCTCTCGGTCAGTTCCTTGGCCATGATGCGCGCCACCACGTCGGTGGTGCCGCCGGCCGAGAAGCCGACGATGATCTTGACCGGCTTGCTCGGCCACGCGCTCTGGGCGAGCGCGGGCAGGGCGCCGGTGGCCAGCAGGCCAAGGCCGGCCCGGGCGACGGCGCGGCGGGTGAGCGGATGATGGATCGACATCGCGGGTCTCCTTGTTTCGCGGTTCTGGAAGAACGCACTGTAACGAGGTGCTGGCCGCGCCTCAACGTGCCGGCGCTCACCCGGACGAGCGTCGCCCGACGTTACAGGTCCTTCACCAGCACCTGGCTGCGCCGGTCCCAGTTGTACTTGCGCTTGCGCGCCTCGGGCAGCCACTCCGGGTCGACCTGGCGGAAACCGCGCTTGAGAAACCAGTGCATGGTGCGCGTGGTCAACACGAAGATGCTGGTCATGCCCTGCGTGCGTGCACGCTGCTCGATGCGCTTGAGCACCTTTTCGCCATCGCCCTGCCCCTGGCTTTGCGGCGACACGGTGAGCGCGGCCATCTCGCCGGTGCGCGCCTGCGGGTAGGGGTGAAGCGAGGCGCAGGCAAAAATCACGCCGTCGTGCTCGAGCACCGTGTAGTTGGCGATGTCTCGCTCGATTTCGGTGCGGCTGCGCTTGACCAGCGAACCCTCCTTCTCGGCTGGTTCGATCAGCGTGAGGATGCCCGCCACGTCGTCCGAGGTGGCCTCGCGCACGCTTTCCAGTTTCTCGTCGACCACCATCGTGCCGATGCCATCGTGCATGTAGATCTCGAGCAGCACCGCGCCATCGGTGGCGTAGGGCAGGATGTGGCTGCGCTCGACCCCGTGTTCGCACGCCGTGACACAGTGGCGCAGGTAGTACCCCACATCCTTGGCGTCTTCGGGCGGCGGCAGGCGCGCCAGCAGCGCGCGCGCATCGACCAGGGGAACCTCGGTGTCGATCGGGTTGTCGTCCGACGCCTCGTCGTGCGGCCGCACGCGAACGCCCGGTTGCTCGGTCAGGAACATCAGTTTGTCCGACTGCAGCGCAATCGCCACCGACGTGGCAACCTCCTCCATCGACAGGTTGAAGGCCTCGCCCGTCGGTGAAAAGCCGAATGGCGACACCAGCACCATCGCGCCCGCTTCCAGCGTGCGGCGGATCCCCGCCACGTCCACCTTGCGCACCAGGCCGGTGCTCTTGAAGTCGACGCCGTCGATGATCCCCAGGGGTCGCGCGGTGATGAAGTTGCCCGAGATCACCCGCACCGTCGAGCCCGCCATCGGCGTGTTGGGCAGGCCCTGGCTGAACGCCGCCTCGATCTCGAACCGCAACTGCCCCGCCGCCTCCTGCGCGCAGTCGAGCGCCACCGCGTCGGTGATGCGCATGCCGCGCGAATACTGCGCCGGATGTCCCTTGGTGCGCAGCTGCTCGTCGAGTTGCGGCCGAAAGCCGTGCACCAGCACGACCTTCACGCCCATGCTCTGGATCAGCGCCAGGTCGGTGGCGATGTTGGCCAGCTTGCCGGCCGCGATGGCCTCGCCCACCACACCAACCACGAAGGTCTTGCCGCGGTGCATGTGGATGTACGGCGCGACGGCGCGAAACCACGGAACGAAGGTGAAATTGAAGACGGTGGACATGCCGGTGCGGAAGAAGGGCAGGAATGAACCGGGGATCGTGGGGCGACAAGTGTACGGCGCCGTCCGCCGCGAGATCGCCATGGCGTGACGGCGTTGGTCACCAATCGGATCGCAGGTTGCTTGCGGGCGGACAAAAGGGTCATTTGACCCGGATGTCATCAACGCCTGCCCAGGGCCGCGGGCGCCGTCCCCGGCACGGCGGCGCATGCGGCGGGTGGCTTGCCGGGCGCGTTCGGCACCCGGGGGCACCCAACCAGTCCGCCGTCGCCTTGGCCGCGGCAAACGGCGAAGCCGGCGCCGCCATGCATGTCGCCCGCACGTCTTGCGCTGTGACGATCTGGCCGCCAAGGCCCAGATCGCGCGTGGCGCAGGCATCGTGCGCCACACCGCAGTTGCAGCCCAGGTCGAAGGCCGCGCGTACCGTGCTGTCCGTCCACATGCAGGTCATCATGCCGGCGATCAGCAGACGCCTGGCGCCCCGACGCTTCAGTTCCACCTGCAGAGCGGTGTCCCGGAAACCGCTGGGAGAGGGCTTTTTGCCGATCGGCTCGCCCGCGCGGGGCGCCTCCACGGCATGGATCTTGGCGCCGTGCCCGCGATGAAGAACGTCGAGCCGGGCCGCCTGGACAGAGGCCAGGTTTGGACCACCGGCTGGCCGGCGGCGCGAAAGGCCTGCAGCAACCGCGCCGCACGGGCCGCCGCCGCGCCCGGTTCCACCAGGCGATTGCGGAGCCACCGGCGAAGCAGTCGTTGTGGATGTCGAACAGGATCAGGGCTTGCATGGGCTGGTCTCGGTGCGCTGGCCAGCCGCTTGGGCAATGATCCAGATTTCATGGGGAATCACCCTGAATCTCTCGTCAATCAAGCCCAAGCAGCTACACTTTTTGATGAGCGCAGTGCCGTACCCCAGTCTGCGGCCTGGCTCGCACGCGAAGCCGGGCTGGCCGGTGTGCCGTTCTACGTCAACCCGTGCGCCATCGCTCGGTTTGGCTTCATGGCCAAGTCACGCCCCTTTTTCTGCTCCGACGATGCGGCGCGGCGGCCCCTGCACTGGGGCCACGGCGCTCGACGCCCGCCTCAGGGTTGCGCGGCGCCACGCTGGCTCGACGCCACACCCACCGCGCCCAGCACGCCCGCCACCGTCAGCACGTACCACAGCGGCGACATGCTGCCGGTCAGCTTGACCACAGACGCCGCCGAAAGCACCACGCCCGCCACCGAACCCAGCGCCAGCAGTAACAGCAGGCACGACACCGCGAACGTGAAACCCCGCACCTGCGCCGTCTTGCCCGCCATCGCGAACAGCACGAAACCGACGATGCAGAGCACCGGGAACAGCACCCACAGCGCCAGCTCGGGCGACCACGGTGCCAGGCCGAGCGGCGCCAGGGTGAGCACCGCACCGCAAAAGAGACCCATAACGACCAACAAGGCGCCAGTGGCGAGCAAGATCATGGTGCGTACCTCCCAGTGGATGGGGTTGACGAATCCCCGCGAGCGCTCTTGTGCTTGTGCCGGCTGTGGAAAGGTCGGGCCGGTCAGCGACCATGCCCTGGCGTGCCGCGTTGCGGGGCATTGATTATGGCGGGTCGGCCGTGCGGACTCCCATGCGGTGTTGGCAGCCGTTGCGTCGGGCAGGGCCGGCTCGGGCGAACCTGGCCAACGCCTGCCGCGTGACAGGGAAAGTTACGTCCCGATCACGGCGGGCGTGCTAGATTGCCAGTCATCGTCACTTGAGCAGGGGTCGACGCGACATGAGTTCCGGCACGCGGCGCATTGTGCTGTCCATCATCGTTGTGGCCATCGCGGGGGCAGCCGCCTGGTGGTGGCAGGACCAGCAGCGGATCAACCCGGCACCCGGGCTCGCGGCGTCGGCACCGCCCACACCGGCACCCGAGCCCACCGCCCAGGCCGCCTCCGAGCCGGCCATTCAATACCCCCTGCCAACGCCGGAAGACCAGGCACCGCTGGCGGTGGACGGCATCGCCCCCGCGCTGACCGATCTGCTGGGTCGCAAGGCGGTGGACGCGTTCTTGCAACTGGGCGATTTTCCGCGCCGCGTGGTCGCCACCGTGGACAACCTGGGCCGCGGTCATGCTCCGGCCTCGCTGTGGCCCGTCAACCCGACGGCAGGCCGCTTCACGGTGCTGGAGCAAGGTGGCGGCGCCGTCATCGCGCCCGGCAACGGCGCCCGCTACACCGCACTGGTGGCGCTGGCCGAATCCATCGACCCGGCCAAGGCCGTGAACCTGTACGTCCAGATGTACCCGCTGCTGCAGCGCGCGTACCAGGACCTGGGGTACCCCAGGGCGTACTTCAACGACCGGCTGATTCAGGTCATCGATTTGCTGCTCGCCAGTCCCGTGCCCGGCGGCACGGTGGCCGTGCAACTGACCGAGGTGAAAGGCCCCGAGCCGTCGGTGCGCCCCTGGGTGCGCTACGAGTTTGCCGACCCCGCCCTGGAGTCGCTCGCTGCAGGCCAGAAGATCATGGTGCGCGTGGGATCTGCCAACGAGCGCCGCCTGAAAGCCCGCCTGACGGCGTTGCGCCAGGAACTGACGGCGCGGGTGCTGCCCCGCTGAGCGGCTGCCGGCCGCGGATGCGC
>CAZGOL010000051.1:11718-15567 GCA_964527755.1 uncultured Ottowia sp.
TGCGGTTCTGCCCGCCCATTTCCGCGACTTGGGCACCACCGCATCGCCGACTGACGGTCGCGCCAGCACCGGTTGCAGCGCGGGATCCGGTGCAAATTCTCTCGTTGCCCGCGGCCCGGCGCACCACAAGCGCCGCATCGCAACGCCATTCAGGGCTGACCGAGACCCTTGCAACTGCACCCCGGCAGGCAGAAAATCGCGCTCCGCCCGCATCCGGCGGACGGTGTTTGTCATTGTTCTTGAAGGGAGCAATCATGTTGAACCTTGTTCGCGCCTCGATCCTTGTCCTGACCGCGTTGGCGCTGCAAGCCGGCGCCCAGGACGGGGGACCCAAGCAGCAGGAATTCGCGCCGGCCGCGGGGCGAGGGCGTGTCGTCGTCGTCATCTCCGGCTCGACCGGCATGCCTAATTACACCGCGACGGCGCAGCAGTTCGCCGATGCCGGATTTCATGTGGTGCTGGTCGACAGCAACGACTTCCAGGTCAAGGACACGCGCCAGGCCTGGGGCATGCTCAAGGGCGTGATCACGCGCGCGCAGGCCAGCCCGCAGGCGCTGCCCGGCAAGGTGGGCGTGGTCGGCTATTCGTTGGGCGGGGGCGCGGCCCTGGGCTATGCCTCGCGCATGGCCGACCAGGTGGCCGTGGTGGTGGCGGTCTATCCGGCGACGGCGTTCATCAAGAACCCGGCCGACTTCATCGCCAAGACCAAGGTGCCGGTTTGGATGTTCGCCGGCACGGCCGACACCTACCAGAATTGCTGCCTGATCGAAACCGCCCGCCAACTGGCCGAGGCCGCCAAGTCCACGTCGCCGCCCATCCTGACCCTGCACGAATACGATGGCGTCGGACACGGCTTCAACCTGCCCAGCGCGCCAGCCAAGGACATTCCGGCCGGACAGGACGCGATGAAGCAGTCCATCGCACGGCTGAAAGAGGCTTTGCCGGCGCAATGATCGAAGCCGCCGTGCACCTGGCCGTTGCTGCGGGGGCCAAGGTGCGCGGCGATGCCGGAACCTCCAGCCGGTCAGCTGAGCAGCCCCTTGGCGACGATTCGCGAGATCGATTCAAAACAAAGCACCAAGCCGGCCAGGTCAGGGGCAATCCATCCTGAATCGACTCCTTGGCCCCCCCGGAGATGGCGACGAATTGGCGCCGTCGATCCGCCGCCGCCGCAAACCGCAAAGGGGGCGTTCAATCCAATACCGAATTGCGCGATTCAATGGCCAGCCAGCAGCCCCACGGGGCTTGGGCGTGGGAACTGCGAGGGGCTGCCGCAGCGTGGTCGATTCATCTGACCGAGAGCGTCAGCGGCGCCGCGGTGGTCATGGTTTCAGCGGTTTGCACGGAAACGACTGGTCGAGGGCACTCTCAAAATGATCGCTCGGCTCGCACCACGACAATCAGGTCGGGCTTGTCGCTCGCATGATTCAACCTTCCCGGCAGATCCTTGAGTTCGTAGTACCAGTGGCCGATATAACGAACTTCCCTGAACGTCGCATTGAAATATTTTCTCAATGAATGCGCAAATGAATCACCGACGACCCAGACCTTCTTGTCTGAAAGTGGCTCTGGGTTGGTGACGATGGTCGGTTTTCCGAAGCTGGTTGCCGGTTGGTTCGGGATCTCCGTTTCCGTCCACTTGGGCTCGTTTTTCCAAACCACCGTCCAGTTGTCTTCCGCGTGAAGTGGAAAATTTCTAAGTTTGGCGATCTCGATCAAGTCGCCAGAGTGGGTTCCCTCCTGCTGAAATTCAACCTCTGGTACCGGCAGGGAAAGATGTTTCAAAAATGCAGCATAAACCAAGTAAGACCCTTTGTCGTTCCAGTGCGTATCCGTTTGCCAGTACAAGAATCCCTCGGTCTCCTTGAGTTTCAACAAATCATTGGTCGGATCAAAAGTGATGAGATTGGGAATTTTTTGGAGTCGATCCACGAAGAAATGACTATACCTTGTTGTTGACGGCACGAATTCATCGGGCAAATATTCTCCATAAATGGTAGATTTATTTGGTGCGACCAGCAAAGCAATTTGTGTATTGAATTTTTTCGCCGTTTTGGCGAGATTCAGAAGAGGCTCGTTCGCAGCGATGATTTCGGCCTTTGTGGGAACAATGGCCCCTACCAATTTTTGTACGGTTTTATCGTAGGTGTCACCCAGAAACAGCCAATCATCCTTTCCCTTGTACCATGCGAGTGAAGATCCCACGGCAAATTCGAAACCCTTCCGTTTGATTGCCAACTTCTGGTAAGTATGGGTATCGTCGAAATTCATCTGGCCAGCAGTAAAGCCGATCCCGCCCACGGCGCAAACGACCAAGCCAAGCGTGGCGAGTTTCAGGGGAACTCGGGTATTTCCGAAACGAAATGGTCCTTCGATGAACCGTACGGTCAACCAGGACAGCAGGATTGAAATGGCCACCGCAATAAAACGGAATTCAAGAGCGGGTATTCCGCCGTAGACAATTCGACCAAAGGCAAAGATTGGCCAGTGCCACAGATATAGCGGGAATGAGATCAGCCCAAACCACACCAAGACCTTGTTGGAAAGGATTTTGTTGTTGAACCAGGATTGCGGACCAGCCCAGATGATCATGGCCGTGGCAAAGATCGGAATCAATGCATTTTTTCCGGGGAAAACGGTTTGTTTGTTGAATTGACCAAAGGCGATGAGCAAAATCAAAAAGCCAGTGATACTCGATACATTTCGGATTCGTCTTTCGTCGAAACGGGCAAGAAAGGCACGTTTTTGTTTGTCGACGGGCGTCGTCCAAATTCCGGACCCATATAACACCCACCAGGACAACATCCCGCCAAGAGCCAATTCAAAAAACCGATACTGAGGCAGATAAAAGGTCTTTGCGGGATCAAGCTTGACAAGATCCAAATTGAGAACGAATGAAAGCACGAAAACTGAAATGGTGGCGAGGAAGCAGCAGAGTTTCTCATGGTGCCCGTCGTTGATTTTCCCCAATTTCGAAGCCATCCACAGGAGCAATGGCCATATCAGATAAAATTGCTCCTCGATTCCCAGGCTCCAGATGTGCAGCAACGGTTTTGTTTCACTCGCGTTGTCAAAGTACCCAACTTCTCTCCACAAGATGAAATTTTGAATAAAACCGGCACTGGCTGCCGTATGTTTCCCGAGTTGCTGAAGTTCGTCTGGGAATAGACATAGCCAGCCGAAAGCCAGAACAGAAATCAAGACGATGGCCAGGGCCGGGAAGATTCTGCGGATACGGCGCGAATAGAAGTTGCTGACCGAAAACGACCCTTGATCAATGCTTTGAAAGATGATGGTTGAAATCAAGAATCCGGAAATCATGAAAAATATATCGACGCCGACGAATCCCCCGCGTAGTGAACCGGGAAAACCATGATAGAAAACGACGGACAAGACCGCAACGGCACGAAGCCCGTCAATGTCGGGGCGGTATTTGGGGCGAAGCGGATTTTCGCTCACACGCATTTTTGTGGGAGGTGAAACGCGATTTTTATGATTTCTGTACTCGGCTTCTTGGATGCCGAGTCGTGGTCATGTGATTTTTAACCTGAATCCGCGATGGGGTCCAGATAGTATCCCGGTTTCCTGACCGGTTGATTGATTGCAACAAATTGCTGCTCATTTTGCATCTCGCCTTTCAAGGCGAGGCGCTCCACCAATTCCTGGTCGAGCAACGGTCCGACGGCCTGGGTTCCGGGGCAGGGCCGTTCCCGGGGGGCAAGCCGGTGGAGCACATCACCGACCTGCCCACCTTGGCCGACCTAATTGTTTCGTTGCGCCCGGGCGCGCGGCATCCAATGGAGCCACCTTCAAAAACGGCCTGGCCAGCGGTGCTGGAGGGTGAGAGCG
>CAZGOL010000052.1:0-11490 GCA_964527755.1 uncultured Ottowia sp.
CAGGTGATGCAGGTGCGCATCACGCGCAGCCGCATGGCGGGTGACCCGGCCGAGGCGGTCATCGCGCCGCACCTGGCGCACCTGGCGCTGCTGGACTTTCATCGGGGCGCCGAGGCCATCGACGCCGGCCGCGCCGCCACCGGGCGGGTGCTGCCGCTGCTGGCTCAGTTCGGACTGGGTTCGCCGCCAGCCGCTGCCTGAAACGTCGCCAGCGCCAGGCACAGGTCCTGCCAGGCCTTGGCCTTCTCCAAGGGGGCGCGCAGCAGGTAGGCGGGGTGGTACGTGACGATCACCGGTACGCCCTGGTAGTGGTGCACCCGCCCGCGCAGGCGGCCGATCGGCTCGCTCGTGTCCAGCAGCGACTGCACCGCGAAGCGCCCCAGCGCCAGGATCACCCGTGGGCGCACCAGCGCCACCTGGCGCCGCAGGTAGTGCTCGCATTGCGTCACCTCGAACGGCTCGGGGTTGCGGTTGCCCGGTGGGCGACACTTGATCACGTTGGCGATGTAGACCCCGCGGGAATTGACGTTTATTGGATCATTTCGGCGCTCAAGGCTTGCCTGATCTGCCACACCAGCTTCCGAATCGATAGCAATTTCAGCCCGCCTCGACAGGCCGATCGCCGCCAGCATGGCGTCCAGCAGCTTGCCAGCCTGGCCGACGAAGGGCTGGCCGAGCCGATCCTCGGTCTCGCCGGGTGCCTCGCCCACCACCATCCACTCGGCGCTCCGGCTGCCCACCCCGAAGACCGCCTGCGTGCGTCCCTCGCACAAGCCGCATGCACGGCAGGTGGCGACCGTCGCCTCCAGTTGCGCCCAGTCCATCGAATCGATGCCCTCTGGCAGCGCAGGCGTGGGGCGGCTCGGCGCGGCCGTGCGTGGCTCGATCGCCGGCGGGCGAGAAGCGGACGCCGGGGTCGCAGGCACGGTGACTGGCACGGCCGCGGTGGCTGGCACCGCCGCGGCAACCGCATCCGACCGGGAGCGCGTGGCCGCCGGCGACCACAGTCGGATTCCCATTTCAGCCAGCATCGCGCGCTGGCGCGCATCCAGTTGCAGGCCCACCGGCTCAGCCCCGTCCAGGCGCCGCGCGACTCATGCGTCCGCCTCGCGCAGGCACAGGCTCATGATCACCGCGTCCTCGCGCGCCTCGCGCCCGTCCGGGTAGTAGCCCTTGCGCAGACCGACCGGCGTGAAACCGTGGCGTCGGTAGATCTGCTGCGCCCGCACGTTGCTCTTGCGCACCTCCAGCCACAGCCACTCGGCGTGCAGCCCGCGCGCCCACAGCGCCAGCGCGTCGAGCATCACCAGCGCCCAGCCCTGGCGCCGGTGCGCGGGGGTCACCGTGATGTTGAGCAAGTGCACCTCCTGATGGCCCGGCATCGCGATGAAATAGCCCAGCAGCTCGTCGCCCGCCAGCAGGCACTGCGCCTGGTGGCCCGCGTCCAGGCTGTCCGTGAGGTTGCGCCGCGACCAGGGATGGCTGTAGGCGGCCTGCTCCACGGCCAGCACCGCATCCAGCCGCGCGCGGGTCATCGGTTCAAAGCGGGCCTCCAGCAGCGCGGACGATGCCATCTCGAACGGGTGGGACTGGGGCAAGGCGCTCATGGGTTCCGAAAAACGGGGGTCAGCGCGCCACGGCGGCGCGCTCGGCCGTGGTTTGCGCCACCTTGTCGCGAATGTAAAGCGGCAACGCCTGATCGGCAGCCACCGCCCGACCGGCGGCCAGCCAAGCGGGCGCCAGGCGCAGCAGCGCCGCCGCCTCCGGGCGCGCGGCACGGCTGGGCAACGCGCCGAGCGAGCGCGGCAGCCGCGCACCGTAGACCGCCATGGCGTTGCCGCCCAGCGCCCAGCATCCCTCGGCATCCGGCGGCAAGCTCAGCGCTTCGGGGGCGCACACCACGGTCTCGCCGCGCGCCATCCAGCCCTGCGCCGCGCTCCAGCACCAGGGGGCGGCGTACACCTGGTCCATCCGGGCATCCTGCAGCGCCAGCACGTGGGTATCGCCATGACGTTGGCGCACGTCCTCGGCCACCGCCAGCAGGGTATCGATCGCCAGCACCGGCAAGTCGGCGCCCAGCGCCAGCCCCTGCGCCACCGAGCACGCGGTGCGCAGACCGGTGAACGAGCCCGGCCCGCGGCCGAACGCGATGGCGCGCAGATCGCGCAGCGTCAGCCCGGCTTCGGCCAGCAGGGCCAGCACCGACGCAATCAGCGTGGTCGAGGCCTGGGCCCCGCCCACGCCGTCGTGCACCCACTGCCGATCGCCGCGCTGCACGGCGATCGACAGGTGTTCGGTGCTGGTGTCGAAGGCGAGAAGGTTCATGGGCGGGTGCCTCGCGCCTCATTGTGCCGCCCCGCGATCGCCGGCGCGGCGCCACTGCCCTCGCCCGCCGCGCCCCCGCCGGCGCGCACGCCCAGCACGATGCCCGCCGTCACCAGCAACAGGCCGGCCAGCAGGTTCCAGCCCAGCGGCTCGTCCAGCAGCCACACCGCGCCGAGCGCCGACAGCCCGGGCACCAGCGCCGTGATCATGGTGGTGCGCACGGCCCCGAACGCGCGCACCATGCTGACGAAGGCGATGCCGGCCACCACGACCACGCCCACGCCCTGAAACAGCGCCTGCGCGACGATCTCCACCGCCGACGCCTGGGCCAGCCGGGTCGGCATCAGCCCCAGGCCGGTCAGCAACAGGTACAGCGGCACGTAGATCAGGCAGGCGAACACGGTCGACGCGATCGTCGCGCGCACCGCGTCCAGACGCAGGCGCCGCGCCAGCACGGCATACGTCGACCAGCACAGCGCCGCCGTCATGAAGATCGCATCACCCTTCCACACCTCGCCACCTTCGAGCGCCGCCCCCAGGCTCGCGCCGCCGACCACCGCGCCACCCGCGACGATGCAGGCCAACCCCATCAGGCGGGCGGTCGACAACCCCTCGCCGAGCAGAGGCACTGCCAGCAGCGCCGCCCACAGCGGCAAGCTGCCCGGCATCAGCACCGAAGCGTGCGCAGCCGGCGCGTAGAAGAACCCCGCGTAGCAGAGCACCGAATACAGCACGCCGCCGAACAGGCCGATCAGCGCCGCCTGCCCCAGCGGCAGCGGCGACAGCCCTCCGAGCGAGGCATCGCCCCGCGCGGGCCGGCCACGCCGCGTGAGCCACAACCCCCACGGCCCCAGCACCGCCGCGGCTCCGACGAGGCGCACCAACGCCAGATCGAACGGCAGCAGGATATGGGTCGCCGATGCGCGACCGACGATGATGAAGCCGGTCCACAGCGCCACCGTGACCACGGCCGCCACGGGCCCCAGTGCACGGCGCGCAAACAGCATCAGGCGATTATCCCCGTGGCGCCCAGGAGAGCCGCCAGAGGGGCAATCAGCCTTGGGCAGCGCGCCGGCGGCGCACCCAGCGCGCTGCGCCGAGCACCGCCACGACGCAAACCGCGGCGAGCCCCCAGCGCAGCGCCGGCAGTGCATCGAACCACTGCGCAAGCAGTCGCTCGCCGGCGATCATCGACGCGGCGGTAAAGGCCAGCACCGCCGCGCCCAACTCGATGATGACCGGAAAGCGCTCGACCAGCCGCAGCACGAACGTCGAGCCGAACACCACGATGGGCACGCTCACCAGCAGCCCGATCACCACCAGATCGATCGCGCCGTGGGCCGCACCGGCCACGCCCAGCACGTTGTCGATGCCCATCAGCGCATCGGCGATGACGATGGTCTTCATGGCGCCCCAGAAGGTACCGGCGGCCGGGCCGTGCTCCGCGTCGTCGCCCCCCGTGTCGGCAATGAGCTGGTAGGCGATCCACAGCAGGCCCAGGCCGCCGATCAGCATCAGACCCGGGATCTTGAGCAGCCACACCACGATCAGCGTCATCAGCGTGCGCACGCCGATGGCGCCCACCGTGCCCCAGATGATGGCCCTGTTTTGCAGCGATTTGGGCAAGTTGCGCGCGGCCAGGGCGATGACGATGGCGTTGTCGCCCGCCAGCACGAGGTCGATCAGGATGATGGCCGCGAGGGCGGACCACCAGGGGGCGGACAGAAATTCCATGACAGGAGGCTCCGGGTTGGCAATGCAGGGACCGGACCGACGTGCGGCGGCGAGCTCGGGTTTGCTACGTGAGACAGACGGCAAGACCGGCGAAATCGACCAAATGCACCCCGGACGGGGTTTGGTCGAAGGTCTTGCTCGGCGGCGAACCCCGGTACTGGGTTCGTCGCCCACCGGCCCGGAAGGCGGCGAGGGCTTCTTCGGCCCCCGTGCTTCGTATTGACGAGCCGGTGATGCCGCACCGGCGCGGTGCGGCGGGGAGCTACTCCTCTTCAACAGCCCATGATTAGATCATGACGGCCAAGCAGTTGCAAGGGGACCGGCACCCGGTGCGCCCGCAACCCGTGCCCACCGCATCGCCCCGGGGGCGGTGGAGCACACCGCGATGCAGGGCGTGTCGGGCGCTTGCGCGCGTCGCCGTGCTGGTACGCACGCCCGACTCCGTCATCGTGCCGAGCATGTTCATCGTCGTGCCCCTGATGAACCGGCTGATGACGCCGCGCGAGGATGAAAGCGTCTACGTCGACCCCAGGTTGCCGCATGAGGGCGAAGGCACGACGCCGGCCGCCGACATGGCGGCGGGCAAGCTGGAGCAAAGCCGGGCGCTGACCGGGTCGATCGGCCTGGCCGGCCTGTTTCACGACCACGTGATCCAGCGCGGCGGCATCAACCTCAATATCGTCAACTTCACCTTCCTGTTCTTTGCCATCATCCTGCACGCCGCGCCGCGCCGCCTGCCGGACAGCCCCGAAGAGGCCATCAAGGGGACCAGTGGCATCGCGCTGCAGTTTCCGTTCCACGCCAGCACCATGGCCACCATGGCCCAGTCGGGACCGGCGGCCACGCTGTCGGAGCGGTTCGTCCCGTTTGCAAGCGCCGAATCCCTGCCGCTCTGGACGCTGCCGGTGCTGGCCATTGCCGGCCTCAAGGCCAAGGACATCATGGGTTTTTGCCTGATTCAGCGGTTCGTGACGGGCGTGGCGATTTCGATTGGTTCGCCCTTCATCTGATGGCAGCGCCGGGGCCATCAAAAAACGCGCCCGTTGGCGCGTTTTTTCGTGCGGGCGTCGCAACCGTCACTTCCTGGTCATCACCCGCGCCATGTCCAGGCAGCGGTTGGAATAGCCCCACTCGTTGTCGTACCAGGCCACCAGCTTGACGAAGGTGCTGTCCATCGCGATGCCGGCGTCGGCGTCGAAGATCGAGCTGCGCGGGTCGTGGCGGAAGTCGGTGGCCACCACCTTGTCCTCGGTGTAGCCCAGGATGCCCTTGAGCCGGCCCTGGCTTTGCGCCTTCATCTCGGCGCAGATCTCGGCGTAGCTGGCGGGCTTGCCCAGCTCCACGGTCAGGTCGACCACCGACACGTCCGACGTCGGCACGCGAAAGCTCATGCCCGTCAGCTTGCCCTTGAGCTCGGGCAGAACCACGCCCACCGCCTTGGCGGCGCCGGTGGAACTGGGGATGATGTTCTCCAGGATGCCGCGCCCGCCGCGCCAGTCCTTGTTGCTGGGGCCGTCCACGGTTTTCTGCGTGGCGGTGGCCGCATGCACGGTGGTCATCAGGCCGCGCTTGATGCCCCACTTGTCGTTCAGCACCTTGGCCACCGGCGCCAGGCAGTTGGTGGTGCACGAGGCGTTGCTGATGATGGCCTGGCCGGCGTACTGGTCGTCGTTGACGCCGAACACGAACATCGGCGTGTCGTCCTTGCTGGGCGCGCTCATCATCACCTTCCGGGCGCCGGCGTCCAGGTGCTTTTGCGCCGCTTCCTTGGTCAGGAACAGGCCGGTGGCCTCGATCACCACGTCGGCGCCCACCTCGCCCCACTTCAGATTGGCGGGGTCTTTCTCGGCCGTCAGGCGGATCCTGCGGCCGTTCACGATCAGGGTGTCGCCCTCGACCCGCATGTCGCCGTCGAAGACCCCATGCACGCTGTCGTACTTGAGCATGTAGGCCAGGTAGTCGGGCTCCAGCAGGTCGTTGATGCCGACCACCTCGATGTCCTTGTGGTTCTCGGCCGCGGCGCGAAACACCATGCGCCCGATGCGCCCGAAGCCGTTGATGCCGATCTTGATACTCATGTGTGCACTCCAGAAGAAAGAAAAGACGCAATGAAAAAAACCTAACACCGGGACTGTGCGCGCAAGCGCGCAAGCTTTTCCTGCACATACGCCGACGCAAAGCCCGCCTGCCGCAGGATCAGTGCGTCCAGCTCGGCCGCGCTGAAAGCCGGCGTGCGCTGGCACCGCCAGTCGGGCGGCAGCAGTGGCACGGGCCCGTTCGCGCGCGAGTCGAAGCTGAAGGCGATCGTCTGCCTATTGTCGCCGCCCGCGAAATCCGCCGGGCTCGTGAGGGCGGCCACCGTGCCGGGAATGTGGTCGCCGAAGAACGTCACCAGCACCGGGCGGCCGGCGCGCTGGCGCAACTGCTGCAGCCAGGCCCGCATCTGCGCTTCGATGGCCTGCTCGCGCCGGGAGTAGTCGCCCAGCGCGCCGCACAGCGCCCGCGAGTGACCGGCCATGCAGCCGGCCTCCAGCGGCACGGCGCCCTCGTCGTGCGGCGAATGGTTGGCCATGGTGAGCACGAACGCAAACTGCGGCCCCGGCGCGCCGGCAAGCCGGTCGGCGGTGGCGCGCAACACCGCGGCGTCGCGCCTCGCCGGGTCTCTCGTCTCGTGGCAGTCGGGCAGTTCGGCGCAGCCGACCACGGCGTCGATGCCAAGCGCCCTGTGAAAACGCGCGCTGCCGTAGAACCCCTTGTCGTAGGCCATCAGCGACGTGCTGCCATAGCCCAGCGTCGCCAGGCTCGGCGCCAGCCGGCCCTTGAGCTGCGTGCCCGCCAGGTGGTGGATGAACGGGTAGTCGGGGCCGTACAGCGTCGGATCCACGCCGTGCAGCAGTGCGTACTCCTGCACCCAGGTGCCGCCGCCGACGGTGAACACGCGCATCGGCTGCGGCGCCCAGCCGCGCCAGGGGTCGGGCAGGGTGGCCAGACCCCCGATGCGGCGCACGTCGAAGCTCGACTCCAGCAGCACGACCACGATGTGCGGGCGCCGCTCGGGCGGCGCGTCGGCATGCAGGCGCAGCGCCTGCGGCGGCGCACTGGCGCAGCACACGCCGTTGAGCTGCTCGGGCGGCAGCGTCAGGCCGCGCGGATGCCAGCCGCTCAGCATGAGCAGCGACGTGCCGGCATGGGGCGGCCAACGCCGCTCGGGCAGCCACACCTGGTCGACGTGAGCCAACTGGTAGGCCACGTTGGCGAACGCCCCCAGTGCCAGGACCAGCGCCCAGCGTCGTCCGCGCACGCGGTGGCTGCGTCGCCACGCCCACGCCAGCAGCAACAGCACAGCGCCGGCGGCAAGCCACTGCGTCGCCCCGACAAAGCCAACGAGCACATCGGGTGCCTGCAGCGCCGCGGGCAAGTCCTGCGCCCACAACGGAGCGCCGCTGAACCGCTGTTTGGCGACCGACACCGCATCGGTGAGCGCCAGCAGCGCCGCCGCGCTCAGATAGCCCCATTCCAGCCGGCGCGAAACGGCCGCCAGCAGCGTGCCGGCAACGAACCACAGGCTGAACTCCAGCACCGCCGGCCGCGGCGGCAAACCGTTGGCCACCAGCAGCGCGCCAGCCACCGCCAGCGTCAGCAGCGGCAGCGCCCAATGGCGGAGCGCGCGCTCCGCAACCCGATCGACGCGCGCCGGCCGCACCGCGGTCAACGGCGGGTCAACACGGCCTGGACGGTGGCCGCCACGTTCTCGGGCGTGAAACCGAAGTGCTCGAACAGCACCGGCGCCGGGGCCGATTCGCCGAACGCATCGAGCCCCACCACGGCCGCCGGGGCGAACCGCCACCAGCCCCCGGTGGCGCCCATCTCGACCACCACGCGCGGCACGCCCGGCGGCAGCACGGTCCGCTGGTACCGGGTGTCCTGCCGTTCGAACGCGCCGACGCCGGGCATCGACACCACCCGTACCGCGATCTTTTTCGAAGCCAGCAGCTCCTGCGCCTTGAACGCCAACTGCACTTCCGATCCGGTGGCGATGATCACTGCCCGCGCCTTTTGCTTCAGACCCACGTCGTGCGGCTCGCTCAGCACGTAGGCGCCGCGGCTGATGTCGCCCAGGTCGCGCCGGGGGCAATAAGGCAGGTTCTGCCGGCTCAGCAACAAAGCCGTGGGCTGGTGCCTGTTTTCCAGCGCCACGGCCCAGGCCACCACCGTCTCGGCGGTGTCGGCCGGGCGCCACACGTCCAGGCCGGGGATCAGGCGCAGGCTGGCGGCGTGCTCGACGCTCTGGTGCGTGGGGCCGTCCTCGCCCAGTCCGATGCTGTCGTGCGTGAACACATGGATCACGCGCTGCTTCATCAGCGCCGCCATGCGGATGGCGTTGCGGCTGTAGTCGCTGAAGGTCAGGAAGGTGCCGCCGTAGGGGATGAAGCCGCCGTGCAATGCCAGCCCGTTCATGATGGCCGCCATGCCGAACTCGCGCACGCCGTAGTTGATGTGGCGCCCGCCCACGCCGGCCTCGTTCCTGACCACGTCACCCCGCTCGTCGAAGCGCAGGTTCGGCGTGCTGGCCGTGTGCGTGAGATTGGAGCCCGTCAGGTCGGCGCTGCCGCCCAGCAGTTCGGGCAGGGCGGCGGTCAGGCTCTCCAGCGCGATCTGGCTGGCCTTGCGGCTGGCCACCGTCTCGGCCTTGCGGTGCGCCTGGACGGCGGCATCCACCGCCACCTGGGCGAAGTGCCGGGGCAGCTCGCCGGCCAGGCGGCGCGTGAACTCGGCAGCCGCCTCGGGGTGGGCCCGCGCGTAGGCGTCGAAACGCCGGTCCCAGTCGGCCTCGCGCGCGGCGCCGGCGGCGCGGGCATCCCAGTCGGCGTACACGTCGGCCGGAATTTCGAACGGGCCGTACTCCCAGCCCAGCGCCGCGCGCGTGAGGGCGATCTCCTCGGCCCCCAGCGGTTCGCCGTGCGCCTTGGCGCTGTCCTGCCGGTTGGGGCTGCCCTTGCCGATGTGCGTCTTGCAGATCACGAGGGTCGGCCGGTTTTCGTCGCCCGCCCGGGCGCGGGCGATGGCGCGATCGACCGCGTCCACGTCGTGACCATCGACCGGCCCGATCACGTTCCACTGGTAGGCCGCAAAGCGCGCCGCCACGTCGTCGACGAACCAGGGCTGCACGCGCCCGTCGATGCTGATGCCGTTGTCGTCGTACAGCGCGACGAGCTTGCCCAGCCGCCAGGCGCCGGCCAGCGCGCAGGCCTCGTGGCTGATGCCCTCCATCAGGCAGCCATCGCCCAGAAACACCCAGGTGCGGTGGTCCACGATGGCGTGGCCAGGGCGGTTGAACTCGCTGGCCAGCAGCTTTTCGGCCAGCGCCATGCCCACCGCGTTGGCCAGGCCCTGGCCCAGCGGGCCGGTGGTGGTTTCCACCCCCGGCGTCACGCCCACCTCGGGGTGGCCGGCGGTCTTGCTGTGCAGTTGGCGAAAGTCCTTGAGCTGCTGCAGCGGCAGGTCGTAGCCCGTCAGGTGCAGCAGGGCGTAGAGCAGCATCGACGCGTGGCCGTTGGACAGCACGAAGCGGTCGCGGTCGGCCCAGTGCGGATGCGCCGGGTTGTGGCGCAGGTGCCGGCCCCACAGCGCCACCGCCATGTCGGCCATGCCCATGGGCGCGCCCGGGTGGCCCGACTTGGCCTGTTGAACGGCGTCCATGGCCAGCGCGCGGATCGCGTTGGCCATGCGGGTGGGGTTTGCCATGGGGCGACTCCGGAAAGGGCGGTGCTGCGGGGATCGGGAAAGCGGCCAATTTTACCGGCCCGCCCCGCGCCGCCCGGGGCTGTCGCTTGCGCGAAGCGCGCCAGCGCCCGGCGCGCGTATTCTTCGCCGTGCATGAACCCTCGCGCCCACCCACCCACCGCGCGCCGGCCGCGCCGAAACGCCCGATGAACGCGGCCGACGCCCCCGCGCCGGCCATCCCGCCCGGCTTTCACCCGGTGCAGGCCGGCGGACCCTTCATCGCCGCCAACGGCCCGCTGTACTGGCTGCACGAGCCCGGCGTGACCCGGCTGGGCCTGCGGGTGCAGCAACGCCACGTCAACCCCTTGGGTCACCTGCACGGCGGCATGATGGCCAGCTTTTGCGACATGCTGATCCCGCTGGCGGTGCACCGCCAGAACCCCGAGCTGCGCCGGCGCTTTCTGCCCACCATCAGCCTGCAGATCGACTACCTGGCGCCCGCGCCACTGGGCTGCTGGATCGAGGGCACGGCCGAGCTGCTGCGGGCCACGCGCTCGCTGGTGTTCGCGCAGGGCCTGGTGACCGCCGACAACGTGACCTGCGCGCGCGTGAGCGGGGTGTTCAAGATCGGGGCCGAAATGCCCGCCGCCTTGGGCGGCTGACCGCGTGCGGCCGCTCCGGCAAGCCGGGGATGAATCAGCCCGCGGGCCGCCCGGGCCGCAGTTCGGCCATCTGCCGCAGCGCCACCGGGTGGCCCTGCGCCGCGGCGCGGGCGATCCACATGATGGCCAGGTTCTCGTTCTGCTCCTGCTGCACCGCATCGCCGCCGCGGGTGGCGGCGCACACGATGCCCAGCCACTGCATGGCGTCGGCGTTGCCCTGCTCGGCCGCCTCGTGCAGCCAGTACAGCGCCGCCTTGTCGGCGCCCGCCACGCAAAACAGCGCCCCCAGGTCGGCCTGCGCCTGCGCGTCGCCCGCATCGGCCTGCCGCAGCAGCGCCAGCTCCTCGGGCCCCAGCGCCATGCCGCCCGCCGTGCGCATCAGTTGCAGCACATCGTCCAGCGCCAGCGTGGCGCGGCCGCGCGCGTCCTTGTCGCCCTTGCCGATCGAACCGTCGCCCGCGCGCCGCCACAGCGTGCTGCGGCTGATGCCGGTGATGGCGACGGCGGCGTCGAGGCTGAGGACGTGCATGCGATGGCGGGTTGCAGCGGGTGCGAACCCCTGCGATTGTATTGAGGTGATGTCCCCTGACCGGCGCCGGGTCCGCTCGGCACCCCGGCACGCCGCCCCCCCGGCACGCCCGCGACGGCGCAATGACACGCCAAACCCAGTCCCAAACCCCCCCTTGAGACGGCTCCACCGGATTCAATCGGCGTCCAAGTGCCAACATCGTCACGAATTCTGGCGCGCGCAGCGACTGGCATGCCCCGTGCATCCCTGGTGGGTGTGCGGCGACGCACGACGTCTCCAAGGGCCTCTCATTTCATCCACCAAGGAACCAAGTCATGAAAAAACTCCAACAAGGCTTCACGCTGATCGAATTGATGATCGTCGTGGCCATCATCGGCATTCTGGCGGCCGTGGCGCTGCCCGCGTACCAGGACTACACCATCCGCGCCAAGGTGTCGGAAATCGTGCTGGCGGCCTCGCAGTGCCGCACCAGCATCACCGAAACCGTGCAATCGACGTCGAGCACCGCGCTTCCGG
>CAZGOL010000052.1:11590-15144 GCA_964527755.1 uncultured Ottowia sp.
CCGCGCCGCGCGCGAGCGAACTGGCCGGCCTGCTCGGCCTGTTCGTGCTGGGCGTCTGTTGGTTGATCCCCAACAAGGCCAACCCGTGGATCTCGATGTGGAACGAATCGGCCGCCGCGCTCGGGCTGGCCCTGCTGGCCCTGGTGCCCCTGGGCGAGCGGACTGGCGCGGGGCAACGCCCCGCACTGGCCTGGCCGCTGGCCACCCTGGTGGGCGCCGCGATCGCGCTGGCCTGGGCCCAGTGGAGCCTGGGCCTGCTGCATTACGCGGGCGATGCCTGGCTGGTGACCCTGTACCTGGGCTGGTTCGCCCTGGCGGCGGCGACGGGACACAGCCTGGCCGCGCGGGCCCGCACCGAAGGCTGGTTGACCGGGCTGCTGCTGGCGGTGCTGGCCGCCGGACTGGTTTCGGCCGGGCTCGTGCTGATGCAGTGGCTGTGGGCGTACCCGCTGACGGTGCTGGCGGTGGAAATGGCGCCCACCAGCCGGCCATTTGCCAACCTGGGGCAGCCCAACCAGGCCAGCACCCTGCTCTTTATCGCCCTGTGCTGCGCGCTGCAGTTGCGGCGGGAGCGCCGCCTGGGCGCCGCGGCGACCGGATTGACCGTGGCGGTCGTGTCGCTGGCGATGGCCGTCACGCAGTCGCGCACCGGGGTGCTGCAACTGCTTTTGCTGGCCATCTGGAGCGCCTGGATGGGGCGGGGCCAGCGCAAACCGGGCGAAGCGCGCTGGGGGCTGCTGGTGCTGGCACTGGGTGCCGCGTGGTGGCTGCTGATGCCCTGGATGGACGAGGCGCTGATGCTGTCCAAGGCCGCCCGGGAGATCGGGCTGGACCAGGCGCGCGGCGACTTGCGCCCCGCCGTGTGGCGCGCGTACGCGGAGGCCGCCCTGCTGCGGCCCTGGAGTGGCTGGGGCTGGCTGCAATCGGGGTGGGCCCAGGAGAGCGTGGCCGCCTGCCGCCCGGGCCTGCGTTACTACTTCAGCTACGCGCACCTGCTGCCGCTGGACCTGGTGGTCTGGCTGGGGATTCCGTGTGGTCTGGCCGTGTTCGGGTTGCTCGGCTGGTGGCTGTGGCGCCACCTGCCCGCACGCCACGCGGCGGCCAGCGGCTACTGGCTGGCGGCGGTGCTGGGCCTGCTGCTGCATGCGATGCTGGAATACCCGCTGGCGTACCTGTATTTCCTGCTGCCGCTGGGCTTGATGATGGGTGTCGTCGATGCGCTGGATCCGCGTCACCGCACCCTCCGGTTCACGCGGCCCGCCTGGTTCGCGGCGTGGCTGCCGCTGGTGGCGCTGGCGGCCCTGACGTGGCGGGACGTGGACCGGGCGGCCTCGGTCCACACCGACATCCAGTTCGAAAACGCGCGCTTCGGTGCCCAGCGCCGCGTCATCGAAGTGCCTCCGATGATGCTCGATCACCTGCAAGCCCATTTGCGGCTGAATGCGGCCGATCTGACCCAACCCGCCGGTACCGACGCCCTGAGCGCGTACGGCGCCGCCGCGCGGCGCTTTCCGGTCCAGCTTTCGATCCTTCGGCATGCGATGGCGCTGCAGGTGTCCGGACAACCGGACGCCGCCCGGCAGCAGCAGCAACTGTTTTGCGATATCTACGGGGCGCGGCACTGCGCGAAAGCCGCCGACAAATGGCGCGAATGGCAGCGCGAGCACCCGGCGCTGCCGCTGGGCGACTTCCAGGGGCAGGTGCTGCCGCCGCGCTGCCCGGCGCGGGCGGCCGGCAGCGGGTGAACGGCACAATCGGCCGACCGCGGGCCGGTTGCCGTCGAACGCCCGGCCGCAACCGGCCACCGCGGCCCGCTCCAACCATCGAAAGCTGCTTCATGAGTCTGTGGAAAGCCAAGTTTCGCGCCTTGCTGATTCACCTGTCGCTCAGCGTGCTCATCGCCGCGCTGGCGGCGGCGCTGGTGTTCTGGCTCTGGTACCCGATGCCGTTTCGCGCGCTGTCGGGCGGCGGCGAGTTGTTCGTGCTGGTGGCGGTGGTCGACGTGGTGATCGGGCCGCTGGTGACGCTGGTGGTGTTCAACCCGGCCAAGTCGCGGCGCGAGAAATGGCTGGATTTCTCGGTCATCGGCGCGCTGCAACTGGCGGCGCTCGGCTATGGCCTGGCCGTCATCCACGAGGCCAGGCCGGTGCACGCGGTGTTCGAGTACAACCGCTTCCGGGTGGTGCACGCCAACGAGATTGCGCCCGAGTCGCTGGCGCGCACGCCGGCGGGCATCACCGCCTTGCCGCTCACCGGCCCCACCTGGCTGTCGCTGCGGCCGCTGGTGGGCGGCGAGGTGTTGGAGTACACCCTGCAGGCGATGGGCGGCGTGCCGATCGCGGCGCGGCCCGAGCTGTGGCAACCGTATTCGGCGGGGCGCGAGGCAATGCTGGCGGCGGCGCGGCCGGCGACCGACCTGGTGGGGCGGTTTCCGCAGGCGGCGAGCGCCATCGAGCAGGCCATCGCCCAGTCGGGGCGCCGTGCCGATGCGCTGAAATACCTTCCGATCCAGGGACGCAAGGACGTGGTGTGGACGGTGCTGCTGGACGCCGGCACGGCGGCGGTGGCGGGCTTCATCGCGCTCGATCCGTTTTGACCGTCGTGCACCATGCCTGAGGCCCTGGCACCTCGCGCCCTGATCCTGGCTGCCGGTCGCGGCGAGCGCATGCGGCCGCTGACCGACACCCGCCCCAAGCCGCTGCTGGCGGTGCGCGGGCGGCCGCTGCTGCGCTGGTGGGTGGACGCGCTGGTGGCGGGCGGGGTGCGCGAGATCGTGATCAACACGGCCTGGCTGGGGCAGCAGATCGAGGATCATTTTGCCATGCAGGGCTTGACTGGCGTGCCACGGCAGCTACGAAATCAGGAGTTGCCGACGATCCGCTTTTCGGCCGAGGGGCGCGATTTTGGCCGTGCGCTGGAGACCGCAGGCGGCATTGCACGCGCGCTGCCCTGGCTGGCGCCGCAGGCCGATGACGTGTTCTGGGTGGTGGCGGGCGACGTGTTTGCGCCGGGCTTCGCGTTCGACGCCGGGGCGGCGGCGTGCTTTGCTGACGGCGGGCGGCTGGCGCACCTGTGGCTGGTGCCCAATCCGCCGCACCACCCGCAGGGCGACTTCGCGATCGGCGCGGATGGCCTGGCGCTGAACGAGGCGCCGGCGGGGGGCACGCGCCACACATTCAGCACCATCGGGCTGTATCGGCGCGCGCTGTTCGAGCCGCCGTGGTGCGACCTGGCGCCGGGCAACCCGCAGGGCGTGGTGGCGCCGCTGGCGCCGCTGCTGCGCCGGGCGATCGAGGCGCGGCGGGTGAGTGCCGAGCCGTACACCGGCGAGTGGACCGACGTGGGCACGCCCGCGCGGCTGGCGGCGCTGCAGTGAGCGGCCCCGCCCAGGGCGGCGGCGCTACTTGCGGGCCAGCGCGTTGGCCACGTGAAAGCCCGAGGCCCCGCTGAGGCCCGGCCCCGGGTGGGTGGACGCGCCGATGTGCCAGAGCTGCTTGACGGGCGTGGCGTGGTCCTTGGTGCCGCGCAGCGGGCGCCAGAACATGTACTGGTCC
>CAZGOL010000053.1:0-1775 GCA_964527755.1 uncultured Ottowia sp.
TTGCCGTCGTGCACGATCACGCGCACGTCCTGCACCGCGTAGCCGGCGATCACGCCCTCGAGCAGTGCCTCGCGTACCCCTTTTTCGACCGCCGGCATGAACTGGCCAGGAATGGTGCCGCCCTTGACCTGATCGACGAACTCGAAACCGCCGCCGCGCGGCAACGGCTCGATGCGCAGGTGCACCTCGCCAAACTGGCCCGCGCCGCCGCTCTGCTTCTTGTGGCGGTACTGCGCGGCGGCGTTTTGCGTGATCGTCTCGCGGTAGGGGATGCGTGGCGGGTGGGTGTCGACCTCGAACTTGTGAACGTCGCGCAGGCGCTCGAGCAGCACGCGCAGGTGCAGCTCGCCCAGACCGCGCACGATGGTCTCGCTGGTGCCGGCCGCGCGTTCCAGCCGCAGGCAGGGATCCTCGGCCACCAGCTTGCCGACGATCTCCCACAGCCGCTGCTCGTCGCCGCGCCGCTTGGGCGCGATGGCCACGCCGTGCACCGGCACCGGGAACGAGAGCGGCTTGAGGTGGATGTGGTCGTCCTCGGCGGCGTCGTGCAGCACGGCGTCGAACGCCAGTTCATCGATCTTGCCGATGGTGCAGATGTCGCCCGGCTGGGCGCTGCGCACCTCGACGTGGTCCTTGCCCTGCTGCAGGTACAGGTGGCCGACCTTGAACGGCTTGCGTCCGTCGCCCACGTACAGCTGCGTGCCCGGCGTGATGGTGCCCTGGTGCACGCGCACGAACCCCAGCTTGCCCACATACGGGTCGATGCTGATCTTGAACACGTGCGCCAGCACGTGCGCCGCCGGGTCGGCGCTGGCGTGCATCAGCGTGGCCGCATCGCCCTCGCCGTTGAGGAAATCGGGCGGATTGCCCTCGGTCGGGTTGGCCAGCAGCTTGACGATCACGTCCAGCAGTTCGGCCACGCCAGCGCCGCTGCGTGCCGAGACGAAGCACACCGGGATCAGGTGCCCCTCGCTCAACGCGCGCTGCAGCGGCGCGTGCAGCTCGCCGGGCTCGATGTCGCCGTCGTTCAGATAGCGCTCGACGAAGTCGCCGTCGACCTCGACCACCTGCTCGACCAGCGCCTGGTGCGCGTCGGCCACGGCGCCGAAGTCGCTGTGCCCGCTGCGGTTGTGAAAGCAGTCCACCACCTTCGTCGCGCCGGCATCGGGCAGGTTCAGCGGCAGGCATTCCTTGCCGAAGGTGGCCTGGATGTCATCCAGCAGCGCCTGCAGCTTGACGCCCTCGGCGTCGATCTTGTTGACGATGATCAGGCGGTCGAGCTGGCGTTCGGCGGCGTAGTCCATCATCCGGCGTGCCATCGGCTCGATGCCGGTGGCGGCGTTGATCACGATGGCGGCGGTTTCCACGGCTTCCAGCGCCGGCAGGCTGTGGCCGATGAAGTCCGGCAGGCCGGGCGTGTCGATGAAGTGGATTCGGCAGCCGCCATGCCCGGCGTGCAGCACGGCCGATTGCAGCGAGTGCTGCGCCTTGATCTCCTGCGAGTCGTAATCGCTGACGGTGGTGCCACGTTCGACGCTGCCCATCGCTGCGATCGCGCCGCTGGCGTGCAGCATCGCCTCGGCCAGCGTGGTCTTGCCGGCGCCCGTGGGACCCACGAGCGCCAGCGTTCGGATGTTTGCGGCGGATGCAGAAGCGGTCATCGTCTGGGTCTCCTTCGTGCGCACACTAACAGAGCGAATCATGCGCGCACAACCCCGGGAATGCACCGGTCGCTGGCGTCGTGCCGCTGTCACAATGGGCAGCCATGACCGATC
>CAZGOL010000053.1:1875-15040 GCA_964527755.1 uncultured Ottowia sp.
ACAAGCACCGCGACGTGATTCAGCGCTTTGGTCGCTTTCCGCACCGCAACGCCATTTTGGGGCGCGTCAGTACGACTGACGAACTGGTGTACTTGGCGCGGCCGGGTGCCGGGTTTTGAACGGGAGCCGCGACCGGCGCTTGTCCATCCTCGCGCTGATGCCGTCGTGCTGGACGCATCCGGCGATTGGGCGCAAGCCGGCCACACGCCTGGGCCAGGGCGTCGCGATGACGCGCCGCGGGGCTACGCGTCAGTCGCTGGTGCAGCGCCCGGCGTTGCCCGCCGCGTTGGTGGCGCAGGTCATGTGGGGCGGCTGGGTGATGTGGATTTCGTTGGTCACCGAGGTTGAGGTGGACTTGCCGAAGTCCAGGCTGATCGTCGGTGCCGTCGCGGCGATGCCGGCACCGCCGCTGCCCATCGCCGCGTTGCGCTGCATGTGCGCGCGAAAATCGGCTGCACGCTGCCCCTCGATGTTTTGCACCGCCGTCTGCATGCACTGGGAGAACGCGACCGAGTCGGGCGAGAACCCGTATTCTTTGCACTGCGCGTTGGCGCGCCGCATGTCGTCTTCGTGGATCGATTGCTCCAAGCCGGCGCAGCCGGAGAGTGCGAGGAGGGTCAGGGCGGTGAGCGCGGCGATCGGTTTCATGGTTTACCTTTGCGTGAACACGGGCACGGCCGGCGGGGTGCCCCCGATACGGCATGTTATGGCAATTGTTCAAAATCAATGTAACCGCGCTCGACGTTGGTGCCGAGCAGCCTGGCGCGCACCTTGTCACCGAGCTTGACGTCGCGCGCGGGCAGCAGACGCCCTTCGGCCGGTGGATCGAAGATGCGCACCCAGGTATTGCCCCTGGACTGGCCGGTCACCACGCCATCGAACGCCTCGCCGATGCGCCGCTCCAGCAGCATCGCCGCCTCGCTCTTGCGCAGCTGGCGCTCGACCTTGTTGGCCGCGTCTTCCTGGCGCGTGCAGTGGTTGGCCAGGAATTGGAGCTCGGTGTCGGAGTAGGGCGCCCGGTCACCCGCCAGCGCAGCCTTGAGAACCCGGGTGGTGATGAGGTCGGGGTAGCGGCGGTTGGGCGCGGTGGCGTGCGTGTAGTCGCGCACCGCCAGGCCGAAGTGGCCGATCATCGGGCCGCCGGGGCGCTCGACCACGTATTCGCCGCGCCCCATCAGCTTGACGATGATGAGCGACAGGTCGGGAAAGCGCACCGGATCGCGCCGGCGCTCGGCCGCCAGGAAAGCCTGCAGCGCCCGCGCGTCGGGTTCGGCCGGCAGGTCTTGGCCATGCTCGGCGGCCACCTCGGCGATGCGTGCCCAGCGCTCGGGCGAGCGCACCACGCGCCGAATCGCCGCGCGCCGCTTGCCGGCCAGATAGCGGGCGGTGACGCCATTGGTGGCGACCATGAACTCCTCGATCAACTGGCGCGCGCGATTGTGCGGCTGTTCGCGAATGGCCACCACGCGCTCGCCGTCGAACTCGGCGCGCGGCTGCAGGGTCTGGAAGTCGAGCGCGCCTTCCTCGCGCCGGCGCGCGCGCAACTGCTGGGCCAGCGTGTCCTGTGTGCGCAACTGCTGGTCCATGCCCGGCACGCGGTCGGCCGCTTCGGGCAACGGGGCCTGGCCGTCCAGCCAGGCAGATACCGCGTCGTAGGCCAGTTGCGCCCGATTGCGCACCCGCGCGCGCCGGATGTGGCTGCGCGCGAGCCGGCCGTCGGGCTCGAACACCATCTCGGTGACGGTGGCGATGCGGTCCTGGTCCGGGCCCAGCGAAGTCAGGTCCGTCGAGAGTTTTTCGGGCAGCATCGGAAAAATGCGCGCCGAGGTGTAGACGCTGGTGGTGTTGAGCTGCGCGTGGCGGTCGATGGGCGAATCCTTGTGCACCAGCACATCGACGTCGGCGATCGCCACCAGCAGTTTCACGCCACCGCCTTCCAGCGGCTCGCTCACCGTGAGCTGGTCGAGGTCGCGCGAATCGTCGTTGTCGATCGAGCACCACAACAAGCCGGTCAGATCGGCGATCTCGGGCCCATCGTCCTCGCCGGGGCCATCGAGGCCCTCCAGTTGCCGATGCACCGCGTTGCCGAACTCGGGCGCCAGGCCACGCTCGCGCATGGCGATCACGGCCAGTTCGGCCAACTCGTCTTTCTGGTGCGGATGCAGGTGGCCGTTCATCAGCCGTTCGGCGGGTCGATTGGCACGCTGCCCGCCGCCTCAGGCCGTGGGCAGCGTGTACAGCGGAATGTCGTGCGCGCGCGCCAGCGCGTCGAGCTGGCGGCGCGTGCGGGCCTGTGCCCAGGCGGCGATGGCCGTGCGCGCGCCGGGCGTAAAGGGGGCGGTCGGGTCGGTCGCGGGCAGCTCGGCCAGTCGCGCTAGCGCGGCGAAGAAGTGCGGCTCCAGCGCGGCGATCGCCACGCGGCCGTCCTTGCAGGGGTACACGCGGTAGCCCGCGTGCGCGCCGCCCACCGGGCCGCTGGGCAGTGTCAGGCCCCACTGGCGCGGCAGCGCCAGCCAGCGCGCGGCCGTGGCCAGTCCGACCTGGCGGTGCACGCCCTTGCCCTTGGCGCGGGCCTGCATCAGCGCGGCCAGCGCCGCCTCCACCGCCAGCAGCGCGCCCGCCATGTCGGCCAGCAGGGTGGGCGGCAACTCGGTGCCGGTGACCAGGCCGGCTTCGGCCAGGTAAGTCAGGTCGTGCCCGGGCTCTTCGGCGCGATCGCCCTCGGCGCCGACGATCTCGACCAGCGACAGCCCGGGGTGAGCGCGCTGGAGCGTGCGCCAGCCCAGTCCCAGCTTGGCCAGTGCCGACGGTCTGAACGAGGTGAGCAGCAGGTCCGATCGCGCCAGCTCGCGCCCCAGCGCCGCCTGTCCGCGCGCGCTCTTGAGATCGAGCGTGAGCGTGCGCACGCCCGCGTGCATCTGTGCGTACGCACCGGAACTGTGCTCGGCCATCGGGTCGCCGCGCGTCGCACGCCCGCTGCCGGCGTCGGCGCGGCCAGGCGGCTCGACCTTCAGGCAGCGCGCGCCCATCGCGTGCAGGCGCATCAGCGCGGCGGGGCCGGGCAGGTTGAGTGCCAGGCTGACGATGCGGCAGCCGTGCAGGGGACGGAACGGGGCAGGTTGAGGCATGGTGATCGCTATTGAAAAAGTAGCTGGTTGGGCGCGATGTGCGTGTCCGAAGGCCCATTTTGCCTTGAAAAGCGGTGACCGAGGCTGCTGCATCGCCGACGGCATCGTGCGGCGATGCAGCATCCGGCCGATTGCCTGCAAGCGCCGGACGTCATTGGTCGGCACCGGACCGGTTGCCGACGCCTCGCCCGCGGCGCGCAGGACAGCGGGCTCAGGGGGCCAGCAGCGATGCGAGCTGGCGCCGGTCGCGCCGGTCCTTCCAGTGCCAGACCTCGCGCCCCTCCAGGCCGAGCGGCCCCCAGACCGCGATGGCGTAGCCGCCTCCGCAGCCGACCACGTGCAGGCGCGAGACATCGAGTGGCGCCTTGCGAAACGCACCGCCGCCCAGCGCGGTGCGCAGGTTGGCGAGCAGCGTCGGGCCCACCTCGACCGGCGCGCCATGCGGCACCACGAACACCTGTCGGTGGCTGTCGCTTTGCATGCGCTCGTTCAACTGCAGCTGGCCTTCGTCGTCGGCTTGCAGGCCCGACTGCTTCAGCCAGGCCGGAGTCTCGGCGCCCGCGGCCAGCACCGGCGCATCGCACACCAGCGTGGCGCCACTGGCCAAGCGGATCGCTCCGGCCTCGATCGCGGTGCAGCGGTCTTGCAGCACCGTGATGCTGAGGTTCTTCAGGTGCGCCAGCACGCGGCGCTGAAGCGCCGGCGGCTGCCCGGCCAGCGGCGGCGCCTCGCCCACCAGCAGCGTGACGCGACTGCCGTGCGGGGCGGCCACCGCGTGCGCGCAGGCCATCGCCAGTTCGATGCCGGCCAGGTCTTCGGCGATCACGGCCACCTGCAGCGGCCGCTGGCGGGCCAGCTCGCACAACTGGGGCCACAGTTGCACGAAGCCATCGAGCGGGTGGGTGAACAGCGCGTTGCGCCGTGTCCCGGGCACCGCGGCCTCGATGCGCTCGCGGTCGGCCACGGGCTCGGCGTCGATCGACAGCACGTCGTACGGCAGCGCGTCGCCGCTGGACAGGTGCACGCGCCGCGCCACCGGATCGAGCGCCTGCACCTGCGCCGGCACGAACGCCACGCCACTGCCCTCGATCAGCGAGCCCAGCGGAACGCGGATGTCGTCCAGCGTGTAGTGGCCCGCCACGAAGCCGGGCAGCATGGCGGGTTCGATGTAGTGGGGGTGGGGCGCCACCAGCGTCACGGCGATGTCGCCGCTGGTCTGCCGGCCCAGCCCCTTGAGCACCTGCAGGTGCGCGCGGCCCGCACCCAGCAGCACCAGGTGTTTGCGCGAGGAGTTCACGGTCATCGCGCAAGTTTATCGACTGCACGCGGCCGGGCACCGTGCCGGAGGCAGACGTTGCAAACCGTTGCAGCCGCCTCCCGGCGCGCTCAATCCACCAGCGCCTGCGCGAACTCGCGCGCCCGAAAGGTCTGAAGGTCTTCAAGCTTCTCGCCCACGCCGATGAAATACACCGGCACCGGTTTTTCGCGCGCGATGGCGCACAGCACGCCGCCTCGGGCCGTGCCGTCGAGCTTGGTGACGATCAGGCCCGTGAGCTGGATCGCCTCGTCGAAGGCGCGCACCTGCGCCAGCGCGTTCTGCCCGGTGTTGCCGTCGATCACCAGCAGGACCTCGTGCGGCGCGGTGATGTCGGCCTTGGTGACGACACGACGGATCTTGGCCAGCTCTTCCATCAGGTGCTTTTGCGTGGGCAGGCGACCCGCCGTGTCCACCAGCACCACGTCCATGCCGCGCGCGCGGCCCGCACCCACCGCATCGAACGAGACGGCCGAAGGATCGGCTCCCTGCTGGCTGATGATCTCGACGCGGTTGCGATCGGCCCACACACCGAGTTGCTCGCGCGCGGCGGCGCGAAAGGTGTCGGCCGCCGCCAGCAGCACGCTGGCGCCGGCATCGGCCAGGTGGCGGGTCAGCTTGCCGATGCTGGTGGTCTTGCCGGCGCCGTTGACGCCGGCCACCATGATCACCGTGGGGTGGTAGACGCCCACCACCAGCGATTTTTCCAGCGGGGCCAGCAGATCGGCGATGGCGTCCTGCAGCAGCGTCTTGACCTGCGCGGGCTCGCTGGCCCTGGTCTCCTTGACGCGCCGCCTGAGGTCGGCCAGCAGGAATCCGGTGGCCGCCACGCCAGCGTCGGCCATCAGCAGGGCGGTTTCCAGCTCCTCATACAGCGCCTCGTCGATCCGGGTGCCGGTGAAAACGGTGGTGATCGAGCCGCCGGTCTTCTTCAGGCCGCTTTTCAGGCGGTGCAGCCAGCCGGCACGCGAGGGTGGCTCGACCGGCGTGGATTCGGCCGCGCCAGTTGCGGGCGCTTGGGCAGCGATGGCGGTGCCCGCCTTGGGCGAACCCGCGCTCTCGACCGTGGATTCGGCGGCGGCGCCGGGTGCCAGCGTTGCGGCAGCCGCGGCGCTCCGCAGCACTGGTCCGGTCGGTGCGGCGGGGGCCGATTCGGTCGATTCGGGTGGCGCTGCCTCGCCCCCCTGCTTGCGGCGGAAGAAACTGAACATCGCTCTGGATTCTAGGAGTCGTCCTGCACCACGAGTGGCCGTTCGCCACGACGGGTCACCTGGCCGATGACCGCAGCCCCCGCAAAGCCCTGCCGCTCGAAGACCGCAAGCACCGCTTCGACCGCATCCGGCGTGCAGGCCACCAGCAGGCCGCCGCTGGTCTGCGGATCGGTGAGCAGGGCGCGCTCGGTGTCTGAAAAGACCTCGGGCAGCGCCACCTCGTGGCCGTAGGCAGCCCAGTTGCGCCCGCTGGCGCCGGTGACGATGCCGCGCGTGGCCAGTTCGCGCACGCCGGGGTGCAGGGGCACGGCGCTCCAGTCGAGCTGCACCGTCAGGCCGGCGCCGCGCGCCAGCTCGAGCGCGTGACCGGCCAGGGCAAAGCCGGTGACGTCGGTGATGGCGTGCACGCCCGGGAGCTGCGCCAGCTCGGGCCCGGGGGTGTTGAGCTGTGTCGTGCTGGCCATCAAGTGGGCGTAGCTTTCGGGTGAGAGTTCGCCTTTTTTCAGCGCGGCCGAGTACACGCCCACGCCGATGGGCTTGCCCAGCACCAGCACGTCGCCCACCTGCGCGGCGCTGTTTTTCTTGACGCGGTCGGGGTGCACCAGGCCGAGCGCGACCAGGCCGTAGATGGGTTCGACCGAGTCGATGGTGTGGCCACCGGCGATCGGGATGCCGGCGGCGCGGCACACGCTGGCGCCGCCTTCCAGGATCTTGCCGATGGTCGCCACCGACAGCACGCTGATCGGCATGCCCACCAGGGCGAGCGCCATGATGGGCGTGCCGCCCATGGCGTAGACGTCACTGAGCGCATTGGCGGCGGCGATGCGGCCGAAGTCGAGGGGATCGTCGACGATGGGCATGAAGAAATCGGTGGTCGCCACCAGGGCCTGCTGGTCGTTGAGCTTGTAGACGGCGGCGTCATCGGCGGTCTCGATGCCCACCAGCAGTTCGGGCGGCAGGGGCATGCCGGCCGTGCCGCGCAGGATGCTGGAGAGCACGCCCGGCGCGATCTTGCAGCCGCAGCCGCCCCCGTGCGAAAGGCTGGTCAGGCGCGGTTCGGTCGCGGGCGGCGTGTTCGGAGCGTTCATGGGTACGGGATGTCGTCGATGGGGATCGGGGCACCGTCTGGCGCGGTGCCGCTGGCGGCGATTGTCCCAGCAACGCCGCCGCGGCGCCGTGGCCCGGTGGGGTGGGCGGCGGGCCTCGCACGGCGTGTGTCGAGCCCCCCATGAATTCGCAGAAAATGCACTTCCTTGGCATGACGGGTGCGCCACGGCAGCTATCAAAACAAGAGTCCATGCCTCGCTTGTGCGCCGTGGGCATGGCCGCCTTGGCTGGTTCACAATGGGGCGCCCCGCCCCGCCGACGGGAACCAGAACCGATCTTTTGCACTCACTTTGCGTCATGCGAATTTCACCTTGCCCGCGCCCTGTCCTGGCGCTCGTGTTCGGCGCCATCGTGGTGGCGCTGTCGGGCTGCGCGGTGCCAGCCGTTGCGCCCTCTGGCGCGGGCAGCGCGCCGACGGCGGCCGAAGTGGCCGTGCGGCAGTTCACGCTGGCCAACGGCCTGACGCTGATCGTCAAGCCCGACCGGCGTGCGCCCACCGCGGTGCACATGCTGTGGGTGCGCGTGGGCTCGATGGATGAGCAAAACGGCACCACCGGTGTGGCCCACGTGCTCGAACACATGATGTTCAAGGGCACCGACAAACTGGCGCCGGGCGAGTTTTCGCGTCGCGTGGCTGCCCTGGGCGGGAGCGAGAACGCGTTCACGTCGCGCGACTACACGGGGTTTTACCAGCAGGTTCCGGCCGACCGGCTGGCCGAGGTGATGGCGCTGGAGGCCGACCGCTTTGCCCACAGCCGCTACAGCGAGGAGGAGTTCGCCAAGGAGCTGGAAGTGGTCAAGGAAGAGCGGCGCATGCGCACCGAGGACAGCCCGCGCGCGCTGCTGGGCGAGCAGCAGATGGCGGCCACTTTCACGGCTTCGCCCTACCGCCGCCCGGTGGTGGGCTGGATGGGCGACCTGGACGCCATGAGTGCCGACGACGCGCGTGCCTTCTACCGCCGCTGGTACGTGCCGGCCAACGCCGCGGTGGTGGTGGTGGGCGACGTCGATCCGCAGGCGGTGCTGGCGCTGGCGCTGAAGACTTACGGCGGCATCGCCGCGCGCGCGGTGCCGCAGCGCAAGCCGCAGCCTGAACCCGTGCAGCCTGGTGAGCGTCGCATCCAGGTCAAGGCGCCGGCCGAGCAGGCGGTGGTGTCGCTGATGTTCAAGGTGCCGCGGCTCGATGGCCTGGAGCCTTCGCCCTCCAACGACGACGCGCTGGCGCTCTCGGTGCTGGCCGAGGTGCTGGACGGCTACAGCGGCGCGCGGCTCGATCGTGCGCTCACGCGCGGGCCCGACCGCGTGGCCGACGCCGCAGGCGCCAGCAACGGCCTGATCGGGCGCGGGCCGCAACTGTTTACCTTGAGCGGCGTGCCGGCCGCGGGCAAGAGCGCCGCGCAGGTGGAGGCGGCGCTGCGCGCGCAGGTGACGCGCGTGGCCGAGGGCGGCGTGAGCGAGTCGGAGCTGGAGCGCGTCAAGACTCAGTGGGTGGCCGGCCAGGTCTACAAACGCGACTCGGTCATGGGGCAGGCGCAGGAGCTGGGCAGCCTGTGGATCCAGGGCCTGCCGCTGGACGCCGACGAGCGCCTGATGGCCCGCCTGCGTCAGGTGACGGCGGCACGGGTGCAGGCGGTCGCCAGGAAGTATTTCGGCGACGATCAGCTCACGGTCGCCACGCTGGTGCCGCAGCCGCGCGACGCGAACCAGAAGCCGCGCACGCCACCACCGGGTGCACGCCATTGATCCGCCAGCAGACCGGGCCGCACGAGCGCAGGCCATGACCCGCCGGAATTCACTCATGAACGCAATCAAAACCATAGCTGCCATGGCGCTGTCGACAAGCGTTGCAGCCTTTTTTCCATTTGCAAACGCCGGGGCGGCCATTCCGATCCAGCACTGGACGCAGGCCAGCGGCGCGCAGGTGTTTCTGGTCGAAAGTCCGTCGATCCCGATGCTCGATCTGCAGATCGACTTCGATGCCGGCGGGCGGCGCGACCCGGCGTCACAGGTGGGCCTGGCCGAAGCGACCGCGGCGATGGCCGGCAAGGGCGTGGCGGCGCAGGACGGGCAGCCCGCGCTGGACGAAAACCAGCTGGGCGAAGCCTGGGCCGACCTGGGGGCGAGCTTTGGTGGCAGCGCCGGGGCCGACCGCATGAGCTTCGGGCTGCGCACCCTGACCGACCCGGCGCTGCTGCAGCGCGTCGTGCAACTGGCCGCGCGCGAACTCGGCCAGCCCGCCTGGCCCGAGGACGTGTGGCGGCGCGAGCGCGAGCGCCTGGACGCGGCCATCGCCGAGGCGCGCACGCGCCCCGGCACCATCGCCGCGCTGGCATCCGACTCCGCGGTGTTCGGCACCCACCCCTACGGCTACGAGACCACGCCCGAATCGCTGGCGCGCATCCAGGTGGCCGACATGAAGGCCTTCTACGACCGGCACGTGCAGCCGTGCCGCGCCAAAGTCAGCGTGGTGGGCTCCGTCACGCGCGCGCAGGCCGACGCGCTGGTGACCGAGCTGCTGGCGCGCCTGCCGCAGCCGGCCGGCTGCGCGCCGCTGCCTCCGGTGCCCGAGGTCATGCCGCTTGCGGCGCCGCGCGAAATCCGCATTCCGTTCAAGTCGGCGCAGGCGCACGTGCTGATCGGCCAGCCCGGCTACAAGCGCAGCGACCCGGCGTTTTTCGCCCTCCTGGTGGGCAACCACATCTTGGGCGGCGGCGGCTTCACCTCGCGGCTGATGAACCAGGTGCGCGAGCAGCGCGGCCTGTCCTACAGCGTCTACAGCGCCTTTGCGCCCGGCCTGGACGCGGGCGCCTTCACCATCGGTTTGCAAACTCGGCCCGACCAGGCCGACGAAGCGGTGCGCGTGGCACGCCAGGTGCTGGCCGACTTCGTGGCCAACGGCCCGACCGCGGAAGAGCTCCAGGCTGCCAAGGACAACCTGATCGGCGGCTTTGCGCTGCGCCTGGACAGCAACCGCAAGCTGCTGGGCAACGTGGCCAACATCGCCTGGAACAACCTGCCGCTGGATTATCTGGAACACTGGACAGCGCGCGTGGCCGCGGTCACCGCCGCCGACATTCGGGCCGCCTTCCAGCGCGTGCTGCAACCGGACCGCATGGTGACGGTGATCGTCGGCGCCACCGCGCCCTGAATCGACGCGGCCCGGGGTATCGGAGCGAAACCCCTGCCCCAGCCATGGAATGGCGTCCGGGACATGGGTGTATTATTTTGCGAATCGTTCTCATTCGCGTCAATCATGACCCAGACTCAATCCCTCATCGTCGGCCTGGTGGGCACGGCCCTGGCGACTTCGGCACTGGCGGCGGAGTACCCCATTGGCAAGCCCAAGGACATCAATGGCCTGGAGGTGGCGGCGGTCTACCTGCAGCCGATCGAGATGGACCCGCCGGGCATGATGCGCCCGGCCAAGGACTCGGACATCCACCTGGAGGCCGACATCCATGCCACGGCCGACAACAAGAACGGCTTGCCCGAAGGTGCCTGGGCGCCGTACCTGGCCATCCGATACACGCTGCAAAAGCAGGGCAGTGACAAGCCGTTGCAGGGCGATCTGATGCCCATGGTGGCCAACGACGGGCCGCACTACGGTGACAACGTCAAGCTGCAAGGGCCCGGAAAGTACAAGCTCACGCTGAACATCGCCCCGCCGGGCCAGCACTTTGGCCGCCACGTGGACAAGGAAACCGGCGTGTCGCCGTGGTTCAAACCGTTCGAGGTGCAGTATGACTTTGTCTACGCCGGAACGGGCAAGAAGGGCGGCTATTGATATGGCCCGCCCCCAGTCTCCACTCGCTCCGCGATGTTTCGCCTTCCCCCTCACGGGGGCATCGCCAGTGGCCGGGGAGACCCCGGCCGCGGCGATCGCTGGCATGGCCTGCTCCGCGGCCCTTGGGTTTCATGCGCCGCGGGTGGCGCGCACCGCCCTGGACAACTGAGATGCGCCACGGATGGCGGTTGCTGGTCGTATTGGCCGCGTGCCTGATGCCCATGGCAGCGGCCCGCGCCGAGCTGCCCACGCACACGCTGACTTTCACTGCGGATGGCAGGTTCGACCCGCCGCGGCTGGAGGTGGCGCCGGGGCGCTTCAAGATCGTGCTGGTGAACCAGAGCACGCAGGCGGTGGAGTTTGAGAGCCTGCCGCTGCGCACCGAGAAGGTGCTGGCGCCGGGCGTGACCTCGTTTGTCGTGCTGTCGCTGTCGCGGCCGGGGGAGTACCCGTTTTTCGACGACTTTCACCCGCAGGCCAAGGGCGTGCTGGTGGTGAAGCCGAAATGAATCGTGGGTGAAATCGCCTTCATTGTCTGGCGCGAGAGCGTCGAAGCGCTGCTGGTGGTGGGCATTCTCTACGCCTGGCTGCGCGCCGAGCCTGAAGGCCGGCGCGGCCTGCCCTGGCTCTGGGCCGGGGTGGGTTGCGGCCTGCTGCTGGCCGGCGCGCTGGCACTGGCGCTGCTGGGCGTGGCGGTCTGGCTGCCGGGCGACGGGCCCGAGTGGTTCCAGGCCGTGATGGCGCTGGCGGCCTGCGCGCTGGTGGTGCAGATGGTGGTGTGGATGCGCCGCCACGGCCGTGGCCTCAAGCGCGAGCTGCAAACGGGCGCGGCGCAGCAGGTCGAAAGCGGCCATTGGTGGGGCTTGCTGGTGCTGGTGATGGTGGCGGTGGCGCGCGAGGGCAGCGAGACCGTGGTGTTTTTGTACGGCAGCGTGTTGTCTTCGCAGCAGCATGGCGGCGTGGGCGCGGCGGTGCTGGCCGGGCTGGGCGGTTTCGTGGCGGCGCTGGCCACCTTCTGGCTGCTGCAGCTGGGCGGCAAGGTCATCACCTGGCGGCGCTTCTTTCAACTGACTGAAATTCTGCTGCTGCTCCTGGCCGGCGGCCTGCTGGTGGGCGCCTGCGACCGCCTGATCGCCCTGGGCGCGCTGCCCACGCTGATGGACCCGGTGTGGGACACCAGCGCGTGGCTGGACACCGGCGCCGGCCTGGGCAAGCTGCTGGCGGACTTTGCCGGCTACCGCGCCACGCCGGCGCTGTCGCAGCTGCTGATCTGGCTGGCCTATTGGGCCGTGGTGGCGTGGCTGCTGCGCCGCTCGGCCTGCGCACCGGCACGGCGCACGGCAGCGGTCGGCAAGCAGGTGGCGGACTGAGAGATTGAGAGTCTTTTGCTCATGCCCGCTGATCACGCCAAAACACGCCCACTCTTCGTTGCGAATGCTCGCCGTAGCCCGAGCTACGACTGCGCTTTTCCCTTGCAGGGCGCGGGTCAGCCACAGGCTGACCCTCTTCGTGCCGTCCAATGGCGCGCAGGCGCCATTGGAGCCGCGGCACTCAGCCTCGATTGGACGCGTTTTGACACGCTCCTCGGGCACGTCCAAAAAACTCCCAACCTCTGAGGCCGCGCCCATTCAAGGCAGGGTCGCCATGGCAGTCATCGTTCATCCGGTTCCACCGGTCGTGCGCTCACCCGGTTTTCGAGGCGGCGTGGCGCGCGTGGGCGATTTTCTGCGCGATCACCAGCACGCCATCCGGCGCCTGCAGTGGGTCATCGTGCTCGTCTACCTGGCCCTGCTGCTGATCCCGACGGCGCTGCCCTTGCCGGACCGCACGGCCAGCGTGTTCAACAACCTCACCATCCTCGCGCAGTTCGCCTTCTGGGGGCTGTGGTGGCCCTTTGTGCTGGTGTCGATCCCGCTGCTGGGGCGCGCCTGGTGCGGCCTGTTCTGTCCCGAGGGCGCGCTCACCGAATGGGCCAGCCGCCACGGGCGCGGCGGCGCCATTCCGCGCTGGGTGCGCTGGGGCGGCTGGCCGTTCGTTGCGTTCAGTCTGACGACGGTGTACGGCCAACTGGTGAGCGTGTACCAATACCCCTGGGCGGCGGCGGCGGTGCTGGGCGGCTCCACGCTGGCCGCCATGGCCATCGGTTTTCTGTACGGGCGCAACAAGCGCGTGTGGTGCAAGTACCTGTGCCCGGTCAACGGCGTGTTCAACCTGCTGGCGCGGCTGGCGCCCTGGCATTTCGCGGTCGACGCCCAGGCCTGGCGCGCGCCCGTGCGGCGCACCGAAGCAATCAACTGCGCGCCGCTGCTGCCGCTGCGCACCATGGAAGGCGCGGCCGAATGCCACATGTGCGGGCGCTGCAGCGACTACCGCGGCGCCATTGTGCTGGCGCCGCGCTCGCCCGAGGCCGAGATCGTCGGCGTGGTGCCCGGCAACGGCTGGGAGACGGCGCTGATCGTGTTCGGGCTGATGGGCCTGGCGGTGGGCGCCTTCCTGTGGAGCGCGAGCCCCTGGTTCGTCACCCTCAAGCAGGCGCTTGCCACCTGGCTGGTCGAGCACGACGTCTACTGGCCGCTGGCCGACAACGCGCCCTGGTTCATCCTCACGCACTACCCCGAGG
>CAZGOL010000054.1:0-11887 GCA_964527755.1 uncultured Ottowia sp.
TCGATCAGATCGCGCAGCGTGACGTAGCTGCCCGCGCGCTTGCTGATCTTGACCTCCTCGCCGCCGCGCACCACGCGCACCATGGTGTGCAGCACGTAGTCGGGGTAGCCGGCAGGGATGCCGACGTCCGCCGCCTGCAGGCCGGCGCGCACGCGCGCGATGGTGCCGTGGTGGTCGGTGCCCTGGATGTTGATGGCCTTGCGGTAGCCGCGCTCCCACTTGGTGATGTGATAGGCGACGTCGGGCACGAAGTAGGTGTAGCCGCCTTCGGACTGGCGCCCGTCTGCCGTGGCCACGGCAGACTTTCGCATCACGCGGTCCTTGTCGTCACCCCAGTCGGTGGTGCGCAGCCACAGCGCGCCGTCCTGCTCGTAGGTGTGGCCGGCAGCGATCAGGCGCTGCACCGTGGCCTCGACGCGGCCCGACGTGTACAGACTGGACTCCAGGTAGTACTCGTCAAAGCGCAGACGAAAGGCCCGCAGGTCCTTGTCCTGCTCGTGGCGCAGGTAGGCCACGGCGAACTGGCGGATGCCGTCCAGATCCTGAACGTCGCCGCTGGCCGTGAACTGCCGGTCGTCGGCCTGCACGCTGGCGCGCGCCAGAAAGTCGTCGGCGATGTCCTGGATGTAGTCGCCGTTGTAGGCCGCCTCGGGCCAGCCGGCGTCACCCGGCTTGGCGCCCTGGGCGCGCAGTTGCACCGAGCGCGTCAGGGTCTCGATCTGCGCGCCGGCGTCGTTGTAATAGAACTCGCGGTGCACCCGCCAGCCCTGGGTGGCGAACAGGTTGCACAGCGCGTCGCCCAGCGCGGCCTGCCGACCGTGCCCCACGTGCAGGGGCCCGGTGGGGTTGGCGCTGACGAACTCGACGATCATCGACTCGTCGCGCGGCGCCAGCCAGCCGTAGCGTTCTTTCTGGTCCAGCACCTCGCGCACCACCTGCTGCTTGGCGGCCGGCTTGAGGCGGATGTTCAGAAAGCCTGGGCCGGCGATTTCGACCGCGTCCACCCAGTGGCCGAATGCCTCGGTTCCCAGCAGTGCGGCTCGCAGCCGCTCGGCCAACTGGCGCGGATTGGCCTTCAGTGGCTTGGCGAGCTGCATTGCGGCGGTGCAGGCCAGATCGCCGTGCGCTGCCTGCCGCGGCGACTCGAACGCGGCCTTGTCGCCGGCACCGGGCAAGAGGCGATCCAGCTCGAGCGCCAGCGCGGCGAGCAACTGCTGTGTCACGGAAGGCATCGTGCAATTTTACGGGGGCGTGTGCGGCATCTTGTGTGCGACCCGTCGATTCAAGCGAAATGTGGCCGAATCGATTGTTGGGTGCGCCACAGCAGCTATCAAATTGATACTTTGAGTTCGCCTGCCCGAAAGCCAGACGCGCGATCGAACCCGGGCGGGCGTGGCTGAAGTGGCGAGCTGCGCCGGGCGGCAATAATGGCCGCCCATGAACCCTCGCTGCCGAAGAGCGCTGAATCGCCGTCGGGTCGCGCCGACTGCCGAAGGGGCCGCCCGTGACTGATCGCGCTGCCGGGCCGTCGTGGGCGGCCTCGCTCAAGATCTACCTGACGCCGCCCTCGCTGCGCATGCTGACGCTGGGGTTTTCGGCCGGACTGCCGCTGCTGCTGGTGCTGGGCACGCTGAGCTTTCGGCTGCGCGAGGCCGGCATCGACCGCGCGACGATCGGCTACCTCAGCTGGGTGGGTCTGGCCTACGGCTTCAAGTGGGTGTGGGCACCGCTGGTCGATCGCATGCCGATTCCGTTGCTCACGCGCTGGCTGGGGCGCCGGCGCAGCTGGTTGCTGCTGGCGCAGTGCGCCGTGGTGGCGGGCCTGATCGGCATGGCGTTCACCGACCCGCGCGATGCGCTGGCCCCGCTGGTGTGGTGCGCGCTCGGGGTCGCACTGGCATCGGCCACGCAAGACATCGCGCTCGACGCCTTCCGCATCGAATCGGCCCCCGTGCAGGAGCAGGCCGCGCTGGCGGCCACCTACCAGACCGGTTACCGCCTGGCCATGATCTGGGCCGGCGCCGGCGTGCTGTGGCTGGCCGCGCGCGCCCAGGGTGCCGCGTCCGGCTACGACGACGGGGCGTGGCGCACGGCGTACCTGGCGATGGCCGCATCGATGGTGGTCGGGGCGTTCACCGTGCTGCTCAGTCCCGAGCCCGCGCCGCAGGCGTTGCAGCGCGCCAGGGGCGTGCGGGCGTGGCTGCAGGGCGCGCTGGTCGAACCGTTCGCCGACTTCTTTCGCCGCTACCGCTGGCATGCGGCGCTAATCCTGGCCCTGATCGCGGTCTACCGAATCGCCGACGTGGTGATGGGCATCATGGCCAATCCGTTCTACGTGGACATGGGCTACACCAAGGACGAGGTGGCGGCGGTGACCAAGGTCTACGGTGTCGTCATGACGCTGGCGGGCGCCTTCGCCGGCGGCGCGCTGGCGTTGCGGCTGGGGGTGATGCGGGTGCTGCTGCTGGGCGCGGTGCTGAGCGCGGGCACCAACCTGGCGTTTGCGTGGCTGGCGGGACTGGGCCACAGCCTGCCGGCACTGATCGTGGTGGTGTCGGCCGACAACCTGGCCTCGGGCATTGCCTCGTCGGCGTTCGTCGCCTACCTGTCGAGCCTGACCAACATCAGTTATTCGGCCACGCAGTACGCCCTGTTCAGCTCGATGATGCTCCTGCTGCCCAAGTTCATCGCGGGGTTCTCGGGCGACTACGTCAACGCCTTTGGCTACGCCGATTTCTTTGCCGGCACCGCGCTGCTCGGGGTGCCGGTGCTGCTGCTCGTGCTGCTGGCGATGCGGATGCAGCGGCGAGCGCAGGGCGCGGCCGGGGCGACGGTGGCCAAGCCGACCTGACGAGGCACCCGGGCCATCGGCACCCGCGTCACCGCACGGCGCCGATTTACGTATCTTTACGGCCCGGACAACGCTGGAACGTCCGGGTGCGTGAAGATCACCGGGGTTGCGCGTCGAGCCGCGCAGCCCCTCGGAAAGGATGGCATGACGAACCCCCAACTGCTGATGATCGAAGACGACGCGCGCCTGGCGGCCATGGTCGTCGAATACCTGACGCGCTCGGGCTTCAGCGTCGCGCACGCACTCGACGGTGAATCGGGGCTGGCGACGCTGCAGGACAAACCGGTGGAGCTGGTGATCCTGGATCTCATGCTGCCCGACGTCGACGGTCTGGAGGTGTGCCGGCGCATCCGGGCCCTGCCCAGCGAGCTGGCGCGCGTGCCGGTGCTGATGCTCACCGCCAAGGGCGACCCGATGGACCGCATCGTCGGCCTCGAGCTGGGTGCGGACGATTACCTGCCCAAGCCGTTCGAGCCGCGGGAACTGCTGGCGCGCATCCGGGCCGTGCTGCGCCGCCGCCAGCCCGGCGCCGCGCCCGAACACAAGCTGCTGCGCTTTGGCACGCTGGAGATCGACCGCGACGCGCGGATCGTCACCGTCGGCGGCCAGCCGTGCGAGCTCACCAGCTACCAGTTCGACCTGCTCGTCACGCTGGCCGAGCGCGCCGGCCGGGTGCTGACGCGCGAGCAAATCATGGAGGCGGTGCGCGGACGCGAGCTCGAAGCGTTCGACCGCTCGATCGACGTGCACATCGGCCGCATTCGCGCCGCCATCGAGCAGGACGTCAAGAACCCCCGGCGCATCCTCACGGTGCGCGGGGTGGGCTACGTGTTCGCGCGCCAGCAGGACTGACGGAGCGCTCATGCACAACCCGCTCGCCCGCAAGCTGTACCTGCGCATCTGGTTGGCCGTCGCCGGCAGCGTGCTGGTGCTGAGCGTGGTGCTGGCCTGGGCCTGGCACCAGGCCGAGCGCGAGCGCGAACGCGATCGCCCGGCTCAGGCGCCGCGCGAGCTCGTGGTGCGCAACGAGCAGGGCGAACGCATCGGCACCGCCGAAGGTCTGTTGCGCCGCAAGCCGGGGCATGGCAGCGAGTTCGTCGTCACCCTGAACGACGGCGAGGTGCTCAACCTCCAGTTGGCGCCGCACGGACCACCCATCGGCGCCGGTGCGCGCCGCGCGCCGCGCGTGCTGACGTGGCTGCGGCCGCCCTATGGCTTCATCTGGATCGTCGGCCTGGCGGGGCTGGCGGTGATGCTGGGGGTGTTTCCGATCGCCCGGCGGCTCACGCAGCGGCTGGAGGCCCTGCAGCGCGGCGTGCAGCGCTGGGGCGAAGGCGAGCTGTCGGTGCGCGTGCCCGAGACCGGGCACGACGAGGTGGCCGACCTGTCGCGCCGCTTCAACGCCGCCGCGGCGCGCATCGAGGGCCTGATGGAATCCCAGGCCGCGCTGCTGCAATCGCAGAAGTCGCTGCTGGCCAACGCTTCGCACGAGCTGCGCTCGCCGCTGGCGCGCATCCGCATGGCACTCGAGCTCGTCGATGGACCGGCCAGTCCGCGAGTGCGCGACGAGATGGCGCGCAACGTGGCCGAGCTCGATCAACTGGTCGACGAAATCCTGCTGGCCAGCCGGCTCGATGCACGCACGGTCGATCTGGGGACGGAGGAGACGATCGACCTGCTGGGCCTGGTGACCGAGGAGGCAGCCCGCGTGGGTGCGGTGGTGGCGCTGGCGCCGGGAACGCCCGAGTTGCTCGTGCGCGGCGTGCCCCGGCTGCTCGCGCGCGCGGTGCGCAACCTGCTCGAAAACGCCGTTCGCCACGGTGACCGGGACGCGCCGCCGGGGAGCGTGCAGATCGTGCTGGAGGCCACCGATGCGCAGGCGATCGTGCACGTCGACGACGAGGGCCGCGGCGTGCCGCCCGAACAGCGTGAACGCATCTTCGAGCCCTTCTACCGCGTCCCCGGTGCCAGCGAGCGCGAGGGCGGCGTCGGCCTTGGCCTGGCCCTGGTGCGCTCGATCGCCCAGCGCCACGGCGGCACCGTGCACTGCGACGCCCGGGCGACACGCGGTGCCCGCTTCACCCTGCGCCTGCCGAGAACCTTCGAGACGCACGCCGGCCGTGCAGGCGAATCGCGCCGGGCGTGATGCGGTTTGCCGGCAGGCAGCCGGCGCGGCCCGCGCGCTGCCCCGGGCCGCCCGTTGATCGGCGCAAGGAGGCGGCAAGCGCGTGCCTGTCGGGGCGGCCGCGCGACATCGCCCGGGTTGGGCTGAAATCAGACCGGGCTCGTGGCGTCGTCCGATCCGGCCACGCCAGACGAAAAAAAAGCGCGGCCGAAGCCGCGCGATGGCGTGTCGGGGCCGCCCGGGTCCTGTCAGAACGGCGGGCTGACCACCTGGCGCCAGCTGCGCCGCCAGCTTTGTGCCGGGCAGGCGTCGAAACCCTTCACGGTGCCGCCGACGCCCGTGTAGTAACCGATCTCGCCGGTGCAGTCTGGTGTCGGCTTCAGGTCGGTTCGACCTTCTTCGACTTTGCCTGGCGCATTGCCCGAGGTCATGTTGCCGCGGGTGAATCCACCCGACGCAATCGAGACGACCGAGACGAAATCGGCCACGCCATCCGAGTTCTGGTCGAACGAATACTTGTTGCGGCCGGTCAGCGCGTCGACCAGGTAGATGTTGTTGGGCAGGCTGCTGGTTGCCGTGCAGGACTCGATGGTCATGCTTTTTTCGGCAGGAAGGAAAGCCGATATTTCGACGCTGCTTCCCAGGTTGGCCAAATCACCCACGACACGCTCGCCGTTGAGCATGGCGCCCGGGTACGTGATCTTGCCCAGCTTGAGCAGCCAGCCTTTCTTGGTCATCCAGTCGACGCTGTTGGTGCTGACCTGATAGAAATCCCGGCCGGTGCCTTCCGTGCCCGTGCCGGCTGTCTTCGACGCCAGATCGATGGTCTGCTCGACGAGGTCGCTGACGTTCACCGGGGTCGCCGCGGGGTCGTCGTCGCCGCCGATGGGCGTGGTGTCCCAGATGCCGTAGATCGCCTGCTGGGTGGCTGGCATGGCCAGGTCGTCTTCATCCAGCAAGATGCCCGTGCCCACCACCACGATCGCGCCGCACTGGGTGGTCGCGCTGTAGGCGCAGGTGGCACCGTTGCCGGGGTGCGCCTGCCAGGCCGGCGCGGCATAAATGGGCTGGTTGGCACCGCCTGGCGTCGTGAACAGAGGCCGGCCGTACGAGACGACCATTTTTGAAGTGCGCAGGTCGAAACGCCACAGGTTGCCGTTGGCGTCGCCGGCGTACGCGGCAACGATCTGGCGGTTCGTGTCGCGCACCGCGGTCACGCCGCCGAGGCCGCGGTTGTTCATGCTCGTGGCCGTGTTGTTGTAGGCAGCCGGCAGCGGGATGAAGGCCTTGCGCTTGCCCGTGAACGCATCGATCACGTACAGGCCGACTTGCTTGCCCGGGCCGCCGTAGTGGCCGCTGACGGCCAGAACCACCCATGTGCCGTCGTCCAGTTGTCCGGCGGTGGTCTTGTTGCTGATGTAGGCCAGGTCGCCGTAGCCAGTGGTGCCGGCATCGAGCTCCCACAGAAAGTCGTTCTTGGTCGGAATGCGGTTTGCGGTGTTCAGGGGCGAACGCAACCCATACATGAACTTGCCACCGCGCCCGCCCGTGCCGAAAACGAGCTGCTGCCACGCTGCCCCACCGGTGTTGCCGGGGATGATGCTCGGGTTGCTGGCATAGACGTCTTCTTCCGTCAGCGGGCCGTCCAGCACGTAGCTGAAGTGGTAGGTCGGGCTGGCCAGTTCGATCTGGCGCGCCATGGCGCTCTTGGGCATGAACGACGCGAACTCGGCGCCGGCGCGGATGGCGACGCCCCCCACGGAAACCTCGGTGTCGGTCTTGGCGGCGTTGAGCACGTGCACCTTGCCGTCGTTCGTGGCGGCAAAAATGGTGGCGGGCAGGGTCTTCTTGCTCGTGAGGTAGGCGGCGTAGTCCGTCTTGCCGGTGACGTTGCCGACGTTCGCGTAGTCCATGTCGGTGCGGCCGCCGACGAACGCGGGCGCCGAGTTGACCGAGGCGGCAATCGGTGTCGAGCGCTTGCGATACGGCATGTTGCTGACGTTGGTCGGCCCGATGTCCTGGCCCAGCAGGTAGCGCACGAACGACTGATCGGTCCTTTGCATCGAATCGGCGTTCAGCAGCGTGACGAAATCGCCCGGCAGCGCCGACAAGCTGGTGCTGTAGTTGAGTTCGTTGCGCAACGACACCGCCGAGCTGGGTGCGTTGGCGTCGTAGGACGAGAGGGCGAAGATCTTGCGATCGTTGACCACCGGCATCCGCGCGTTGGCCGACCATTCGGGGATCGGCGTACCCGATCCATCCACCGCGGCATAACCGCCGTTGGCGTTGAGCTTGAAGCCCTTGATGTCGCCACTGTTGTCGGCCGTCTGGTATTCGGTGGTGTACTTCAATTGCCCGTTCAGGGTCTGGAACTCGCCGCTGTTGCCGGACACGGCCACACCCGCGTCGTTGCCGCTGCCCACCATGCTGCTCAGGGCGTCGTTCAGCGCGCGGCGCACGTCGTCGCCCGAATACACGCTGTAGGCCTTGCCGCCGCCAGCGAAACCGGCGCGGATGAAGTCGTTGACGCGCAACAGGGAGTCGTTGCCCACGGCGTTCAGGTCGACCGACGTATTCCCATCCGCCCACTTGGGTCGCGTGTAGGTGGTGTTGCCCGTGAGCCAGTTGGTTCGGTAGTCGTCGATCTGCTGCCAGGTCAGTCCGCCCGGGGTGCCCATTTCGCCGGTCGGCGTCAATCCCCAGCCGATCGTGAAGGTGGTCATGTTCTGCCAGAACGTCGGGTTGTTCTGGCCCGGAATCGGTGGCACGTTGTTGTCCAGCGTCGTGCTGAAATCCGTACTCCAGAAGTATTTGGCCGCCAGATCGGCCAACCCGTTCGAGCTGATGCCGCCATCCGAGTACGGAATGTAGAGGTTGCGCGCGGCAACGCGGGTCGGTAGCGATGCGCTGTTGTACCCGGTCGCCCCGTTGGGGTTGAACTGAAGCACCGCGGGGTTGCCGTTCGGGGTGCCGCTGTAGTTGGTTCCGGTGATGCTGGCGTATTTCGCGCCGGGCAAATCGCTGGAATCCGCGGTGGACCAGGCACCGTCGGACAGGACGATCGTGTAGGACCGGCGGCAGCTCAGGTCGTTTGAATTGCTCTCCAGTCCGGTGCTGGTGGGGTCATTTTTCCAGGGATTGCCCCGACTGCTCCGAACACCCTTGTTGTAATAATTGGCGGCCAGGTTATAGGCATTGTGGCTGGGCGTGCCGCCAGCCGGAACCACGTTATAGAGCCAGTTGTAGAACTGGGTTTTCCAGGGGTTGGTTGCATTGTCTCGAAAATAACGTACCCCACGCACGATATTCGTCATTTCGGAATATGTTTGACCGGGCGTGGTATCGGTGTATTGCCCATATCCGATCCGGAATTTGTTCTCGAACGTCAGCATGGCCTGCCCGGTTGCGGTGGCGACCGCCAGCATGCGCGTGCGGTACCACTGATACCAGTTCAGGACGTTTTGCAGTTCCTTGTCGGCGGTGCAGGTGGTTGCGTTCACCCCGCAATCGCTGCGCGTGTGGCCGGTCGGGAGCGTGATCGGGGTCGTCCCCACGGGACTGGTCAGGTTGACTTCGGTCCGGCTTGTGCAATTCGAGTTCAGGCAGGTTACGTAAGTGAATTTCTTGCCAGCGTGACCCCCCCCAGTGTAGGCGACATAGGTCGGGGTGTAATAGGCGGAGTTATACGTGTAGCCGATGCTGCCAGGTGCGGTATAGCTGAATTTGCTCGAATCCTGGTTGTCGACAAACTGGATCGGATTGACAAGAGGCGAGCCGGTGACATCCAGCCGAGGCAGATACGTGATGCTCGGGTTGTAGAACTGAAGGTTGGCCTCCGATGAACGCATCACGTGCCATGCGGATCGAGTCTCGGATCCCATGCAGTTGGTTCTTGTCCATCCGTCGATTTTGCACCGACTGTTGATCGAATAGCCTTCGGGATATTCAAAAGACATCGACCCCGAATTGTCCAGCACGAACATGACGTTGGGCTGGGCACCCGCCACGCCGGTGAAAAGCGGGAGCTGGCTGGGCGTTGTCGCTGCGATGGCCGATTGACAAAAGGCGACGGTCAGTGCGAGAAAAGCCAGCACGCCCACACCGGGCCGGGAGCGTGCGGTCCAAGGGCTGGATATTGCGTGGTCATGCGGTTTCATTTTTTTCTCCGAAGATGAGAAACAAGCGGCCTTGGTGTGGCGCGCATTCGGGTCAATCTTGAAAATCCCCTGCCGTGTTTCTGATGGCCGATCTGGGTTTCACTTCCAACAGTCGTTGGCGACAACGCCGGCGGTGGCATTGGCCAAGCCCTTGACGCCGGTGTTCAGGAGCGTGAGGTCGCCGCAGCGGTCGCCCGTCATCGAGCCGCTGCGAGTGGCCGTCAGCAGAAATCCGGGCGGCTGGTTGGACGCGGTGACCGTGAGGGTGTAGTTGCCGCCGCCGGATTTGGGCGCCTGGCGCAGGCTCTCGGGCAGCAGATCGGTCTGGGTGCGCTTGGTGGCGTCGGTGTTGGTGTCGGTTGCCAAGGTATAACGATCGTTGGCCGAGTAGTAGCGTTGCATGAACTGCGCCGCTTCCTGCAGGATGCCCTGCGCCTCGCTGCGCTTGGATCGTTTGACGTATTCGGTGTAACTCGGCAGCGCAATGGCCGAGAGGATTCCGATCACGCCCACGACGATCAGGAGCTCGATGAGGGTGAAACCACCGAGGCGTGTGAATGGGTGTGGTTTGATGGGCATGGCGGTCGTCTGCGGGTGGATGGCGTCGGAATGTCGGTTCAGTTCTTGGTCAAGATCGATTGCAGCCAGGTCTCCGCGCCCTGGGTGGCCTTGCCGGTGCTGCCGTCGAACTTGGCGGTGTTGGCAAAGCCGCGGGCCGTGATCAGATAACCGCGGAGCACCGGGGTGCTGGTGGTTTGGATGCGCTGGATGATGCAGCGCGGTGGCAGCAGCAGTTGCGCGGCGTCGGTGGCGGGCGAGCCGCTGACGTATTTCTTGAAATAGGTCGCCGGGACTTCGATCAGGCTGGTGCTGCCCGTCTTCCAGTTGGCGGCGCTTCGCCAGGCCGCGCCGGTGTCTTGCTCGGAGGCAATGGTTGTCGTGACGATCTTGGCGCGAAGTCCGGTCGTCCCCCAGTCCGTGTAATCCTTGCCGTCGCTGTCGAAGATGGCGATCTGCTCGCAAAAGCGCAGGGCGGTCTCCGCGGCTTCGCGCGAGACCTGGGTGGTTCGCACGCCGTTGACGCTTCGTTCGGATTGCGTCGCGTTGCGAATGGCCAGGGTCCCGAGCAGGGACAGGATGACGATCAGGATCAGGCTGATCACGAGCACCACGCCCCTTTGGCCGCTGGGCAGCCGGCGCGCGCGCCCGGGCGCCTTGGACGACGGTTGAGTGTGAGGATTCATGTTGGATGCCGCCTTGTGTTCGTCAGTGCCGTTCAAGACATGACCAGCAGCCTGTTGCGCAGCAATACGGTGGTGGTGAAGGCGCGCCGCAGATGGTTGTCGGTGCTGGTGGCGTCGGTGTTGTCGCAGGTCTTGTACTTGAAGGCGCCATCGGGGGCGTCGGCCACCGGTTGCTCGCTGCGCATCACGACGCAGACGCGCACGCTGAGCACGCGGCTCCAGCGGTTTTGCGTGGCGTCGGGAATCGTGCCGAACACCGGGAGGTTGTCGACCTCGGTGGCGCTCAAATAATTGACGATCTGATGCTGCATCGGACTGTAGGACTTGGCGAGCTCGAGCGAGCCTTCGCTGGCCACCCCGTAGCGAATGACCATCTGGTCGACGTCCGCCAGCAGGGGTTGCGCGGTCCCGATGATGTTGGCCGAGCCGGCGCCATTGGCCTCGGTGCCGCGACACGACAGGTTGGGGTGCCCGCCCGATGTGGTGACGAAGTAGCGGTTGTCGGCCAGTGCGTAATTGGTGGGCGCCGGCACGGGCACGGGCGACGCCTGCGAGGGCGTCATGCTGACGATGCCGTTGCCCAGGCAGTTGGTCGGGCGCGCCGGCGTGCCGGCCGTGGGCATGGTGTTTTCGAGGGTTGCCTGGTAGCGGACGGCGATGGCGGCCGGAGCGGGGGATGTCGCGCAGGTCAGCAGATCGAAGTCGACGCTGGTGTCGGCAAAGCCGTTGTCGCAGCCTCGCACGGCCAGGCCGGCGTAGTTTCCGACCACGGCCGCGCCGCTGGTCGGGATGATCTGCTGGGAGTAGCCGGCCTGCTTGATCTGTTGCTGGATCAGGTTGAGGGCCAGGATGCCGTCTTCGTTGAGCTGGGTTTCCAGCTCCGAAATCCGGCTGCCCCGGCTGGATGAGGTGAAGACCAGCAGGCTGGCGGCCAGAATCACCAGACCGATCGTCATGGCGATCAGCAGCTCCAGCAGCGTGAAGCCGCCCGAGTGCCGCGCACGGGCGGCCGGGTGGCCTGGCGTGGGGGCGTCAGCGATGAATGGGGAGTGACTCATAGCGTGACCCGGAAAGACATGCAGTTGACGGAGGCGCTGGAGTCGATGTTGGCCCCAGCCGGGCAATCCTTGGCGCCGCGTCCGAAACCGGTGGCTTCCTCGGGCGTGGTCCAGATGAGCCAGATGTTGAGCACGCGCGTGGCGGGCAACCCGAACACGCCCGAGGTGGCGTTGGTGAGTTCGGTCTGCACATACGCCGTGCCGCCCGGCAGCCGGTTGGCCACGGTGGTCAGCCACTGCGCGCGGTCGTAGGCGGCTACGGGGGCGCCGCAGGTGTTGATGGGGTTGCTGGGAACGGACACGTCCACGGTGCACGTGGCGATGGCGGGGGTGGGATCGGTGCTGGCCGCCGACCGGGTGCTGGCGGTGTAGGCGTCGGTGATGGCGTAGCCCGCAAAGCCGCTGAGGTTGGCGCGGGCGCGCTCGGCGTAGTCGGTCACCAGGCTCAGGCC
>CAZGOL010000054.1:11987-14947 GCA_964527755.1 uncultured Ottowia sp.
AGCCGCTGAGGTTGGCGCGGGCGCGCTCGGCGTAGTCGGTCACCAGGCTCAGGCCAATGGCCTGCATCCGGGAGTCCTGGTTGTACTTGATCGACGCGCTGGTGAGGCCCGCCATGCCCAGCAGCGCGATGGCCAGGATGACCATCGCGATCAGGACTTCGATCAGGGTTGCGCCGCGTTGACGTTGCATGGGTTTCGTTGACTGGGGGTGTGTGGATGTGGACATCAGCTGCTCTCGCTCGCGTCGCAGTCCGCGTTGTCGGCCACGTGGCGAATGCGCCCTGGCTTGCTGATGCAGAGGGCCTTGCGTGCCCAGGGCGTCGTCGTCGTGGTGTCGAAACCTTTGGCGTCGATGTTGACGGCGTTGTTGTTCGAATTCAGCAGGCCGTTGGGCAGGAACACGAAACGGCCGGCCCGGGTCGGGGTGATGTCGGCGATGCCGACCGGAGCGGTCTGGCGCAACAGCAGTTCGTCGCCATTGGCGGCCGAGTAGTTGAAATTGGCGTCGCCGTCGTTGTTGACGAACACGATCCAGCCGCTGGCAAAGCCGTTGGTTCCCACCGCGCTCTGGCAGGCTGTGCTGGTGTCGTTTGCGACTCGGCACATGACGACGGGGCGCGCGCGCGCGATGGCTTCGGTGCGGGCCATGCGCAGGCTGCCGGTGAACGCGTTCACGGCGTTGGAGGCGCGCCAGTCGGCGACGAAACGCGCCATGGACGGCGCGGCGATCCCGAGCAGCGCGCCGAGGATCACCAGCGTGACCAGCAACTCAATCATCGTCAGGCCGCGCTGCGTGCGTGCGGGGCGGGCGGTGTTGATCGATGTGCGCATGCTTGAAATTTCCCCCGGCCCGGGCGGGTCGACAGCCGTCGGCGTTGTCGATCACGACACGCCTTGCGTCCAGCCCGGAATCCTGTTTCGCGATCACAACAATCGCAACTCGATTCTAGGAAGTGGGCCGGTTGCCAGGGCGGCCGCTCGTCCGGCTCACCGCGCCGTTGGTCCGACACGGGCCGGCGGATGTGACGTTTTTGGCGTTTTTCCCGGCGCGGCTGCAGCGCCGGCGCATCGTGGGCGGACGGTCCGTCGCGGGGTGGCCGTTCAGCGCGGCTTGTCGCGCAGGAACAGCCGCTCGATGGCCTGCACGGTCTGCTCGCGGTGGCCGGGGTCGGCGCCGTGCAGTTCGGCGAGGGCGCCGTGCAGCATCTTTTGCGTGAGGCCGCGCGAGAGGGCCTCCAGCACCGCCTCGACGTCTTCGCCCCTGGCCAGGCGCTTGCGGGCGCGGGCCAGCTCGAGCGCCCGCCACTCGTCGGCCTGCGCGCCGAGCTGGCGGATCAGGGGCACCACGCCGCTCACCGGGTCGCGCTGGTCCATCCAGTGCATGAAGCTTTGCACGCCGGCGTCGATGATGACCTCGGCCTGCGCCACGGCGGCCTGGCGGCTGGCCTGGCCAGTCTGCACGACCTGCGCCAGGTCGTCGATGGTGTAGAGGTACACGTCGTCGAGTTGGCGCACTTCGGGTTCGATGTCGCGTGGCACCGCCAGATCGACCATGAAGATGGGGCGCCGGCGGCGGCGCCGGACGGCACGCTCGACCGCGCCCAGGCCGATGATGGGCAACTGGCTGGCGGTGCAGCTGATGACGGCGTCGAACTCGTGCAGGCGCTCGGGCAGATCGGCCATGCGCATGGCCTCGCCGCCCAGGCGGCTGGCGAGCTTTTCGCTGCGCTCCAGCGTGCGGTTGGCGATGGTGATGGACAGCGGCTGGCGCGCGGCGAAGTGGGTGGCGGCCAGCTCGATCATTTCGCCGGCGCCGACGAACAGCACGCGGATACGGCCCAGGTCCTCGAACAGTTGGCCGGCCAGGCGCACGGCGGCCGCGGCCATGCTGATGGAGTGCGCGCCGATGTCGGTGGCGGTGCGCACTTCCTTGGCCACGGCAAAGCTGCGCTGGAAGAGTTGGCCCAGCGTGCTGCCCAGCGCGCCGGCATCCTCGGCGGCGCGCACGGCGCTTTTCATCTGGCCCAGGATCTGCGGCTCACCCAGCACCATGCTGTCCAGCCCGCTGGCCACCCGGAAGGCGTGGCGCGCCGCCAGCCCGCCCTGCATCACGTAGGTGTGGGGGCGCAGGGTGTCGGCCGGCACGTCGCCGGCGCGCGCCAGCCAGCCCAGCGTGTGGTCGACCTGCGCGTCGCCCGAGGCGCAATACACCTCGGTGCGGTTGCAGGTGGAAAGGATGGCGGCCTCGGGGTGCTGCGCGTGCGACTGGCGCAGGCCCTTGAGCGCGGGGGCGATCTGGTCGAGCGCGAACGCGAAGCGGCCGCGCAGGTCGAGCGGCGCGGTGTTGTGGTTCAGTCCCAGGGCCCAGACGACCATGGGGTCGAATTATAAAATTGACCGGCTGCTCCCGTCTGCGCCGCGTCTGCAGGCCCGCCAATACCCGAAACATGGATTACGTCGATCTGTCCTGGCATCTGGCCGGCTTTGCCGCGCCGGCGCTGGCACTGGCGCTGGGCATGGCGACCATCGGCCGTATTTTTGGGTCAAAATCGGCCGCATGGCTTGGCTGGATTGCCCAAGCAGCTATCAATTTTGCTGTCGGTGGGGCGGTGCTGGTGGCCGGGCTGGTGTGGACGGGCCACGATGGGCGCATGGTCACGTACGCGGCGCTGGTGTTGGCCAGTGCGCTGTGCCAGGCGTGGCTGATGCGCCGGCGTTGAAATGAAACACCCCCAGTCTCCACTCGCTGCGCGATGTTTCGCCCACCCCCTTGCAGGGGGCATCGCCACTGGCCGGGGAAACCCCGGCCACGGCGATCGCTGGCCTGGCCTGCTCCGCGGCCGTCCGGCTCTTTGGATTTCATGTCCTGCCGGTGACGCGCGGCGACATGGATAACTGAAATGAGACACCCCCAGTCTCCACTCGCTGCGCGATGTTTCGCCCACCCCCTTGCAGGGGGC
>CAZGOL010000055.1:0-14695 GCA_964527755.1 uncultured Ottowia sp.
CTTGCGCGTCATGCTTCCAAGATGGGGGCCAATGGAGGCAGGAAAAGAGGTATCACTAACATTCGCGAGAAGAGCCTCATTTCAGATTCCATGGCCCGTCCATACTGCCATAGCAGCTACTATTTGTATAGCGAAATCAAGGCTCAGGATCGATAGTCGGCGTTGATGCTGACGTAATCGTGGCTGAGATCGCAGGTCCAGACCGTGTCGGTCGCTCCACCGCGCCCCAGGTGGATGCACACGGTGATCTCGGCCTGCTTCATGACTCGCTGGCCATCTTCTTCGCGATACGCCGGATGGCGGCCGCCCCCGGTGGCCACGTGCACGTCATCCAGGTGCAGGTCGATGCGCGTCTGATCGAGATCGTCGATTCCGGCATAGCCCACCGCAGCCAGGATCCGGCCGAGGTTGGGGTCGCTCGCGAAGAACGCGGTCTTGACCAATGGCGAATGGGCCACGGCATAAGCCACCCGCCGGCATTCGGCGGCATCGCGACCGCCCTGCACCTTGATCGTGATGAACTTGGTGGCACCCTCTCCGTCACGCACGATGGCTTGAGCGAGCTGACGCGCCACCTCCAGCATCGCGTCCTTGAGCGCACGGCCGGCGTCGGAGTCCAGCGACACGACTGGCGCATGGCGCGCGCGATTGGTGGCGATCACCAGGAAGGAATCGTTGGTGGACGTGTCGCCGTCGACCGTCACGCGATTGAACGAACCCTCGGCCAACTCCAAGGCCAACCGATTCATCAGGGCCGGATCGATACAGGCATCGGTGGCCACGAATCCAAGCATCGTCGCCATGTTGGGCCGGATCATGCCGGCGCCCTTGGCGATGCCGGTCACCGTGACGTCGACACCGTCCAGGCGGGCTTTCGCGCTGAACGCCTTGGGGACGGTGTCGGTGGTCATGATCGCAGCCGCCGCCCTGGCCCAGTGGTCGGCCCGGGCATCGGCAATCGCGGCGGGCAATGCCGCCTCGATGCGCTCGACGGCCAGCGGCTCCATGATCACGCCGGTCGACAGCGGCAATACCTGCTCGGCCTTCAACGTCAGCAGCGACGACAGCGCGGCGCAAGTACGGCGCGCGCGGCGCAGGCCATCTTCACCGGTGCCGGCGTTCGCATTGCCGGTGTTGATCACGATCGCGCGGATCGCCGACCCCCCTTGCAGATGCTCACGGCACACCTGCACCGGCGCCGCAAAAAAACGGTTCCGCGTGAACACCGCGCCAACACTGGCTCCCTCGTCGAGCAACAACACCGTGAGGTCGTTGCGCCCGCGCTTGCGAACGCCAGCCTCCGTCACGCCCAGACGCACCCCAGGCACAACATGCAGACGATCGGGGTCGGGGGCGGTCAGGTTGACGGGCATCGGGAAACCTCAACGGAAAGAAGGGGGCGATGGGTCAGGGGTGGCCGAAGGCGTCGTTCGCCCCCGGCATGGGGCCCGGACTCACTTGAGTGCCCCGTGGCAGTGTTTGTACTTCTTGCCGCTTCCGCAGGGGCAGGGGTCGTTGCGGCCGACCCGAGGAACCGCCGGTGAACCGCCGGCCACAGCCGCCGCCGCCGCAGCGGTTCCACGCAGCGCCGCTTCGGGCAAGGTCTGTGCTTCGCCCGTTTCGGTGGGAGCGGTGTAGGTGACGTTGCTCACCCGCTCGCGCTGCTGCTCCACACCCTCGCGCGCCTGCTCGACTTCCTCGCGCGTCTGGATGTGCACGGTCATCAGCGTGCGCGTCACGTCGTTCTTGACCAGATCGAGCAACTGCCCGAACAACTCGAACGCCTCGCGCTTGTACTCCTGCTTGGGCTGCTTTTGCGCGTAGCTGCGCAGATGGATGCCCTGGCGCAAATGGTCCAGCGCCGCCAGATGCTGACGCCAGTAGCTGTCTATGGTCTGCAGCAACACCGCGCGCTCGAACGCCCGATAGTTTTCCGCGCCCACCAGATCCAGCCGCGCAGCATACGCGGCGTGTGCGGCCTCCACCACGCGCTCGAGTACGTCCTCGTCGGTCATGGCGCTGGAAGACTCGACGTCCCGGGTCAAAGGCAACTGAATCTGCCAGTCGTCGGCCAGTGCCTTCTCCAGACCGGGAAGGTTCCACTGTTCCTCGACCGATTCGGCCGGCACGTACTGACGCACGAGATCGGTCATGCAGCCTTCGCGCAAGGCGGTGATCTGGCCCGTCAGGTCGATCTGGTCGAGGATTTCGTTTCGCTCCTCATAGATCACTTTGCGCTGATCGTTGGCCACGTCATCGTATTCGAGCAACTGCTTGCGGATGTCGAAGTTGCGCGCCTCGACCTTGCGTTGGGCACTCTCGATGCTGCGTGTGACCATGCGCGCCTCGATGGCCTCGCCCTCGGGCATCTTCAGCCGCTCCATGATCCCGCGCACCCGGTCGCCGGCAAAGATGCGCATCAGCGGGTCGTCCAGGCTCAGGTAGAAGCGCGATGATCCGGGATCCCCCTGTCGGCCCGAGCGCCCGCGCAGCTGGTTGTCGATGCGCCGACTCTCGTGGCGTTCGGTGGCGATGATGCGCAATCCCCCCAGAGACACCACCAGGTCGTGATCCTTTTGCCACTGCGCACGCATCTCGGTGGCTCGCACGGCACGCGCCGCGTCGTCCAGGCTTTCGTCGCGCTGCAGCGCCTCGATCGCCTTCTCGACGTTGCCACCCAGCACGATGTCGGTGCCGCGACCGGCCATGTTGGTCGCGATCGTGATCATCTTCGAATGCCCGGCTTGGGCCACGATCTCGGCTTCACTAGCGTGCTGCTTGGCGTTGAGCACCTGGTGCGGCAGCTTGGCTTGTTGCAGCAGGTTGGCAATGATCTCCGAATTCTCGATCGACGAGGTGCCCACCAGGACCGGCTGGCCGCGCTCGTGGCACTCCCGGATGTCGTCGATCGCCGCCTGGTACTTTTCCGGCGTGCTCTTGTAGACGCGGTCGAGCTGGTCGTCGCGCCGGCTCGGCTTGTTGGGCGGAATGACCACCGTCTCCAGGCCGTAGATCTCCTGGAACTCGTAGGCCTCCGTATCGGCGGTGCCCGTCATGCCGGCGAGCTTGCCGTACAGGCGGAAATAGTTCTGGAAGGTGATCGAGGCCAGCGTCTGGTTTTCGGCCTGGATCGAGACGCCCTCCTTCGCCTCAACGGCCTGATGCAGACCTTCGCTCCAGCGGCGCCCCGCCATGAGGCGTCCGGTGAACTCATCGACGATCACGATCTCGGCGCCACCTTCGACCTGTTGCACCACGTAATGCTGATCCCGGTGGTAGAGGTGGTGAGCCCGCAGCGCCGCGTACAGGTGGTGCATGAGAGAAATGTTCGCCGGGTGGTACAGGCTGGCCCTCTCGGCGATCAACCCGCGTTCGGCCAGAACGCGCTCGGCGGTTTCGTGGCCCTGCTCGGTGAGGTAGATCTGATGCGCTTTTTCATCGACCGTGAAGTCGCCCGGCTTGGTCACGCCTTCACCCGTGCGCGGATCGGCCTCGCCCTCCTGTCGGGTCAGCAGGGGCACCACCTGGTTCATCGCGACATACAGCGCGGTGTGGTCTTCAGCCTGTCCGCTGATGATGAGCGGCGTGCGAGCTTCGTCGATCAGGATCGAGTCGACTTCGTCGACGATGGCGTAACTGAGCTTGCGCTGCACACGGTCACTCGGCTCGTACACCATGTTGTCGCGCAGATAGTCGAACCCGTATTCGTTGTTGGTGCCATAGGTGATGTCGGCGTTGTAGGCAGCCTGCTTTTCCTCGCGGGTGAGTTGCGGCAGGTTCACCCCCACGGTGAGTCCCAGGAAGTTGTAGAGCACTCCCATCCACTGGGCATCGCGGCCGGCGAGGTAGTCGTTGACCGTGACGACGTGCACGCCCTGGCCCGCCAGCGCATTGAGGTACACCGACAGCGTGGCCGTCAGGGTTTTGCCTTCTCCGGTGCGCATTTCGGCGATCTTGCCCTCGTGCAGGACCATGGCGCCGACCAGCTGCACATCGAAGTGACGCATCTTCATCACGCGCTTGGAAGCCTCGCGCACGACGGCAAAAGCTTCGGGCAACAACTGGTCGAGCGTCTCCCCTGCCGTCAGTCGATCGCGAAATTCCCGTGTCTTGTCGCGCAGTTGCTCGTCAGAAAGCTTCTCGAAGTCGGGTTCGAGCGCATTGATGCGAGCGGCCACCTTGCGGTACTGCCTCAGTAGCCGGTCGTTGCGGCTTCCGAAAATTCTGGTCAAAAGGGTCGTGGCCATGCGTCTACAGTCACCGCCGCGCGCAAATCGCGCGCCTCGCAGCAACCGTTGGTCCCATTGAGTTCAAAGTGATGCGAAGATGGGGGTTGAACATGCGTTGTGCAATACCTGCCGCACTGTCCGGCCATCCGCAAGAAAACGAAACATTTTACTCGTCGCGCACCGATTCGACCGTCACCGCACGACCATACGATCACCGATGTCCACCGCACCCAGACTGCACGGCGCCATTCCGATTGGGGAAGCCCTGCAAGGCGCCCCTCTCCTGAGCGAACTCGGGGCACGATTGGCGCGATCGAGCGCGTGCCTGTCCGCCGTGCGCCCGCTCCTGCCCCCGGCGCTGCGATCCGAGCTCCAGGCCGGCCCGATCGACGATAGGGAGTGGTGCCTACTGGCGCCACATGCAGCCGCTGCGGCCAAGTTGAGGCAACTGCTGCCGTCTCTTCTGGAAGCACTGCAAGCCTCAGGCCACCCCGTGCAACGCATCCGCATCAAACTGCGTGCGCCGCAGCGAGGACTTTGAGGGAGGGCATGTGGTGCCGCCTGTCGGAATCGAACTGACGACCTACCGCTTACAAGGCGGTTGCTCTACCAACTGAGCTAAGGCGGCAAGCCGGGCTGATTCTAGAGCAGCACGCCAGACCAGCCGCACTCCTGAAGGCACCGGCACAACGCGGTGTCACTTGATGCGTTTGAGGGCCGGGCGCCTGCTCTGCGGTGTTGTGGGCGGTGTCGACTCGGGAGAACCTTCTTCACCCGTTCCGACCGGCGGCACGAGCTGAATGGCACTTCCCGCAATCGGTACGCCGGCAGACGTTGGCGCCTCCGGTGTCGGCGCGTCGGCCAACCCATGCATCGCAAACGCCATGCCTTGACCATTTTCTCGTGCGTAAATGGCCATCACCCGATCGACAGGGACCACAATCTCGCGCGGAATACCGCCAAAGCGGGCCTTGAATTCGATGAATTCGTTGCCGAGCTTCAGGCCGCTGGTGGCGTCGGCACTGATGTTGAGCACGATTTCCCCGTTTTGGACAAACTCGCGCGGGACCTGGACGGCCTTGTCCGCGAACACCGCGATATAGGGCGTGAAACCGTTGTCGCCGCACCATTCGTACAGCGCCCGTATCAGGTAAGGACGGGTGGTCGGAAGTTCGGGTGCGCTCATCATGAGGTCTTCGGGACCAACGCCCTATTTGCGCATCACCTTCTCGGACGGAGTCAGTGCCTCGATGTAGGCCGGGCGCGAAAAGATTCGTTCGGCGTACTTGAGCAGAGGTGCGGCGTTCTTCGACAGGTCGATCCCATAGTAGTCGAGCCGCCACAAAAGCGGTGCCAACGCGACGTCGAGCATTGAGAAGTTGTCGCCGAGGATGTACTTGTTCTTGAGGAACACCGGAGCCATCTGTGTGAGGCGATCGCGAATGTTGGCACGTGCCCGGTCCAGTGATTTTTCGTTGCTCTTGCTGGCCCGGTTCTCGAGCGTGCTCACATGGGTGAACAGTTCTTTCTCGAAGTTGAGCAAGAACAGCCGCACGCGCGCGCGATCGACCGGATCGCCCGGCATCAACTGCGGATGAGGAAAACGCTCATCAATGTACTCGTTGATGATGTTCGACTCGTACAGGATCAAGTCGCGCTCGACGAGGATCGGCACCTGCCCGTACGGGTTCATGACGCCGATGTCTTCCGACTTGTTGTAAAGATCGACGTCTCGGATCTCAAAATCCATACCCTTCTCGAACAGCACGAAGCGGCAGCGATGCGAAAAAGGGCAGGTGGTTCCTGAATACAGCACCATCATGGGGCTCTTGCTCCTTAAAACCAAAAGAGTGGCAGCGCACCGGATGGCGGCACACCCCACTCCATCGAGGCCTGCGATCCAGGCGCAGGCCCCATGCGTTCAGCAATTATTTGATGTCTTTCCAGTAGGCAGCGTTCAGGCGCCAGGCAATCAACGTGAACAGCAAAAGGTAGAGCATCACCCAGACACCGATGCGCACACGGTCGTTGCGCGCAGGCTCGGCCATCCACTGCAGGTAATTCACCAGATCACCCACGTTTTGCTCGTACTGCAGGGGGGACATGGTGCCGGAGGTCACTTGCTCCCACGAACCGGCAAAGGCCTTGACCTCATGCCCGTGCGCCTCGACGGTCTTGTACACCGGTTTACGCTCTCCCTCGAGCTGCCACAGCGGATGCGGCATGCCGATGTTGGGGAACACCAGGTTGTTCCAGCCCGTCGGGGTGGTGTCGTCGCGGTAGTAGCTGCGAAACAAGGTGTAGATGTAGTCGGCACCCGAACCGCCGGAGCCGGCGCGCGAGCGGGCTATCACAGTCAGGTCGGGCGGGTTGGCGCCAAACCAGGCCTTGCCCTGCTTCGGCTCGATGGCCGCCTTCATCATGTCGCCGACCTTGTCGCCGGTGAAAAGCAGGTTGTCCTTGATCTGCTCTTCGGTCAGCCCGATGTCGCGCAAGCGATTGAATCGCATGAACGCCGCCGAGTGGCAGTTCAGGCAATAGTTGACGAAGATCTTGGCCCCGTTTTGCAGCGAAGCCTGATCGGTGGTGCGCACCGGCGCCTTGTCCCAGGTGATCCCGCCCGAGGCGGCATGCGCGCCAGCGGCCAGCGTCAGCGCGGCCGCCACCCCGAAGACCAGTTTTTTCCAGATGTTCATGGTTTTCGTTCTCCAGCGGTCTTCAGTGGGGCTTGAAGGTCACGCGGTCGGGCACCGGCTTTGGCGTGCCCAACTGGCTCCACCACGGCATCAGCAGGAAGAAACCGAAGTAGACCAGTGTGCCAACCAGCGCCACACGCTCGTTGGTCAGCCATTCGAGCGATGGCAGGGTGAACAGCGGGCCGGGCGCCACGATGCCCAGAACCATCAGGATTGCGAACCACACCAGGAACACCGCGAACACGGCCTTGTGCCAACCCGGCCGATAGCGGATCGAGCGCGCCGGGCTGCGGTCGAGCCACGGCAGGAAGAACAAGATGATGACCGAGCCGCCCATCACCACTACGCCCCAGAACTTGGGATCGAAGGTCTTGAGCAGGGCGATTGCAATCAGGCCGGCCACGGCAAGTCCGATCTTGAGCGCCATCGAGCAGCGGCACTTGACGAACGCCAGCACCACCGAGAGCACGATGATCACGCTCAGCACGTTGACCATGGTGTCGGTGGTCGCGCGCAGCATCGAGTAGAACGGCGTGAAATACCACACTGGGGCGATATGCGCTGGCGTCACCAGCGGGTCGGCCGGGATGAAGTTGTTGTATTCGAGGAAATAACCACCAAACTCCGGCGCGAAGAACACGATGGCGAAGAAGGCGATCAGGAACACACTGACGCCGACGATGTCGTGCACGCTGTAGTAGGGGTGAAACGGGATGCCGTCGGTCGGTGCGTCGGGCGACCAGCGGTTGCCCTTGGGACCCTTCTTGATCTCGATGCCGTCGGGGTTGTTGGAACCCACGTCGTGCAGCGCCAGCAGGTGGGCCACCACCAGGCCCAGCAGCACCAGCGGCACGGCGATCACGTGGAAGCTGAAGAAACGGTTGAGCGTGGCATCGCCCACCACGTAATCGCCGCGGATCAGCAACGCCAGGTCGGGGCCGATGAAGGGAATGGCCGAGAACAGGTTGACGATCACCTGCGCACCCCAGTAGGACATCTGGCCCCAGGGCAGCAGGTAGCCCATGAACGCCTCGGCCATCAGCGCCAGGAAGATCATGCAGCCGAACAGCCACACCAGCTCACGCGGCTTGCGGTAGCTGCCGTAGATCAGGCCGCGGTACATGTGCAGATACACCACGATGAAGAACGCCGAGGCGCCGGTCGAGTGCATGTAGCGGATGAACCAGCCGCCCGGCACGTCGCGCATGATGTATTCGACGGATTCGAAGGCCTTCAGCGCATCGGGCTTGTAGTGCATCACCAGGAAAATCCCGGTGACGATCTGGATCACCAGCACCAGCAGCGCCAGTGAACCGAAGAAATACCAGAAGTTGAAGTTCTTCGGCGCGTAGTACTCCGACATGTGCTTGCGGTATTCCGCAAACAGCGTGGGGAACCGGTTGTCGAACCAGTTGTAGAGCTTCGCGCCCAGTGGGGCGTTGGGGGAAATTTCCTTGAATTCAGCCATGACCGCCTCGTTATGCCTTCTTGTCCTCGCCGATCAGCAGGCGGGTGTCGGACAAATACGTGTAGGGTGGCACCACCAGGTTGGCCGGCGCCGGCTTGTTCTTGAACACTCGTGCGGAAAAATCGAACGTCGATCCGTGACAAGGACAGAAGAAGCCTCCCTCCCAATTGTCCGGCAGCGACGGCTGGGGACCGGAGGCGAACTTGTCGACCGGCGAGCAACCCAGATGCGTGCAGATCCCCACCACCACCAGAATGTCCTTGTGATCCTCGGGCGCGCGATCGTCATTCTGGGCCCAGACGGGGGTTGGAAAATCGGTGCGCTTGGACATCGGATCGGCCAGCTCCGGATCGAGCCCCTTGAGCGTGGCAAGCATTTCTGGCGTGCGCTTGAACACCCACACCGGCTGGCCGCGCCACTCGACGATCAGCTTCTCGCCCGGTTTCAGCGCCGAGATGTCCACCTCGACCGCGGCGCCCGCAGCCTTGGCTTTTTCGGATGGCGCAAAGCTCTCGACGAACGGCGTTGCCAAGGCCACCGCGCCGGCAGCACCAGCGACGCTGGAGGTGATCAACCAGGTGCGCTTGCTGTCGTCCAGAGGCGCTGGGGTGAAGTTGCTGGGTGGAGCGTCACTCATGGTGGTCCTCGGGAATGTTTTCTTGTCGTCGGATCAGCGGTCGATTGTAGCGGAGCGCCACGCGCGCCCCGGTGCGCCCGGGCATGGGGATTGACATTCGGGCATCGGCCTGAATACTGACGCACTCCCACAAACCGCAAGAAAGGAAACACACCATGGGCATGATGCAGGAATTCAGGGAATTCGCCGTCAAGGGCAATGCGATCGATCTGGCGGTCGGCGTGATCATCGGTGGCGCGTTCGGCAAGATCGTCGACTCGATCGTCGGCGACCTGATCATGCCGCTGGTCGGCAAGGTGATCGGCGGTCTGGATTTTTCCAGCTACTACATTCCCCTGGCCGGCCAGGCCGCAGGCCTGAGCCTGGAAGAAGCCAAGAAATCCGGTGCCGTGTTCGCGTACGGCAATTTCATCACGATCCTGGTCAACTTCACGCTGCTGGCGTTCATCATCTTCATGATGGTCAAGCAGATCAACCGCCTGAAAAAAGAGGAGGCGCCGGCGCCCGCCTCGTCCGAGCCGCCCGAGGAGGTGCAGTTGCTGCGTGAAATCCGGGATAACCTCAAACGCTGATTTTCTTTTGATCGATTGCTATTTATTTGATAGTATGAGTGATGCACGGCGCGCGCCAACGGCCATTTACCGGCACAACTGGCGTGCCGTGCGCACGGCGGCGATCAGGCTGCCGGCGTTGGCACGGCCGCTGCCGGCGATGTCGAATGCGGTCCCGTGATCGGGACTGGTGCGCACCAGCGGCAGCCCGAGCGTCACGTTGACGCCACGCTCGACGCCCAGGTACTTCACCGGAATCAGCCCCTGGTCGTGGTACATGGCGACCACCACGTCGAACTCGTCCAGCCCGCGCGCGCGCATGAACACCGTGTCGGGTGCGAACGGCCCTCGCGCATCGATGCCTCTCGCCCGCGCGCGCGCCACCGCCGGCGCGATGATTTCGATTTCCTCGCGCCCAAAGCGCCCGCCTTCGCCGGCGTGGGGGTTCAGCCCGGCGACGGCGATGCGCGGCGGGCGCCGTAGCGCAGCGCCCACGGATTCGTGCGCAATCTCCAGGGTGGCCTCGATGTTGCCAGCCGTTACTTTTTCGATGGCGATGCGCAGCGGAACGTGAATGCTGACCAGCACCACACGCAGTTCATCGTTGGCCAGCATCATCCGCACCGGCAGATCGGCAACCGCCACGCCCAGGTGCTCGGCTGCTACCGCCTGCAGCAGTTCGGTGTGGCCGGGGAAGCGAGCATAGGGATCGCCCGCCGCTGCCAACGCCTCCTTGTGTAGTGGCGCGGTGACGAGGCCCGCCAATTCACCGCACAGGGCCGCGCGCGCCGCCCAGAACACGCAGTCGCCGGCGGCACGGCCGGCCTGCGCCTGGATCCGACCGAACGCCATTTCCTCCTGCGGCTCGATGACCTGCAGCACCGGCACGCAACCGGTGGGTGCCGACAGCGCTTCGGCTGGTTGATCGAGTTGGGCCACCGGCAACTCGACCCCGCCCACGCCACGGACGATGGCCGCCGCGCGCCGCAGCGTGCCGACGTCGCCGGCGACGAAGCAGCCGCGCAAAATCTCCGGCGCGTCACGAAATGCCTTGGCGACGATTTCGGGGCCGATGCCGGCCGCATCGCCCATGGTGATGGCCAGCGGCAGGGTCATTTCAGGCCGGGTTGTCGATCTCGATGAACTCGTGCGCAATGCCCACCTGCGCCGCCACCTGTGCCGCCAGTGCCGGCGCACCATAGCGCTCGGTGGCGTGGTGGCCGCAGGCAAAGAACGGCACGCCGCACTCGCGCGCCAGGTGAGCCTGGGGTTCAGAAATTTCGCCGGTCAGAAACGCCTGCGCGCCTGCGGCGATGGCGGCCTCGAAATAACCCTGCGCGCCACCGCTGCACCAGGCGATCCGCTCGATGACACCGGCCGTGGGCCCCACCTGCGTCACGGCCCGGCCGAGCACGCGCTGCAGGTGAGCGGCGAGCGCGGCGGCATCGGCGAACCCGCCGCCGTCGGCGCGCTGGCCGATGAAACCCAGTTCCTGCTCGCCAAAGCACCCGGTGGCCTTCAACCCGAGGCGTGCGCCAAGTTGGGCGTTGTTGCCCAGCACGGGATGCGCATCCAGCGGCAGGTGATAGGCGAACAGATTGATGTCGTGTGCGAGCAGTCGCTTGAGGCGCTCCTTCATCCATCCGGTCACGCACCCATCCTGACCACGCCAGAACAGGCCGTGGTGCACGAGGAGGGCGTCGCCCCCGGCCTCGATGGCGGCGTCGATCAGCGCACGGCTGGCGGTGACGCCACTCACCAGCTTGCCGATCCGTTCGCGTCCCTCCACCTGCAGCCCGTTGGGGCCGTGGTCGCGAAAGCGTTCGGGCTGCAGTTCGGCATCGAACGCTGCAAGCAGGGTCTGGCGGTCGGTGGTCACGGTGATCCATTGTGATGGATCGGACGCTGATCCACGGCCATCCGGCGCCGGCGACACCCGGATGCCCCACAATCGGCGCCATGAAACGCCTCTGGCTCCTGTTCGCCCAAACCGTCACGGTGCTGCTGGCGGCCTGGTTCGTGGTGCTCACGCTCAAACCCCAGTGGCTGGGGGCAGCGCGCCCCGATGCCGGTGCTACCGGAACGATCGCAATCGTCGAAGCACCGCCCACCCCCGGCGCCGCTGTCGGCGGCAGCGCCCCCGAGAGCCTCAACGCCGCGGTGCGCAAGGCGGCGCCGGCGGTGGTGAGCATCAACACCACGGCGCGCCACCCGCTGCTGGACGACCCGTGGTTCCGGCACTTTTTCGGCGACGGCGGCCAGCAGCAGCAAAGCGGACTGGGCTCGGGCGTCATCATGAGTCCGGAAGGCTACGTGCTCACCAACAACCACGTGGTGGAAGGCGCCGACACGATCGAGGTGGTGTTGCCCGACGCGCGCAGCAGTGCCGCACAGGTGATCGGCACCGATCCCGAGAGCGATCTGGCGCTGTTGCGGATCAAGCTCGACAAGCTGCCGGTGATGGTGTTGGGCAACTCCGACCAGTTGCAGGTGGGTGATCGCGTGCTGGCCATCGGCAACCCGTTCGGTGTGGGGCAGACGGTGACCAGCGGCATCGTCAGTGCGCTCGGGCGCAGCCAACTGGGCATCAACACGTTCGAAAATTTCATCCAGACCGACGCCGCGATCAACCCCGGCAACTCGGGCGGCGCGCTCACCGACGTACACGGCAACCTGATGGGCATCAACACCGCCATCTACTCGCGTTCGGGCGGCAGCATGGGCATCGGTTTCGCGATCCCGGTGTCGACGGCACGGCAGGTGATGGAGAGCATCATCCGCAACGGCCGCGTGGTTCGCGGCTGGATCGGGGTCGAGCCCGGCGAATTGACACCCGAGCTCGCGCAGACCTTCGGCATCCAGGCCGCGCACGGCGTGATCGTCACCGGTGTGCTGGGCGGCGGGCCTGCGGCGCAGGCGGGCATCCGGCCGGGGGACGTGATCACCGAGGTGGCTGGCACGCCGGTGCGCACCGTCTCCGAATTGCTCACGCGCATCGCCGCGCTCGCTCCAGAGCAGACGGTGCAGTTCGGGGTGCATCGCCGCGGCACACAGCTCACGCTCGGCCTCACGCCCGCACAGCGTCCGGCACCGCGGCGGCAGGTCAACCGCTGAGGCAGCAGCCAGTCACTCCTTGATTGATAGCGCCTCCGGCAATCCAGTCGGACTTCAAAGCCCGATTTAGCTTGAATCTCGAGTGATCTGCAGCGCCCGCCCCCTCCGTCAGGGACCTGGCGACGCCTGTGGCTCTTCCTCGGGTGCCTTGGTGGTTCGAATGAACACCCGAGCGGCCCAGATGCCCAACTCGTAGAGCAGGCACATGGGAATCGCCAGCGCCAGCTGCGACACCACGTCCGGCGGCGTGACGATGGCCGCGATGACGAAGGCCAGCACGATGAAGTAGCCGCGAAAGTGCTTGAGCTGCTCGATGCTGACCACGCCCAGGCGTGCGAGCACCACCACCGCGATCGGCACTTCGAAGGCCAGGCCGAAAGCCAGGAACATGGTGAGCACGAAACTCAGGTACGCCTCGATGTCCGGCGCCGCGGTGATGCTCTTGGGCGCAAAGCTCTGGATGAATGCGAATACCTTGCCAAACACCAGGAAGTAGCAGAACGCCACCCCCGAGAAAAACAGCACCGTGCTGGAGACCACCAGCGGCAGCACCATGCGCCGCTCGTGCAGGTACAGCCCCGGCGCGACGAACGCCCACACCTGATAGAGCACGATCGGCAGCGCGATCAGGAAGGCCGCCATCAGCAGGATCTTGAGCGGAACCATGAATGGCGAGATGACCGAGGTGGCGATCATGGTCGCTCCCTGCGGCAGGTGCGCCACGAGCGGCGCCGCCAGCAGGTCGTACAACTCGCCCGGGCCCGGATAGATGGCCAACGCGCCCGCCACCACGCCGACGGCAACGATCGACTTGATCATCCGGTCGCGCAATTCCATCAGGTGCGCGACGAAGGGTTGCTCGGTTCCGGCGAGTTCGTCTTCGGGTTCGGGACTGGACTTGGGTTCGGTCATGGAGACTGCAATTGTCGCAGCCCGGGCGACTGCGATGGTCCGGCTGCCGGCACGTCGTCGACGGCGCAGCGCTGGAGTCGGTTTGCCGGCACCTGGTGCGCCGTCAACGCCGTCGCGCGCGGCGCAGCGTCATCCCGAGCGTTTGGGGCGAAACCGCGCCACGCGCGCCGCACCCGACTGCACCTGGCGGCGCACGCCGTGGCGCGTCTTGTACCAAAGCGGCGTGGCGCCACGCTTGAGCCGCCAGTTCTTGTCGGGGCGGCGGTATTCAGGCGGCGGTGGTGTCCAGTCGGGGCCGGATTCGGATACGGCGTCGGTTGACTCCAGGCCCGCGGTGGCTTCACTCCAGTCCTTCTCGAAATCGGCCCTGGTCGAATGAATGGTCTGCTCGACGTCGCGGCCAGCCTGCTCCACCGTCTCCTTCATCTTGCGAAGCTCGTCGACATCCATCGCGCGGTTGACTTCGGCCTTGACATCGGCCACATAGCGCTGCGCCTTGCCCAGCAACGTGCCGACGGTGCGGGCCACGCGCGGCAGCTTCTCGGGGCCGATCACGATCAGCGCGACGGCGCCGATCAGCGCCATCTTGGAAATGCCGAGATCGAGCATGGGTCGGTCAGGGACCTTGGGTCGGGGGTTGTTCGAGCCAAGCCATCTGCGATCGGACTCGGCGCGAACCGCTCAACGGCAAGGTTCAGCTTTTCTGCTTGGCCTCGACGTCGATGGTTTCCTTGTGCGCGGCGGCGTTGGTGACCTGCCCGGCCGGTGCGTCGGCGGGCGCGTCCGCGGCCCCGTCCTTCATGCCGTCCTTGAAACCCTTGACCGCGCCACCCAGGTCGGAACCGATGTTCTTGAGTTTCTTGGTACCGAAGATCATGACCACGATCAGCAGCACGATCAGCCAGTGCCAAATGGAAAACGAACCCATGGTGATACTCCTTGCGCCAATCGATGTGGCACGCTGGCAATCATTTTAGACCGCGGTGACGTCAGACGGTACCTGCGCCGCCACCCGCCTCAACCCCTGTGCCACGGACGTGGCCCGCCAATGACGTGCACGTGAAGATGGTGCACTTCCTGACCCGCCC
>CAZGOL010000056.1:0-9775 GCA_964527755.1 uncultured Ottowia sp.
CGCACCTCGCGCAGCATGTCCTGCACGTTGCTTTCGGTGATGCGCGCCTGGCCGCTGATCTTCTTGACCAGGCCGGAGAGTTTGTCGGTGAGGGTGGAGGCCATGGGCTGGGCGCGTCGCAGCGAGGACGGGCAAAAGACGGCAGGCGTTGCCTGCAAGAGGCCCGCCGGGAGCGGGGCGAGCCGCTAAACTGTGCTCATGATTCTAGCCAGTCCCTCTCCGCTCGGGCTGCTGCTTGGCGTGGCGGCTGCGCTGGCCTACGCCGTGCCGGCGCTGGCGGCGCGCGCGATCGGAGCGATCACGGCGCGACGCGTTCTGACGCTGGCCTGGGTGCTGCACGGCCTGCAGCTGGCATGGATGCTCGTGGTCGAGGCGCCGCGCTTCGGTTTCGCGCAGACGATTTCGATCACGGTGTGGCTGGCGCTCACGGTGTACGCCATCGAAAGCCAGCTCTACCCGCGCATGCCGGCGCGCTGGACACTGGCCGGCTTCGGATCAGTCGCCATCGCGCTGGCTCTGATTTTCCCGGGTGCGCCGCTGCCGACAACGTCGTCGCCGCTGCTGGGCCTGCACTGGGCGCTGGGCCTGTCGGCCTACGGCCTGTTCGCCGCGGCCGTCGCGCACGGCTGGCTGATGACGCGAGCCGAGCGCCAGATGCGCCATGCAGCACCAGGTCAGGATGGTGGCGTGCCCTTGCTGACGCTCGAACGCCTGATGTTCCGCTTCATCGACGCGGGCTTCGCGTTGCTCACGCTCACCCTGCTGGCGGGTCTGCTGTTCGGCGAGCAGTTGTATGGACCGACGCATGTGGGCTGGCGCTGGACACACAAGAACGTGTTCACTCTGCTGTCCTGGATCGTTTTTGCCGCGCTGCTGCTGGGCCACTGGCGCTTTGGCTGGCGCGGCCGGCGCGCCGTGCGCATGCTCAACGTGGGCGCGGGTCTGCTGCTGCTGGGTTATGCGGGTTCGCGCTTCGTCATGGAAGTGCTGCTGGGGCGCACCCCATGAAGCTGCTGATCGTCCTGCTGGCCATCCTGCTGGGGGTGTGGCTGTGGCGGCGTGGGCGCACCGTCCATCGACCGGGTGCGACAGCCAGCGAGCGACCCCGGCGCGCGCTCCCGATGGTGGCGTGCGACCGTTGCGGCCTGCACGTGCCACAGCCTTCGGTCGTGCACGGCAAACGGGGGGAGTATTGTTGCGAGGGCCATCGACGAGAGGCCGAGGGTGACTAAGCCAGCGCGGGCACGCGCGCGTGCTCCGGACGCAGCGGCGGACGGGCCGAACTGGTTTGGTGTCAGCCTGCCCCCGCCATCCGGCCAGCTCGCGGGAACACCCGCTCCTTCCCATCGTCGGGCGCCGGTGGATCCCGTCAGTTTCGAACGGCTCTGGAACGCCTTCATGTCGGCGCGCGTGCTGCTGGCGCTGGTGATCCTGTCGTTGCACCTGAGCGCGCGCCAACTCTCATCCGAATTGCCGCTGTGGAGCGTCGGCCTGAGCGGCGCGTACCTGCTGTTCACCCTGGCGACCCGGGTGCTGGCCCGCCCGCACGGACCCGAACGGGCATTCAATGCACAGTGGGTGTACACGGTCGGCATCGACGTCCTGTATTTCGGGTTCCTGCAGGCGCAGCAGGCCACCGGCATCCACTACACCCCTCTGATGGCGCTGCCGGTGTTGATGGCGGCCATCCTCGGTTCGCGAGCGGTGGCGCTGGGCACCGCCGCCATGGTGGCGTTGATTCTGCTGACCGATGCGGCGATCAACGCGCGCGCTGCGCCGATCACCGGAGCGACCGAACTCGCCCAGGCCGGTCTCATGGGCGCGGGCTTGCTCGCGTTGGCGTGGCTGACTCACCACCTGGCCGTTCGCCTGCGGCGCGAGCAGCTAATGGCGCGACGCAGCCGAACCGAGGCGCAAATGCAGACGCTGGTCAACAACCTGGTGATCGAGACACTCAATGACGGGGTGCTGGTGGTTGACACGCACGGCACGGTGCGCGCCGCCAATCCCGCGGCACGGCTGATGCTCGGCTCCGATGAGGAAGTGACGCCCGATCGCTTCAATTTGGGCGACAACCCGGCTTGGGCCGAGCTGCGGCACATCGTGCAACTCACTTTTTCGGGAGATCCGGTGCAGGGCTACGAACTCACCCTGCACCACGAGGACCGGCACGCCAGCCAGCTGAAGGTGCGCACCGAGCGCACCCCGTCCCTGGGCGCCGACGATCCGCCGTTGTGCGTGCTGTTCCTGCAGGATTTGCGCGAAATGGAAGCCCAGTTGCGAACCGAAAAGCTCGCCTCGATGGGTCGCATGTCGGCCGCCGTGGCACACGAGTTGCGCAACCCCCTGGCAGCCATCAGCCAGGCCAATGCCTTGCTGGAGGAGGAACTGACAGCGCCCGCGCAACGGCGCCTGACCACCATGATCCGGCACAACAGCGAGCGACTGGCGCACATCGTCGACGACGTGCTCGACGTCGCCCGCGTGCAGGGCCAGCCCGGCCTCTCGCAAGCCGTCGCGCTGGATCAGGAGTGTCACGATTTTTGCGCCGAGTGGGCGGACCAGCACGGGGCGGGTCAGCGACTGACGGTGAACCTGCGGGCCCACGACGTCCACGTCCGGTTCGCGCACGATCATCTGCGCCGGTTGCTGGTCAACCTGCTGGACAACGCCGCCCGCTACGCCGGCAGTCAGCGCGGGTCGATCCAGGTCGAAACCGAGACGATTCGCCACGGCCCTGTGGTCTTGCTGGTGTGGAGCAACGGCGCGCCCCTGGAGGCGTCGGTGTTGCGCCACCTGTTCGAACCCTTCTTCTCGTCGGAAAGCCGCTCCAGCGGCCTCGGCCTGTTCATCAGCCGCGAACTGTGCGAGCGGCACGGCGCCACCATCGCCCACGAGCGCCGAGTGCGCGAGCAAAATGGCGCGCTGGTTGAAGGCAACGAGTTCTTCATCCACTTCCGGCGCGCGCCCGGCGGTCATTCGATCTGGAACCTGGAAGAACTCACCATCTCATGAAGACCGACCCGGTATCCTTCGACGCCGCCCGCGTGCTGGTGCTCGACGACGAACCCGATTTGCGCACGCTCTACGAACTGACGCTGCTGCGCGAAGGCCATCAGGTGCGGACGGCGGAATCGCTGGCCGATGCGCGGCACCTGCTCGCGACAGAGCGCTTCGACGTCGTCATCACCGACATGCGCCTGCCTGATGGCGACGGCTTGCAGCTGGTGCGCGAACTCACGGCAGCGCGACGCCACGAGCGCTGCATCATGATCACCGCGTATGGCTCGGCCGAGAACGCCGTGGAGGCGCTCAAGAGCGGCGCCTTCGACTACCTCACCAAGCCGGTCGATCTCAAGCAGTTTCGCAGCGTGGTGAACTCGGCGCTACAGGCACACGTGTCCGCCACCGGGCCCGCCGACCTGACGCCAGCCGGCGGTGCCGTGGCGGTGGCAATGGCGGCTCCCACGGCCGAACCCGCCGCGCCCGGCAGCCAGGCCCTGGCCAGGCTGGTGGGGGAGTCGGCTGTCATGCGTTCGGTGCGCAAGCGCATCGCCAAGGTCGCCAATAGCATGGCCCCGGTGTTGGTGCTGGGCGAGTCGGGCACCGGCAAGGAACTGGCCGCCGGTGCCATTCATGCCTGCAGCCACCGCGGCGATGGCCCCTTCGTTCCGGTCAATTGCGGCGCCATTCCCGAGAACCTGCTGGAAGCCGAGTTCTTCGGTGCCCGCAAGGGCTCCTACACCGGTGCGACCCAGGATCGCCAAGGTTTCTTTCATGCCGCCGCCGGTGGCACGCTGTTTCTGGACGAGATCGGCGACCTCCCGCTGGCCATGCAGGCCAAGCTGCTGCGTGCGATCCAGGAGCGGCGGGTGCGGCCGGTGGGCGCGACGCAGGAAGAGCCGGTCAACGTGCGCATCGTGAGCGCGACCCACAAGAACCTGGCCGCCGAGGTGCAGACGGGGCGCTTCCGGCAAGACCTGTTTTATCGCCTGAACGTCATCGAGATCACTATCCCCCCGCTGCGGGACCGCCGCGAGGACATTCCGGCGATCTGCCAGGCGCTGCTCGCACGCATCGGCGCCGAATCGGGAATGCATCCGGTCGACCTGTCGCCCGAACAACTGGCCCGGATCGCCAGCGCTCCGCTGCACGGTAACGTGCGCGAACTGGAGAACCTGCTGCATCGCGCGATCGCGCTGGGCGAGAACCGCGACTCCGATTTCGGTGCCTTGACGCCACTCGAGCCAGCGGCAGCCCCCGAGCCGCTGCAACCGCCACCGGCGGTCGAACCTCACCCGACGCCACGGGCGCCATCTGCGGCACCCGCGCCGCTGGCCGCCCCGGCGGCCGATCTCGGCTCGCGTTTGGACGAACAGGAGCGGACGCTGCTGACGAGTGCCCTCGATCATGCCGGCTTCGACGCCGCCGCTGCCGCGGCGCACCTGGGCATCAACGCGCGCCAGATGCGCTGCCGAATGGCGCGCCTGGGCATCACGGCGCCAGCCAGCGCGAAACCGGGTGCCCACGCCGCCACCTGAGGCGCGCACGCGCTGGCGCGACGGATGGCACGCCGATGCGCGCGTGCTCGCCTCGCCCAATTGCGAGCCCAGGCCGCAGGCGGTGCCGATCTCCCTCATCGTGGTGCATTCCATCAGCCTGCCGCCCGGCGAGTTCGGTGGCAGGCACGTGCAGGCCCTGTTCACCAACACGCTCGACTGCCGGCTGCACCCCTATTTCGAGCAACTTCGAGGTCTCCACGTGTCGGCGCATTTCTACATCGAGCGCGACGGCACGCTGTGGCAGTTCGTGAGTTGCGATGCCCGCGCCTGGCACGCAGGCGCATCGTGCTTTCGGGGCGTACCCGACTGCAACGACTACTCGGTCGGCATCGAGCTCGAAGGACTGGAGGGCGGCATGTTCGAACCCGCCCAATACCGCGTGTTGTCCCGCTTGTGCTTGGACCTGGCCACTCGCTATCCGATCGAATCCGTCGCCGGGCACGAGCACATCGCGCCTGGCCGCAAGCACGATCCCGGCCCCGGCTTCGACTGGCGTGCACTGCAGCGCCGGCTGGGGTGGCCCGCCAAACGCTTTCCCCTCCACCCGTCGGACTGACTCGGCCAACGCCCGGGTCGGCATGCGGCGCCAGCGCCACACAGCCCGCGCGCGCTGTCAAACGAGTGTCGCGATGCCGATGGTGAAAAAGAAACACACTACAAATTGTGTGTTGAAGTCAGTTTAAACACTATATATAGTGTGTTGACGGTGACTGTTCATCGGCGGTGTGGTGCCCGCATACCGCACTCCGACCATCGCCCCCCCTTTTCCACTGCTCCCAAGAGGATCCCATGCAGACTGCCTTCAGCGCCCAGTCCGATGCGGCCGCGCCCGCCATCACATCCACCCCGACCACTGGATCCGCCGGTGGCGCATTGGCCCACTACCAGGTCATGCGACGCAATGGAGCTGTGGTCGTGTTCGAGCCGAGCAAGATCGCCGTCGCGATGATGAAGGCCTTCCTTGCCGTGCATGGAGCCCAGAGTGCAGCCTCGGCGAGCGTGCGGGAGCTGGTCGATCAACTGACCGAGACGGTGCAGCGGGCGCTCATGCGCTCTCGCCCCGGTGGCGGCACCTTCCACATCGAGGACGTGCAGGATCAGGTCGAACTTGCGCTGATGCGTGGTGGTCACCACGAGGTGGCGCGCGCCTACGTGCTCTATCGCGAACGCCGTGCACAGGAGCGTGCGTTGCAAAAAACCACACGCTCCACGCCGGATACGACCCTCCGCGTACTACAAAACGAGGAGCTTGTTCGGCTTGACCAACAAGCCTTGGAGGCACTTTTTGTGCAAGCCTGTGCAGGTCTCGGACCGGATATTCGAAGCGAACCGATTCTCGCAGAGACCTTGCGCAATCTGTATGACGGCATCCCGCTGGAGGAGGTGTACAAGGCGGCGATCCTGGCCGCACGCACGCTGATCGAGCGCGAGCCCGACTACACGTATGTCACGGCACGCCTTCTGCTGCACACGATCGCCCGGGAGGTGCTGGGCGAGTCACTCGACCTGCCGGGTCTGGCAGCCCACCACGTCGAGTATTTCCCCCGCTTCATACAGCAGGGCGTCGAGCACCAGCTGCTCGACGAGCGCCTGTTGCAGTTCGACCTCAAGCGGCTGGCGGCGGCGCTCAAGCCCGAGCGCGACCTGCAATTCGACTACCTCGGGCTGCAGACCCTCTATGACCGCTATTTCCTGCACCTGGGCAAGCGCCGCATCGAACTGCCCCAGGCTTTCTTCATGCGCGTGGCGATGGGGTTGGCGCTGAACGAGGTCGACCGCGAGGCGCGCGCCATCGAGTTTTACGAGTTGCTCTCCGCGTTCGATTTCATGAGCAGCACGCCGACCCTGTTCAACAGCGGCACCAGACGCCCGCAGCTGTCGTCGTGCTACCTGACCACGGTGCCCGACGATCTGGAAGGCATCTACGAGGCGTTCAAGGAAAACGCGCTGCTGTCCAAGTACGCCGGCGGTCTGGGCAACGACTGGACGCGCGTGCGCGCTCTGGGCAGCCACATCAAGGGCACCAATGGCGAATCGCAAGGCGTGGTGCCCTTCCTGAAGGTGGCCAGTGACACCGCGGTCGCCGTCAACCAGGGGGGCAAACGCAAGGGCGCCGTGTGCGCCTACCTGGAAACCTGGCACCTGGACATCGAGGAGTTCCTCGAGTTGCGCAAGAACACCGGCGACGACCGCCGCCGCACGCACGACATGAACACCGCCAACTGGGTACCCGATCTGTTCATGCGCCGCGTAATGGAAAAAGGCGACTGGACCTTGTTTTCGCCCGACAGCGTGCCCGACCTGCACGACCAGTTCGGTGCCGCGTTCGAACGTGCCTACGTGGCATACGAGACCAAGGCAGCCCGCGGCGAGATCCAACCGACCAAGACCATGCCGGCCGTCGATCTGTGGCGCAAGATGCTCTCGATGCTGTTCGAGACCGGCCACCCCTGGATCACCTTCAAGGACGCCTGCAACATCCGGTCGCCGCAACAACATGCGGGGGTGGTGCATTCGAGCAACCTGTGCACCGAGATCACGCTCAACACCAGCGACAGCGAAATCGCGGTGTGCAACCTCGGATCGGTCAACCTGCGCCAGCACCTGAAGGAAGGCCGCATCGACCAGGGCAAGCTGGCGCGGACAGTGGCGAGCGCCATGCGCATGCTCGACAACGTGATCGACATCAACCACTACGCCGTCAAGAAGGCGCGCGACGCCAACCTGCGCCACCGCCCCGTGGGCCTGGGCATCATGGGGTTCCAGGACGCGCTGCATGCGCTGCGCATTCCCTACGCCAGCACCGAAGCCGTGCAATTTGCCGATGAATCGATGGAGGCACTCTGCTACCACGCCTACGACGCTTCGATCAGGCTGGCCGCCGAGCGCGGACGCTACTCCAGCTACGACGGCTCCCTCTGGGATCAAGGGGTGCTGCCACTCGACACCCTGGAGTTGCTGGCTCAGGCACGCGGCGGCCACGTGGAAGTCGACCGCTCCAGCACACTGGACTGGGACGCCTTGCGTGCCCGGCTCGCGCGCCACGGCATGCGCAACTCCAATTGCGTGGCCATCGCGCCCACCGCCACCATCAGCAACATCGTCGGCGTCGACGCCTCCATCGAGCCGTCCTTCAGCAACCTGTCGGTCAAGAGCAATCTGTCGGGTGAGTTCACCGTCATCAACCAGCACCTGGTGCGCGACTTGAAGCGCCTGGGTCTGTGGGACGAGGTGATGGCGATGGACCTCAAGCACTTCGATGGCTCAGTGCTCCCGATCGATCGGGTCCCACTCGATCTCAAGCGACTCTACGCCACTGCGTTCGAAATCGAGCCACACTGGTTGGTCGAGGCCGCTGCGCGGCGCCAGAAATGGATCGACCAGGCGCAGAGCCTGAACCTCTACATGGCTGGCGTGTCAGGCAAGAAACTCGACGAGACGTACAAGCTGGCCTGGCTGCGTGGCGTCAAGACCACGTACTACCTGCGCTCGAGCAGCGCGACGCGGGCCGAGAAATCCACGGTGCAATCGGGTCGCCTCAACGCCGTGCCCGCCGGCGCAGACCCTGGCGCCAGCGTGAGTTCCGCAGTCGGGTCATCGACGCACGCCGCGCTCGACGCGAACGCAATTCCCGCCAGCGACATCCGCTTTTGCGCCATCGATGATCCGGGATGCGAAGCGTGTCAGTGATCACGCTCGAAGCTTCCGGCGATGCCTTGTCGCAACACACCACCCCATCAACTCGGGAACAGTGCAACGGAATGCTTTGCATTTTCTTGCGATGCTCCCATAATCGGAGCATCTGAAAATCATGCTGACCTGGAACGACGAACTCTCTTCTTCCAAACTGCAGTCGCGACTGCAGTCGGTACTGGAGTCGCCTCACGCCTCAGTGCCGTCCATGCCGCGCGCCAGCGAGATCCAGCGCCGCGTCAACGCTGCCGACAAGCGCATCATCAACGGCCACACCGACGTCAATCAGTTGGTGCCCTTCAAGTACAAGTGGGCGTGGGACAAGTACCTCGCCACCTGCGCCAACCACTGGATGCCGCAGGAGATCAACATGGCCCGCGACATCGCGCTGTGGAAGAGCCCCAACGGATTGAGCGCGGACGAGCGGCGCATCGTCAAGCGCAATCTGGGTTTTTTCGTCACCGCCGACTCGCTGGCCGCCAACAACATCGTGCTGGGCACTTACCGCCACATCACGGCGCCCGAATGCCGCCAGTTCCTTTTGCGCCAGGCGTTCGAGGAAGCCATCCACACCCACGCCTACCAGTACATCGTCGAGTCGCTGGGACTGGATGAGGGAGAGATCTTCAATGCCTACCACGAGGTCGCCTCGATCCGCGACAAGGACGAGTTCCTGATTCCGTTCATCGACGTCATCATGGATCCGGCCTTTTCTACCGGTACGCCGGAGTCCGATCAGGCGTTGCTCAAGTCGCTGATCGTGTTCGCGTGCCTGATGGAAGGCTTGTTCTTCTACGTCGGCTTCACGCAAATCCTGGCTCTCGGTCGCCAGAACAAGATGGTGGGCGCAGCCGAACAATACCAGTACATCCTGCGCGATGAGTCGATGCACTGCAACTTCGGCATCGACCTGATCAACCAGATCAAACTCGAGAACCCGCACCTCTGGACTTCCACCTTGCGTGCCGAGGTCCGGGACCTGTTCGAGCGGGCCATCGAGCTCGAGTACCGCTACGCCGAAGACACCATGCCCAACGGCGTGCTCGGACTCAACGCCTCGATGTTCAAGGGCTATCTTCGCTACATCGCCAATCGCCGCGCTACCCAGATCGGCCTGGAGCCGCTCCATCCGAACGAGAAAAACCCGTTCCCCTGGATGAGCGAGATGCTCGATCTGAAGAAGGAGCGCAATTTCTTCGAAACCCGCGTCATCGAATACCAGTCCGGTGGCGCGTTGTCGTGGGACTGACCCGGCGACGAAACCGTGTTGATCATCGAATTCGCACCCGACCATCGGCGGCGCCATGCCGCCGTCGATCGGATGCACCCGAGTTCATGGTGGTGGGCGTTGCCCCAGCGCCATGCGCCACTTCGCGCAGTCCAGTGGACCCGAAGTGTTTCCTTCTGTTGATTGTTCAACTTGATCAAGGAGAAAAAAATGGCAACTGCGAAGAAACCGGCGGCGAAAAAAGCGCCTGCCAAGAAAGCCGCCGCCAAGAAGGCACCGGCGAAAAAAGTAG
>CAZGOL010000056.1:9875-12152 GCA_964527755.1 uncultured Ottowia sp.
AAGCCGCCGCCAAGAAGGCACCGGCGAAAAAAGTAGCCGCCAAAAAAGCGCCTGCCAAGAAAGCCGCCGCCAAGAAGGCACCGGCGAAAAAAGTAGCCGCCAAAAAAGCGCCTGCCAAGAAAGCCGCCGCCAAGAAGGCACCGGCGAAAAAAGTAGCCGCCAAAAAAGCGCCTGCAAAAAAGGCTGCGCCCGCCAAGAAGCCGGCAGCCAAGACCACGCTGAGCCCACAGGCCGCGTGGCCGTTCCCGACGGCCGCCAAGCCCTGAGCCTGCGGCCCGTGGCGGTGGCACGGCCACCGCCCGCTGATCATCCCGTGCAGGAGCCACGCTTCTGCACGGGATTTTTCATGAACACTCCGATGCCTGGTCTGCACGGCCTCTAGGTCGCACCGCTTCGGTGGATGGCGTCGAGGACGCCTTGATCGACCACATAGTTCTGGGGTCCGCGCGAGGCAACCTTCAGTGCACCGATCTGGTTACCCACCCGCGCGCAGCGCTCGAGTGGCCAACCCTGCTCCAACCCGTACAGCAGTGCGCCGCGCCATGCATCGCCACAACCCGTGGGATCGACGACCTGCGCGGCCTGAACGCCTGGCACATGCACACGTGCCCCCGCTTGCCACAGGTCACAGCCTTCGGCCCCTAGCGTCACCACCAACCCACGCACCCGACGCGAGAGCTCAGCCAGCTCGATCCCCATCCGATCACACAGCATCCTGCCTTCGTAGTCGTTCACGGTGATCCAACTCGCGAGCGCGACCAGCTCCGCCAACGCGGGGCCATCGAACATCGGCAGACCCTGGCCTGGATCGAACACGAACGGAATGCCGCTGGCATGGAACTCGAGGGCGTGCTGGATCATGGCCTCGCGCCCATCCGGAGCGACAATGCCCAGGCGCAGGTCCGCCCGGGCATGGATGTGTGTGACGTGCGCCTGCATCATCGCGCCAGGGTGAAACGCGGTGATCTGGTTGTTGTCACGATCCGTCATGATCATGGCCTGCGCGGTGTAAGCGTCCCTGAGCTCGCGAACAAACTCGGTGCTGATGCCCTGCGCCCGCAGGCGATCCACGTAATCGGCGCCATCACGTCCCAGCGTTGCCATGGGAATGGGAGTCCCGCCCAGTTGCCTCATCGCGTACGCGATGTTGCCGGCACAACCGCCAAAGTCGCGCCGCAAGTGCGGCACCAGGAATGAAACGTTCAGGATGTGAAGCTGGTCGGGCAGGATCTGCGCCGCAAACCGCCCTTCGAAATCCATGATGGTGTCAAACGCCAACGAGCCGCAGATCAGGGTTGCCATGAGCAGGAGGGTGCAGGAAAGATCGATGAAGCCAGCAGCGTCGCATTCCGGTTGCGCGGCCGATCACGGATAGAACGCCACCAGCCGATACCCGGTGATGGCTGAAGGCTCGGCCGCAGCCGCGACCGAGAGAACGCTTGCACCATTGAACTCCCCACGCGCGGCCAGAGCACGTGGTGCCCCGATCTCCGATGGCAGCACCACGCGTCGCACCAGGACCCGCTCCTGCAGATCGGTCAACGCCAGTTCCAGCGCCGGGGTCGCAAGCGGTAGATTGGCGCTGTTGCGCAGCGTCACGCTGAAGTTGAACTCGTTCGAACTGGCACGATTGAAGCTGGAACCGTCGATGACGATCGCCTCCAGCCGGCGATAGGGATGGACCCGGCAATCGATCGGTTGGCACAACGCCGTGAGCGCAGGCATCAGTTGCGGATACCGCGCGGCGAGCCAGTCGCGTTGCTGCACCGCCAGCTGACCCACCAGCCCGAGCCCCAGCAGCAAAGCCACCAGCCACAACCCCGCTCGCATCGGGCCGGCATCCCAGAATGCGCGCTGACGCGCCTGGACCACGAACGTCGGTGTGTCGTGTCTCGGTTTTCGCGCTGCCACGGCCTGTTCGGTGGGGGAAGTGGTCTCAGCCACCTCAATGGCGTCTTCAGCGCGTGGCCCCCGCACCGACTCCGCGGTTGTCATCGTGGAAAGGTCCGGCGGATCGATGGCAGCGCGATCAACCTCCGAACCGACGGGCACCTCTTGTGGAACGTCTGCACCGACGACGGCATCCGTTCGTGAATCGTGCTCTGAGGAACACCAGTCTTCGCCCTGCTCTGGATCAGCCATCGCGTGCGCCGCCGGCGCTGTTGCGTGCCTTGCATCCTCCAGCGGCTCGGATCGGCCCGATTTCAGTTCGTCGGCATGCCGGCGTTCCTGCGTTGGAGCAACCGCAGACGCTTTGAGCACCGCTTCCACGAGCGG
>CAZGOL010000056.1:12252-14383 GCA_964527755.1 uncultured Ottowia sp.
GGCGTTCCTGCGTTGGAGCAACCGCAGACGCTTTGAGCACCGCTTCCACGAGCGGCATCGGTGCCGCGGCGGCGGTCAATGAATGGCCCTGCAACTCAATCGGCGGTTGCTCGGACTCGACTGTGCAACTTGGAGGTTGCGGTGTCACCGGGTGCTGTTGCATCGGATCGGCTGGCGCTGCCTGCAGTGGCTGGCTCGCGGCGTCCGCACCATCGCCCCGTCCGAGCAGGTCGATCAGATCAGCGGACGGCGGTTCCGGTTGCCCCTGCAGATGTGCCGAGCCATCGAATATCTCGCCGCAGTGGCCGCAGCGCACCAGGCCCGATGCAATGCGCAACTGGTCGGGCACGACCCGAAACGAAGTCTGGCACAAGGGGCAACGCGTGATCAGGCTCATCAGTGAATCATTGTAGGTAGCACCCGCGGGTGCGCCGCCCGTCCGTTCAGTCGCGTCGCGCGGTCAGCAGAACCCAGCCCTCCTGCCGATCTGCGACATCCAGCGTCAACCAGGGGCCGTAGGCTTGACCAAGCTCGTCGACCTGACGCTCTAGGACTCCGGCGAGGACCAGTGCCCCAGCTTGCGCCACATGCGCGCACAACAAGGGCGCCAGCACCTTCAGCGGTGTGGCCAGGATGTTGGCCAGCACCACATCGTAGACGCCCTCGGCCTGCTCCGGCGATCCTGTCATCAGCCGCACGCCGTTGACGAGAGCGTTGTCCGATGTGGCACGCACCGCGGCCGGATCGATGTCCACGGCGTCCACGGAACCCGCGCCATGCAGCACCGCCGCGATGGCCAAGATGCCGGACCCACATCCGTAGTCCAGCACGCGCTGCCCACGTGTCACGTGCGCGGCAATCCAGCGCAGGCACATGCGCGTCGTCGGGTGCGTTCCGGTTCCGAACGCCAGGCCGGGGTCGAGTCGAATCACCCGCGTGGCCGCGATCGGCACGTCGCACCAACTCGGGACGATCCAGAAATCAGGCGTGATTGGCACGGGTTCGAATTGGGCCTGGGTCAGGCGCACCCAATCCTGATCCGGAACGGCCGTCAGACTCACCATCGAGCTGCCCGCGAAGAAGTCTTGCGCGTCCAGCAATCGGCTGGCGTCCTCGGCTGCAGCCTGGCTGCTGAACAGTGCCGACACGGTGGAACGCACCCAGTGGCCCGCCGGCGGCGGCATGTCCGGCTCACCGAACAACGCCTGCTCGCCCTGCGTCCCCGCGTCGGCGTCTTCCACGCTGACGCTGAGCGCATCCAGCGCCTGCAGTGCCTCGCTGATCGGCTCCACCGCCGATTCAGGACAAACCAGACGCAACTCGAACATCATGCTTTTCGGGCAGGCAGTCACGAGCCATCGGCATCGACTTTTGCACGCCACGGCGCTCGATCACCACGGGCGCCGGACCATTTTGCGTGTCAGTGGCGACGCTCGGCAAGCCAATGCTCGAGGTAGTGAATGTTGGTGCCGCCCTCGCGAAAGCGCGCGTCCACCAGCAAGTCCTGGTGCAGCGGAATGTTGGTGCGGATTCCTTCCACCACGGTTTCCAGCAGCGCCGTCTGCATGCGGGCGATCGCCTGCTCACGCGTATCGCCGAAGACGATGATCTTGCCGATCATGGAATCGTAATTGGGCGGCACGAAATAGTTGTTGTAGACGTGAGAATCGATCCGCACCCCCGGCCCCCCCGGTGCATGCCACAGCGTGATGCGCCCGGGCGACGGAGTGAACTTGTAGGGATCCTCCGCATTGATGCGGCACTCGATGGCGTGACCCTTGATCTGGATCTGCCGCTGGGTGAAGGGCAGTTTCTCGCCGGCGGCCACCATGATCTGGGTGCGAACGATGTCGACGCCGGTGATCCACTCCGTGACTGGATGCTCGACCTGCACGCGGGTGTTCATTTCGATGAAATAGAACTCGCCGCCCTCGTACAGGAACTCGAAGGTGCCGGCACCTCGGTAACCAATCTTCTTGCAGGCGGCCACGCAGCGCTCTCCGATGCGTTCGATCTGGCGACGCGGAATGCCCGGCGCCGGTCCTTCCTCGATCACCTTCTGATGGCGCCGCTGCATGGAGCAATCGCGCTCACCCAGGTAAACCGCGTTCTTGTGCTTGTCGGCCAGGAT
>CAZGOL010000057.1:0-14064 GCA_964527755.1 uncultured Ottowia sp.
GGACGTGGCCCGCCAATGACGTGCACGTGAAGATGGTGCACTTCCTGACCCGCCCCGGTGCCGGTGTTGATGACCACGCGAAAGCCGCCTTCCGGGTAAGGCGAGCACCCCTGTTCCAGCGCCAGCCTGGGCGCCAGCGTCAGGATGCGCCCCAGCAGCGCCGCGTGTTCCGGCCCCGCATGGGCGAGCGACGCGATGTGCACCCTGGGAATGATCATGAAGTGGATCGGCGCCCAGGGCGCGATGTCGTGAAACGCCAGCAGTTCGTCGTCTTCATAGACCTTCCGGGCGGGGATCTGACCGGCCACGATCTTGCAGAAGATGCAGTTGGGGTCGTTGTGCGGCGGCGTGTTCATGCTCGTGATCCTTCCAAAATGGTCTTGCGCGCCCGTTCAGGTGGCCGCAACGGCGCTGGCGCGCACCCCGATGCACTCGAAATGCTGCTCGAGCCAGCGCACGCCGACCGCGCGGCCGAGTTCGAACAGGCGTTGCAGGAATGCACGGTCGGCGCGCATCTTGCTGGCCGAGCCGTACCCCGCCAGCGCCGCTCCGCCGTCCACCCGATGCAGCAGCATCTTGCGGTAACGCGACGCATCCAGTCGCCCCTCGTCGAGCAGGCGAGCGACGAACTCGATGGCTCGAAACTCGGCCAGCAAGGGCGCGTTGAAGGTGATCTCGTTGACACGCTCCATGATGTCCTGCGCGCTGGCATCGGCGCTGAACGGCGCGGCCACCGGGTTGATCTGCACCAGGATCACGTCCGGGCTGCGCGTGTGGTAGATCAGCGGGTGAAGCGCCGGATTGCCCGAATAGCCGCCATCCCAGTACAGCTCGCCGTCGATTTCGACCGGCCGAAACACCGTCGGCAGACAGGCCGATGCCATCACCGCGTCGACGCTCACCTGCCTGCCGGTGAACACCTCGCCCGCGCCGGTGCGGACGTTGGTGGCGCAGATGAACAGCTTCATCGCCGAGTCGTGCTGCAGCAGATCGAAATCCACCTGTTCGAGCAGCAGTCGACGCAAGGGGTTGACGTCCAGCGGGTTGGCCTGGGCCGGGCTGATCCATTGCGAAAACCAGGTCGCCACCACCTGCGCCATCGGCAGCGGCAGGCCGGCGCTGAAATTGCCCAGCACGCCCACGCCATCCCAAAATCGGCGCAACGCCACGCGCGCCGCCTCGTTGGCGTCCTGTCCGTGCAGGCCATCGTGGCGCGCGCGCACGAGCGCGTGCGCCAGCACCACGGCGTTCATGGCGCCGGCGCTGGCGCAGCTGGCGCCCTCGAACGTCAGGCAGCCGTCTTCCAGCAGGGCATCCAGCACGCCCCACGTGAAAGCGCCGTGCGAGCCACCGCCCTGAAGCGCCAGGTTCACCACCTGCGGCGACGTGGCGTGGCGAGCGCGCCGGCGTGGAGTGTCGACGGGTTGCGCGCTGCCGTTCGGCTCAGCCATCGACCGAGCGATTCGCGTTCATGCGCACCATGCCCTTGACGATGCGATAGAGAAACCAGATCGAGATCAACACCCAGGCCAGCGCGCCGGGCAGGTAGAGCAGCAGGAACAGCGGAAAGGTCAGCACGTACATCAGGCCCGCACCGATGACCGAACGGATGCGCCAGCGAAAGTGGCTCGCCTGCCAGCTACCGGCCGCATCGTCCTTTTTGACCAGATCCATCACCAGCGCGATCAACAGCAGCGCGATGCTCACCTGCGCGCCCGGCACCACCGCCGCCACCGCCACGATCAGGTGCAGGATGTAGCTGACCCAGCCCCAGCTCTTGAGGGAGTCTTCGCGCTGGCCGCCCGCCGGTTCGACGTCAATGATGTCGTTGTTGCTCATGATGCGCCTCCTTGCGTTGTCGGATCGGCAGCTTCGCGATCGCGCGCCTTGCGCAGCGCCTTTTCCTCGAAGCCGGAGAGCCCCTCGCGTCGAGCGAGTTCGGCGGTCACGTCGGCCGCCGAGAGCCCGAAGTAGGCCAGCGCCACCATGCCATGGAACCACAGGTCGGCCATCTCGGCGACGATCCGCTCGCAAGCGCCCCCGTGCTCGGCGTCCTTGGCGGCCATCACCACTTCCGTGGCTTCTTCGCCGATCTTCTTGAGAAAGGCGTCCGGTCCCCGATGCAGCAGCCGCGCCACGTAGCTGGTCGACGGATCGCCGCCCGCGTCCGGCCGCCGGCTTTCGATCACGGCGGTCAGGCGCGCCAGCACATCGTCGGGGGATTCGGAATGCGTGACTGTCACCATGGCCCTATTTGTAGATGGTCCCGGGGTCTTTCAAGACCGGATCGACCGGCTGCCAGCCATCGCCTCGCAGCACCCGGTAGAAACAGCTGTGGCGCCCCGTGTGGCACGCGATGCCCGGCACGTGCCCGAGTTGCGTGACTTTGAGCAGCACCACATCCTGGTCGCAGTCGACGCGGATTTCGTGCACCTGCTGCACGTGGCCCGACTCCTCGCCCTTGAACCACAACCGGCCCCGCGAGCGGCTGAAGTACACCGCGCGGCCGAGTTGCGCCGTCTGCTGCAGCGCCTCGCGGTTCATCCACGCCAGCATCAACACGTCGCCACTGCCGTGCTCCTGGGCGATCACCGGCACCAGGCCCTGCGCGTCCCACTTGATCTGATCGAGCCAGTCCATGTCCCGATTGTGCGCGAAGGCGCCGCTTTCCATCGGTGCCGAATTACTATTGAATTAATAGCGTCTTTGGCAATCCTGCCAAAGAAAACCGGCGATTTCGGTCTTCTATCGACGTCATGCGCCGGCCGGCGACTCAGTGCACGCCCTGCGCCAGCATGGCGTCGGCGATCTTGACGAAACCGGCGATGTTGGCGCCCTCGACGTAGTTGACCGTCCCGTCTTTTCGCTCGCCATGGCGCACGCAGTTGCCGTGGATGTCCTTCATGATCTCGTGCAGGCGCAGATCGACTTCGCTGTGCGTCCAGGACAGCCGCATCGAGTTCTGGCTCATCTCCAGACCCGACGTGGCCACGCCCCCGGCGTTGCTGGCCTTGCCCGGAGCGTACAGGGTGCCGGCGGCCAGGAAGGCATCGACCGCGTCCAGCGTGCTGGGCATGTTGGCGCCCTCGGCCACGCAGATCGCGCCGTTGGCAATCAGGGTCCTGGCGTCCTCGCCGTCGAGCTCGTTTTGCGTCGCACAAGGCAGCGCAATATCCACCGGCACATGCCAGGGACGCCGACCAGCCTCGAACTTGAGCTTGTGCCGCTTGCAGAAATCGGCCAGGCGACCGCGCTTGACGTTCTTGAATTCCATCAAGTCGTGCAACAGACCGTGGCTGACGCCGGACTCGTGCACCAGCGTGCCGCCCGAGTCGGACAGGGTAATCACCCTGGCGCCCAGCTCCATCGCCTTCTCCGCGGCGTACTGGGCCACGTTGCCCGAGCCCGAGACGCTGACACCGCGACCGTCGAAGCCCAGTTGCTTGCGGCGCAGCATTTCCTGCGCGAAGTAGACCGTGCCATAACCGGTGGCCTCGGGTCGCATCAGGCTGCCGCCATAGGCGATGCCCTTGCCGGTGAACACGCCGCTGGCGTTGTTGGCGAGTTTCTTCATCATGCCGGCCATGAAGCCGACCTCGCGCCCGCCCACGCCGATGTCGCCTGCAGGCACGTCGGTGTCGGCGCCCAGGTGTCGATACAGCTCCAGCATCAACGCCTGGCAAAAGCGCATCACCTCACCGTCGCTCTTGCCCTTGGGATCGAAGTCGCTGCCACCCTTGCCACCGCCCATCGGCAGCGTGGTGAGCGCGTTCTTGAAAGTCTGCTCGAACGCCAGGAACTTCAGGATCGACAGCGTGACACTGGGGTGAAACCGCATTCCGCCCTTGTAGGGGCCGATCGCCATGCTGTGTTGCACGCGAAACGCGCGGTTGACCTGTGTGCGTCCGTGGTCGTCGACCCACGCCACGCGAAACTGGATCGCACGGTCGGGCTCGCACAGGCGCTCGAGCAGGCCGAAGTCGCGGTAGCCGGGATTTTTTTCCAGGAACGGCCACAGCGAACTCATCACTTCGCGCACGGCTTGCAGGAACTCGGGCTGGTGGGGGTCGCGGCGCTGCAGCGTGCTCAGAAAGTCTTCAAGGCTGGGGGTGGACAAGACGGGCTCCTCGGCAAGGGTGTGGGAACGTCGCGGCGCATGAGCGCATGATGCATCAACAGGCCGCGTTCACTGAACGAAATCGAAAGCTCGGGGCTGCCGCATGCGGGCGGCGGCCACGGCGGACAGCAAGCGCGCCGACCCCTTCGCATGCTGGAACGCCGGTTGGACATGGCCGTTGCGTGACTCCGCGTTCAGGGCCGCACCGTGATGCCGCGCGCGGCCAGGTGCTGCTTGACCTGCGCGATGGTGAAGGTGCCGTAATGGAACACGCTGGCCGCCAGTACCGCGTCGGCGCCGCCCACCAGGATGCCATCGGCCAGGTGATCGAGCGTGCCGACGCCACCCGAGGCGATCACCGGCACCGATACCGCGTCGCTCACGGCACGCGTCAGCTCCAGATCGAAACCGCTCTTGGTTCCGTCGCGATCCATGCTGGTGAGCAAGATCTCGCCAGCGCCGTGTTCGGCCATCTGGCGCGCCCACGCCACCGCATCCAGTCCGGTGTTCTGGCGTCCGCCGTGGCTGTAGACGTCCCAGCCCGCCCCGCGCGCGACGATCGCGTCGCCCGAGCGCCGGCGCGCGTCGATCGCCACCACGATGCACTGGGCGCCGTATTTGGCGGATGCGTCGCGGATCACCTGCGGACTGGCGATGGCCGCCGAGTTGAAGCTGACCTTGTCGGCGCCCGCGTTCAGCAGGCGGCGCACGTCCTCGATGGTGCGCACGCCGCCGCCCACGGTGAGCGGAATGAACACCTGCGAGGCCACCGCCTCGATGACCGGCAGGATCAGGTCGCGCCCGTCGCTGGTGGCGGTGATGTCCAGGAAGGTGAGCTCGTCGGCGCCCTGTTCGTTGTAGCGCGCCGCGATCTCGACCGGATCGCCCGCGTCACGCAGCGCGACGAAGTTGACACCCTTGACCACACGGCCACCGGTGACGTCCAGGCAGGGAATGATGCGTTTGGCCAGCATGGCTTCGGTCCGGTCAGCCGTTGAGCTCGTCGGCGCGTTGCTGCGCAGCGGCGAAATCCAGATCGCCGGAATAGATGGCTCGTCCGCAGATCACGCCCTCGACGCCCTCACCCTCGACGGCGCACAGCGCCTCGATGTCGGCCAGGCCCGACAGCCCGCCCGAGGCGATCACGGGAATGGACAGCGATTGCGCCAGCCTGACCGTCGCCTCGACGTTGATGCCGCTCAGCATGCCGTCGCGCCCGATGTCGGTGTAGATGATCGACTCCACTCCCCAGTCCTGGAACTTGCGCGCCAGGTCGACCACCTCATGGCCGGTCAGTTTGCTCCAGCCATCGGTGGCGACCTTGCCGTCCTTGGCATCGAGCCCGACGATGATGTGGCCGCCGAACGCACTGCACGCATCCTTGAGAAAGCCCGGGTTCTTGACCGCCGCGGTGCCGATGATGACGTAGCGGATCCCGGCATCGACGTACTGCTCGATCGTGTCCAGGTCGCGAATGCCGCCGCCCAGCTGCACCGGAATCTCGTCGTTGACCTCCTTGAGGATCGCCTTGATCGCGCCGAGGTTCTTCGGCTTGCCGGCGAAGGCGCCATTCAGGTCGACCAGGTGCAGGCGGCGCGCGCCCTGCGCGAGCCAGTGCGCGGCCATCTCGGCCGGCGCCTCGCTGAAGATGGTGGCCTGCTTCATGTCGCCTTGCTTGAGGCGCACGCAATGGCCGTCCTTGAGGTCGATGGCGGGAATCAGCAACATGGTCGGTGCAGGAAAAATGCGGTGATGCGCTTGATGGTTGTGCGCGGAACGCTATGGAAAATCAAGTTCGCCGGAATCAGGGGTTCCAGTGCAGGAAGTTGCGATAAAGCTGCAGGCCCTGGGCCGCGCTTTTTTCCGGGTGAAATTGGGTCGCAAAAATATTATCGCGTGCGATCGCCGAGGCGAAGCGAACACCGTACTCGGTTTCGCCGGCGCAATGCCTGGCCAGGCGCGGTTGCGCGTAGAAGCTGTGCACGAAATAGAACCAGTGGCCGTCGGACTGCGCGCCCCAGACGGGGTGCGGTCGGGTCTGGAACACCCGGTTCCAGCCCATCTGCGGCACTTTATAACGGCCGCCGTCGGGCGCGCGTTGACCCGACAGGTCAAAACGCTCAACCTTGCCCGGGATCAAACCCAGCCCCGCGGTGCCGGCGGCCGTGGGTCCCTCGGCGCTGTGCTCGAGCAGCATCTGCATGCCGATGCACACGCCGAACAGCGGCTTGCGCTCGGCCGCATCGACAACCGCCTCCAGCAGGCCGGACTCACGCAACTGGCGCATGCAGTCGGCCATGGCGCCCTGGCCCGGCAGGACCACGCGATGCGCGCCGCGCACCTGCGCCGGGTCAGCGGTGATGACGGCGTTGACGCGCTCGTCCTGCGTCGCGTGCGTGACCGCCTGCGCCACCGAGCGCAGATTGCCCATGCCGTAGTCGACCACGGCGATCGTCTGATTGACTCCGATATTCATAGCTGCGCTGGCATTACCAGCGTGCCTTGCAAACGATTATTGCTAAAGAACACCCTTCGTCGAGGGGATCGTGCCGGCGGTTCGCGCATCGCGCGTCAGCGCCATGCGCAGCGCACGCCCGAACGCCTTGAAGATGGTCTCGACCTGGTGGTGCGCGTTGACGCCCTTGAGGTTGTCGATGTGCAACGTGACGTGCGCGTGGTTGACGAAGCCCTGGAAGAATTCGTGCACCAGTTGCGTGTCGAAGCCGCCGATCATGCCGCTGGTGAAGGCGGCATCGAGCACCAGGCCGGGCCGGCCGGAAAAGTCGACCACCACGCGCGAGAGCGCCTCGTCCAGCGGCACGTAGCTGTGGCCGTAACGGGCGATGCCCGTCTTGTCGCCCGCGGCCTGGCGCACTGCCTGTCCGATGGCGATGCCCACGTCTTCGACCGTGTGGTGGCCATCGATGTGCAGGTCGCCCTGGCATTGAACGTTCAGGTCGATCAGACCATGGCGTGCGATCTGATCGAGCATGTGGTCGAAAAAGCCGATGCCGGTGGCCAGGTCGCAGCGACCGGTGCCGTCCAGGTTCAGGCGGACCACGATTTTGGTTTCGGCGGTGTCGCGCGAGACCGATGCGGTACGTGCTTGGGTTGTCATAGCGAGACTCGCAAGGCGGCCAGCATCTGCGCGTTTTCCTCGGCGGTGCCCACCGTCAGGCGCAGACACTCGGCCAGCAGGGGATGCATTTTAGAAACGTTTTTGACCAGCACGCCACGCGATCTCATGCCTTCGAAGGCGCGCGCGGCGTCCGGCACGCGCAACAGGATCATGTTGGCCTGGCTGGGGTAGGCGCGCACATCCGGCAAGGTCTCCAGCGCTTCGAAAAGAAGAGCGCGTTGGGCGCGAATATCCTGCGCCTGCGCTGCGAACACCTCGGAGTGCGCCAGTGCGAACAGCGCGCATTCGGCGTTCAGCACGCTGACGTTGTAGGGCGGGCGCACCTTGTCGAGCTCGGCCATCAGCGAGGCCTCGCCCATAAGGTAGCCGATGCGCGCCCCCGCCAGGCCGAACTTGCTGAGCGTGCGCAGCACCAGCACGTGGCGGTGCGCGGCGGGATCGGCGCGCACCGGCTCGATCCAGCTGTGCGCGGCAAACGGCTGGTAGGCTTCATCCATCACCACCAGTCCGCCGGTCGCACCCTGCGCAACGATGAGGCGCGCGATCGTGCCGGCATCCCACAGCGTGCCGGTGGGGTTGTTGGGATAGGCGAGGTACACGATGCTCGGGCGGTGGCGCTCGATCGCCTCGAGCATCGCGGCTTCGTCCAGCTCGAAATCCGCCGTCAGCGGTACCCCGTGAAACGCGAGCCCTTGCAACTGGGCGCTGAGCGCGTACATCACGAAACCCGGCAGCGGCGCCAGAATGCTCGCCCCCGGCACGTCGCAGGCCAGTGCCAGCAGGCTGATCAGCTCGTCCGAGCCGTTGCCGACCATCAACGACCAGCCAACCGGCGGCTGAGCGTGGCTCGCAAGCGCCGTGCGCAGGTCGTCGATGCGCGCCCCCGGGTAGCGGTTGATGGCCACCGCCCCCAGCCGCGCACCCAGTTCGGCCTGCAGCGACGGCGCCAGGCGGTGCGGGTTCTCCATCGCATCGAGCTTGATCAGCCCGCGCGCTTCCTGCACCGCGTAGGCGTGCATCGATTGCACGTCGTGACGAATGCGAAGCAGGGGGTCGGGGCGCGTTGAGGCGTTCATCTCAAGAGTCTTCCAGAAGCGATGGCAAGTCGTCCGGGCCGATGCGAAACGGATCGAGCACCTGCACCGAGTCGAAGCGCTGCAGGTGCTCGAAATCCTCGCTCAGCAAATACCGGCAGCCCTGCTGCTGCGCGGACGAGACGATCAGTGCGTCCCAGTAACCGATCGCGTGGCTGTCTTGCAGCGCCCACGCTCCATCGATCACGAAGGTGTCCAGGTGCGGCGGCTGCCACTGGCGCAGCCCGCGCACCTGCGCGCGCGCCTGCTGCACCGGCATGCGGGCGCGAAAGCGCGTGATGGCGTTGTGGTAGAGCTCATTGAGCACCTGCGTGCTGATGCGCCCGACGCGCTGGCTCCAGCACCAGCGCACCCACGCGCGGGCACACGCCTGCTTGGTCAAGTCGCGCTCGTCGGCCGTGTGCAAAAACACCGGCGTGTCCACGAACACCAGCGGCGCGCTCATTCGACCTCGCTCAGCCGCAGGTAAGGCCCGTCACTGGCACCCCAGGACTCGAAGCGCAGCGCCGCACGCATGGCCTGCGCGTAGGCGTCCTCCTGGCGCATCTTCTCGGCCAGCATCTCGCCCACCATGCGCGAGACGCTGCTGCCGCGCCGGGCGGCCTCGACGCGCGCCCAGTCGAGCACGGCATCCTCGACGGTGATGGTGACGTTCTTCATGCCGGTCAGTTTACACGAATTTCGTGAAACACGAGTTTCGTGTCAGTTCGGCGGCCGGTCCGTCGTATGGCGGTCAATCGGGCGCATCCGGGGGGGCCGCACCAGCGCCACAGCGGCCACGCGCAACACGGCCAGCGCGTGCAGCGGTCGTGGCCACCCGAACGCCAGTGCCACGCTGCCCTCGATCGCTCCGAACGGTGCCAGGGCGTGCGGCGCCCCGAAGCCCTTCAGGGGTTGCCCAGGAAATCGCGCTTGCCGATCGGCACGCCGTTCTGGCGCAGGATGTTGTAGGCCGTCACGGTGTGAAAGTACACGTTGGGCATCGAGTGGCCCAGCAGCAGTTGCAAGCCTTTGTACTGCGTCTGCTGGCCGGTGACGGGCAGCACGATGTCGTTCTCGTCGGTGCCGTCGATCTTTTCGGCCGGCACGCTGCGCAGGAACTCGATGGTGCGCGCGATCCGCAGCTTGAGCGCGGCGAGCGTGCGTTCGTCGTCGGCGTAGCGCGGCACGTCGATCTCCGCCAGCCGCGCCACCACGCTGCGCGCCTTGTCGCAGGCGATCTGCACCTGCTTGGAAAAGGGGTACATGTCGGCGATGAGGCGACAGTCCATCAGCGCCGCCTCGTCAAGCAGGCCGGCATTGACGTGCGCCTGCGCCTTGTCCAGGATGCCCGACAGGTTGCCCAGCACGTTGACCAGCCGCGGCACGCTGGCCTGATACATGGAAATCGTGGTCATGCTCACCTCTGCACGCCGATTATGGATGCGGCGCGATCACATCGACAGTGTCGCGGTCACGTCCGGGAACACCCGGGAGCAACCTGTGTTTTCAGATGATTTGTTGATTCATGGCTTGTCAAGCAAGCCAGGTCAGCTATTGTATATATAGCAAACCAGTTCACTGCTGCGTCTTGCGCTGCAACCCCTCGATCGCCGCCAGATCCAGCCTGCCCAGGGCATCGCGCACGGTCTCGATCGGCAGGTTCGTGCCTTCGACGCTGACCACCAGCCCGTTCTTGAGAATGGCCTTGGTCTCGGCGCTGCCGCCGTCCTTGCGGTATTCCTCCTGCAGCGTGCGTCCGCCCGCGCGCCAGGTCTTCGCGATGCGTCCTTCGGTTTCCTTCTCGCCCTGCACCAATCCGGCCATTTGCGCCAGCGCCGTCATGCCCCCCATGTCCACGATCTCGACACGCAGGTGCCTGTCGCCCTGCGCGTAGTCGGCGCTCGCCTGCCCAACGGCCACGCCCATCGCCTGGCTGTCCTTCGCCTCGATGCCGGTGCGCGGCAGCCCGCCCAGTTGCTCGGGCAGCGCGGCCTTGAGCGCCTGCACGCCGACACTGCCCTGCGCTCCACCCAGCGCGCCCATGGCAGCGGTCACGGCCTGGCCCGCCGCCGCCACGGCATCGGCCGGATTGCCGTCCTTTTGTGCCTGCTCCACCCGTCGCGAGGCTTCCTCCATCTTCTTGCTCGCCGCCTCCAGCGCGGCGGTGTCGATCGATACCTTGCCCTGCGGCGTGGTGATCGACACCCCGCCGGCGCCCACCCGGTCCAGCGCCCGGTGCGGCAGCACGAGGTTGCCGACCGCACCGATGACGATGCCAATCACCAGCGCCACGACGACCACGGCCGCGGTGTAGACCAGCGATTTTTCGGGTGGATTCCTCATCAGCACCGGCAGGCCGGTGTAGAGGAGATAAAACGAGTAGAACGCCGCCAGCAGGCCCAGCACACCCAGCAGCGGGATCAGGCTGAACACCCCGCCGACCATGGCTGCGGTGCTGGCGTAGACCACCAGCTTGAGGGCCTGGATGGCGTTGCGCGTGCCGCCGAAGGTGGGCGCCAGCGCGTCGACGACCAGCGCCATCACGTAGGCGCCGACCAGGCTGAGCACGTAGGACACCACCATGTTGACCAGCCCCGCCATGAGCGGCACGCGGACCGTGACACCGAACATGCCCATTCCGAAGACCGACATCCCGATGAACCCGCACACCGCCGGGATGGCGGCGAGCCACATCAGGTAGTCTCGATACAGGCTGCTCACCGTGGCGGGTTCGGCCTCGATGACGGGCCAGGTTGGGCGCGGTTGCAGAACGATCGCCTTCGCGCGGTCGATGATGTTCATGATGGCGGCTCCTGTTCGGCTGGGGTCCGGATGCACGCAGGCCAGGTCATGTGTCGTCGGGTGACGTGCAGGTTGTCAATGTAGCGGATTCAGCGGTGCTGCAACAGCCCCGCCACCGGTACGCGGACCGGGGGTGCGCGCCTCGGTGCGGGGCTCAGGAGGCGTTGCGCAATTCGGCGGCCCGCGCGTGCGCCTGCAGGCCCTCGCCGTGCGCCAGCACGCTGGCTATTTTCCCGAGCTGCCGTGCGCCGGCGGGGCTGACCTGGATCAGGCTGGTGCGCTTCTGGAAGTCGTACACCGACAGCGGCGACGAAAAACGCGCAGTACCGCTGGTGGGCAGAACGTGGTTGGGGCCGGCGCAATAGTCGCCCAGGCTTTCGCTGGTGTAGGCGCCCAGGAAAATGGCCCCCGCGTGGCGCAGCAGCGGCTCCCAACGCTGCGGCTCGCGACTGCTCACCTCCAGGTGTTCGGGTGCGATGCGGTTGGCAATGGCGCACGCCTCCTCCATGCTGCGCGTGTGGATCAGGGCGCCCCGATCGGCCAGGCTTCTGGCGATGATTTCGGCACGCGGCAGCGTGGGCAGCAGGCGCTGCATCTCGCGCTGTACCTGCTCGATGTAGGGCGCGTCGGGACTGAGCAGGATGGCCTGCGCCAGCTCGTCGTGCTCGGCCTGGCTGAACAGGTCCATCGCCACCCATTCGGCCGGCGTGCTGCCGTCGGCCAGCACCAGGATCTCGCTCGGACCGGCGATCATGTCGATGCCGACCTGACCGAACACCCGCTTCTTGGCGCTCGCCACGTAGGCGTTGCCCGGCCCGGTGATCTTGTCCACCTTGGGAATCGATGCGGTGCCGTACGCCAGCGCCGCGATCGCCTGGGCACCGCCGATGGTGAAAGCGCGCGTGACGCCGGCCACGTGGGCGGCGGCCAGCACCAGCGGGTTCCTCTCGCCTTTGGGCGCGGGCACGACCATGATGATCTCGCCCACGCCGGCCACGTGCGCGGGGATCGCGTTCATCAGCACGCTGGACGGGTACGCCGCCTTGCCGCCGGGCACGTAGATGCCCACCCGATCGAGCGGCGTGATCTTCTGGCCCAGCAGGGTGCCATCGTCGTCGCGGTAGGTGGCGGTCTCGCCCCCCTGCGTCTTTTGCCACTCGTGGTAGCGGCGAATGCGACCCGCGGCGCCCTGCAGCGCCTGGCGTTGCGGCGCGGGCAGGCCATCGAAGGCCGCGGCCAGTTCAGCGCGCTTGAGTTGCAGGTCGGCCATGCCCGCGGCCTGCAGGCCGTCGAAACGCGCGGTGCACTCAAGCACGGCGGCATCGCCGCGCGTGCGCACGTCGGTCAGGATCTGGGCCACGCGCCCTTCGATGGCTTCGTCCTGCTCGGCACTCCAGTGCAGTCGCTGCTGGAATTTCTGCTCGAAATCGGTGTCCAGGGTCGACAGGCGGGCGGGGTCGGCGGTCGGTTTCATGCGGGCTGGGAGGCGAGTGCGGCGGCAAAGGCGTCGATGATGCGCCGGATCGCCTCGGTCTTGAGCTTGAGCGCCGCCTGGTTGACCACCAGTCGCGCACTGATGTCCATGATGTGCTCGACCTCGGCCAGATGGTTGGCCTTCAGGGTCTTGCCGGTGCTCACCAAGTCGACGATGGCCTCGGCAAGGCCGGTGAGCGGCGCCAGTTCCATGCTGCCGTAGAGCTTGACCAGATCCACGTGCACGCCCTTCTCGCCGAAGAAACGCCGCGCGATGGTGGTGTACTTGGTGGCCACCGTGATGCGCCCGCCCTGGCGCACCGCGCTGGCGTAGTCGAAATCCACCGGCGCGGCCACCGCCATGTGACAGCGCGCGATGCCCAGATCGAGCGGCTGGTACAGGCCCGCGCCGCCGTGCTCGATCAGCACATCCTTGCCGGTCACGCCCAGGTCGGCACCGCCGTATTCGACGTAGGTGGGCACGTCGGTGGCACGCACCAGCACCACTCGCACCTCGGGCCGGTTGGTGGGCAGGATCAGTTTGCGCGATTTTTCCGGGTCTTCCAGCACCTCGATGCCGGCGGCGGCCAACAGCGGCAGGGTTTCGTCGAAGATGCGGCCCTTGGAGAGCGCGAGGGTGATGGTGCTCATGAGCCGATTCTCTCAATGTCCGCGCCCAGGCCACGCAGCTTTTCCTCCATCCGGTCGTAGCCGCGGTCGAGATGGTAGATGCGGTCGACCACCGTCTGGCCCTCGGCCACCAGCGCCGCGATCACCAGGCTGGCCGACGCGCGCAGGTCGGTGGCCATCACGGTGGCGCCCGACAGGCGCGCCGCGCCCTGGATCAGGGCGGTGCGCCCGTCCACATGGATCTGCGCGCCCAGCCGCACCAGTTCGTTGACGTGCATGAAGCGGTTCTCGAAGATGGTCTCGGTCACCACGCTCGGACCCTGCGCCACGCAGTCGAGCGCCATGAACTGCGCCTGCATGTCGGTGGGAAACCCCGGGTATTCGCTGGTGCGAAAGCTCTGCGCCGTCAGCGCCTGCGCGCCCGGACTGGCCACGCGAACCCCGCCGGCCACCGGTTGCACGCGCACGCCGGCCTCGGTCAGCTTGTCGATCACGGCCTCCAGGTGATCGGCGCGCGCGTGGCGCAGCAGCGCATCGCCGCCCGCCGCCGCCACGGCGCACAGGAAGGTGCCGGCCTCCACCCGGTCGGCCACCACGGAGTGCGTGGCCCCGTGCAGATGCGCCACCCCTTCCACGCGGATGCGGCTGCTGCCGTGCCCCTCGATGCGCGCGCCCATCTTGATCAGCAGTTCGGCCAGGTCACTGATCTCCGGCTCCTGCGCGGCGTTGTCCAGCACCGTCTCGCCTTCGGCCAGGCAGGCGGCCATCAGCAGGTTCTCGGTGCCGGTGACGGTGATCATGTCGGTGGTGATGCGCGCGCCGGCCAG
>CAZGOL010000058.1:0-1554 GCA_964527755.1 uncultured Ottowia sp.
CTTTGCGTGTCCTTCTTTTTCTCGTCGATCAACTGCACCGTCACGCCGGGCATCAGCACGGCCTTGCTGCGCAGCAAATGCGCAAATTCGGCCATCGGCAACTGGGTTGTGTCGAAGTACTTCGGATCGGGCCAGACGCGCACCGTGGTGCCGCGCTTGCGATCACCCTCGGCTTGCGGACGCGCGTGCAACTTCTGCACCACCTCGCCACCTTCGAACACCATCGTGGCGACCATGCCGTCACGGCAACTGGTCACCTCCAGACGCCGGCCCAGCGCGTTGGTGACCGAGACGCCGACACCATGCAGGCCACCCGAGAAGCTGTACGCACCGCCCGCCCCTTTGTCGAACTTGCCGCCCGCGTGCAAGCGGGTGAAGACCAGTTCCAGCACGGGCGCCTTTTCGACCGGATGCGGGCCGTAGGGGATGCCGCGGCCTTCGTCCTCGACGCTGACCGAGCCGTCCGCATGCAGCGTGACGCGGATCTTCTTGCCAAAGCCGGCCAATGCCTCGTCGCAGGCGTTGTCGATCACCTCCTGGACGACGTGCAGCGGATTGTCCGTGCGGGTGTACATGCCCGGGCGCTGGCGCACCGGCTCCAGACCCTTGAGAACGCGGATGGAGCCTTCGGCGTAGGCGGCCGAAGGGGTTACGGATGTGGATGCCATGGACGACGATTCTAGCGACGGTTCACTCCGAATACTGTATTTAATTCCAGTTTCGATTCGGCTTCACTGCACCGCCGATGCCTCGGTTTTTGATCATCGAAAGTGGTCAGATCGCTTGTCTGCAAAGCCCGATCAGCTATAGTGTTGGCAGCAACTTGCACCATCATGTCATGCTTGCCAGCGCGCTGAAACCGCCCGCGGACGCCTCGCTCTGGGTGCGGCGCTGGTCACCGCTGCTCGCACCGGGCGCCTCCGTACTCGACGTCGCCTGCGGACACGGTCGGCACCTGCGCTGGTTCGCGGCGCTGGGCCATCCGGTGACCGGCATCGACCGTGATTCGCAGGCGCTGGTCAGTGCGCGGGGCGTGGGCGAATTGGTCGTAGCCGACATCGAAACTGGCCCCTGGCCGCTTGGGGGCCGCCGCTTCGGTGCGGTGGTGGTGACCAACTACCTGTGGCGCCCCCTCTTGCCCATCATCCTGGCAAGCACAGCGCCCGGTGGCGTGCTGATCTACGAAACCTTTGCCGCGGGCAACGAAACCGTCGGCAAACCTTCACGTCCGGACTTCCTGCTGCAGCCAGGCGAGCTGCTGCAACTCTGCGTACATCCGGACTGGCACGTGGTGGCCTTCGAGGATGGCTTCGAAGCACGACCCGAGCGCTTCGTGCAGCGCATCGCCGCCATCCGCTTGCAGTTCGATGCCAGGGCTTCGGGAACCCCGGCACGCTACCGGATATCTGAATCATGACGCACCGGCGCCCACCGCCGGCCGCACTAAAATGCTTCTTTTCGTCACCGGAATCCGGATCGCATGACCCCCATCACCGGCAGCATCGTCGCCATCGTCACTCCCATGCTCGAGAACGGCGCGGTCGACTACCCGAC
>CAZGOL010000058.1:1654-13975 GCA_964527755.1 uncultured Ottowia sp.
CTGATGCATGAGTTGTGCATGGCCGCCATTGCCGGCGATCGCAAGAAGGCGATGGACTTGCAGTTCAAGCTGATGCCGCTGCACAGGTACCTGTTCATCGAGGCCAACCCGATTCCGGTCAAGTGGGCCATGACGCGCCTGGGCCTGTGCGGGTCCACGCTGCGACTGCCGATGACGCCGCTCGAAGCCAAGCACGAAGCGGTGGTCGAGCAGGCTCTCAAGAGCAGCGGGTTGCTCTGAAAACCGCCGTTTTGATCGCTTCCCGCGCTTGTTCAGCAGGCGCACCGCCCTGATTTCACTCTAAGGATCGTCAACGTGAAGTTCGCTCAACGCCTTCTGCTCGCGGCCCCGTTGGGTGCAGCGCTGCTGCTCGCCGTCGCGGGCTGTTCGGTGCTGGAGCCCGACAAGATCGATTACAAGAGTTCCGGGCGTGGCGTCTCGCTCGAAGTGCCCCCCGATCTGACCCGGTTGCCGAGCCAGTCGCGTTATGCCGCCGCGGACGGCACGGTCACCGCCAGCGGCTACCAGGCGGGACAGGCCGCAGCGGCGGGTCGCGGGACGCCAACGGCAGCCAACCAGATCGCCGACGTTCATTTCATGCGCGAGAACAACGAACGCTGGCTGCGCGTCGATCGTCCAGCCGACAAGCTGTGGGGCACGGTGCGCGATTTCTGGCTCGACAACGGCTTCCTGCTGTCCATTGACGAGCCCGCCACCGGCATCATGGAGACCGACTGGGCCGAAAACCGCGCCAAGATCCCGCAGGACTTCATCCGCAACACGATCGGCAAAGTGTTCGATTCGCTCTATTCGACCGGTGAGCGCGACAAGTTCCGCATTCGGCTGGAACGCAACGCGGCCGGTGGCACCGACATCTTCATCACGCACCGCGGCATGGAGGAGGTCTACTCGACACCCCGCCGCGAGAGCACGGTGTGGCAACCGCGTCCGCGTGACCCGGAACTCGAGGCCGAATTCCTGCGCCGCCTGATGGTCAAGCTGGGTGTAACGCAGGAAGAGTCCAAGGCCATGGTGGCCAGCGCTGGGGCCGCCGGGAAGGCGGGCACGCCCAACGCAACCGTCGTCACCGACGCGGGGGCGCCGGCGGTTCAGCTCAACGACGGTTTCGATCGCGCCTGGCGCCGTGTCGGTGTCGCCCTCGATCGCACTGGCTTCACGGTCGAGGACCGTGACCGCAGCAAAGGCATTTACTACGTGCGTTACGTCGATCCGAATGTCCAGAAGCAGGAACCAGGCTTCTTTGGTCGCCTGTTCGGCCGCGGCAGCCCCAACCTGCCCACCACCCAATATCAGGTCACCGTGCGCGCACGCGACCAGGTGAGCCTGGTGGCGGTGCAAAACAGCCAGGGCGCGATCGCCACCGATCCGGACGCCCAACGCATCGTCAAGCTGCTGGCCGACGAACTGAAGTAATCCGTGCTGCGTTTTCGCAGCCTCGCCAGTGGCAGTGCGGGCAACGCGACGCTGGTCGAGGCGCTGGATGGCACGCATCGCACGCGCGTGCTCATCGACTGCGGATTGGGCGTGCGCCAGTTGGAGGCCAGCCTGGGGCAAGCGGGCCTCACGCCGGACGATCTCGATGGCATCTTCATCACGCACGAGCATGGCGACCACGTCGGCTGCGCACCCATCCTGTCGGCGCGACACCGCATTGCGCTGTGGGCCAGCGCCGGCACGCTGGCGAATCTGCCTGAAGGCGGGGAATTCCGAGTCATGGCTCAGCCGGCAAGCGATGGCGTCCCGCTGGACATCGGCGCGCTACGAATCCAGCCGTTCACGGTACCTCACGATGCACGCGAACCGCTGCAGTTGACCTGCACCGACGGCGATCGCACGCTGGGCATCCTGACCGATCTCGGCCACGTCACCCCGCACGCACTGAACCAGCTCACCGGCTCCCACGCGTTGATGCTGGAAAGCAACCACGATTGCGAACTGCTCGCCCAATCGACCTACCCGGACTTCCTCAAACGCCGTGTGGGCGGTCTGCACGGTCACCTGAGCAACGCTCAGGCAACGCATGCCCTTGCGAGGCTGCTCCACCCGCGGCTTTCAGTCGTCGTGGCGGCTCATCTGAGCGAGCGCAACAATCGACCCGCCTTGGCGCAACAAGGCTTTGCGCAGGCACTCGGCTGCAGCCCGCACGAAGTCCTGGTCACCTCCCGCCTTGGTCTGGGCTGGTTGCCGGTCTGACGGCCACCGCTGCCTGTCAACGAAAAAGCCACACAAACGCGTGGCTTTCGTCTTGGTGCGCCGCCAGTGACGGCACACCGGGGCTGCAGAAGGTTACTTTTTCTCTTCGGTGGCCGCCTTGGCCGCATCGGTGGCAGCCTTCGCCGCCGCGTTTGCCGCTTCGGCGGCGGCGTCCGCGGCCTGACCTGCAGCCTGGCTGACTGCCGCGCCGGCAGCAGAGGCGGCTTCGGTCACGGCGCCAGCAGCCGCCGAGGCGGCATTCGTCGCGGCCGCGGCCGCCTCGGACGCAGCAGCCGCCGCAGCGGCAGGCGCGGCGCTTTCAGCGGGAGCGGCGGCCGGAGCCGCAGCCGGTGCCTCGGCAGCCGGCGCAGGCGCGGGCGCCGGCTCTTCCTTCTTGCCGCAGGCAACCAAAGCCGTAGCCGCGATCAGCGCAGCCAGCACGAGGGATTTGTTCATGTCGATGTTCCTTGCTTGGATGAATGAATGACAGCCATTTCCGAAGCGCTGCGAAGCGTGGTGTTCAAACGGCGGCTTCGGGCGAAACGACGCGCTTCGCACTGTTTTCGCACAACCTGTGATTATAAGTATGGCGTCCCGCAATCATGGGTTTCCCTGATGTACAAGCGCCACAAAATGACAATGTGTCACAACCCTAACGTGGTTGCAGGAAATCCCGCTGTGCTGCGCTCCAGCCAGCCGTCGATCTGCTCGCGCAGGGCAACCAGGCGCTCTCGCTCACCACCGCTGATCCCGCTGGAGCGCAGTATGTCGAAACGCTGCACCGACCAAGCCGGCGCCCACAGCGCACTGGGCAAATCCATCGGGTCGGCGCTGGCGACCCGTCTGCATTCGATCTTGTGCGCCCATTGACGCCGCCACACCACGAACAGCGGATGTTGACGCTCGACTTCGTCGTAGCGCTGGGCCAACATCGTGAGTCGATGGCCGACGCGCGCCCAAACGGTCAGGGCCTCCACCAGGTCCCGATCCCCCAGTGGCCAATCGAAAAAGCTGGCATCGCTCAGCACGATTTCGCGCCACCCCCGACGCGCACCCACCAGCAAGGCGCCGCGCACACGCGCGCGAAACGTCTCGCGCCCCACGAACGCGCCGCCGATCAGCTCGTGTTCATCCGTTTCAGGGTTGTTCATGAAGCCACCCCGCTTCGATCCATTCATCCAGCAGTTCCCGCGCAGCCGCGCCCAGCCGCGCGCGGTCACCGGCTCCAAGTCGCCGAGTGTCGGCCAGCCGTCGCACCAGGACGGCGTCACGCCCGCTGGCGCGGAAGCTCTCGCCATTGATGAAAACGTGCAGGTCGTCGTACATCATGCGCGTGCGGCGATCGAGCGCCACCGCCGATGATCGACCAACCCCCGCACCGGTCACCGTCTCGAACCACACGCTCGGTTTGGGCTCGGTCAACCATTCCCCCAGCAGCAGCGCCAGCATTTCGTGCTGATCCGCCGCGCGGCGCACCGCGTCATGGGCGAACGCCAGCATCGCCTGCGGAACCCGCGCTGGCGTGTCGACAGCCGACTGGCCAGGATCGCGATAGACCGCATCACCGAGCAGATCCTCAGCTTCCTCGGCCAAGCGCCCGAGCAACTCGCGCCCCAACTCCCCACGTGCCGGTTGGCGAAAACCGATGGAGTACGTCATGCACTCACCGACAGCCACGCCGTCATGGGCCCAGCGGGGCGGCAGGTAGAGCATGTCGCCGGGCTCCAGCACGTGCTCCTGTTCGGGCTCGAAGTGTGCAAGGATCTTCAGCGGCAACCCGTCGACAAGCCGCAAATCCTTCTGCCTGCCGATCCGCCAGCGCCGTCGCCCGTGGGCCTGCAGCAGGAACACGTCGTAGCTGTCGAAGTGCGGTCCCACGCCGCCTCCGTCGGTGGCGTAACTGATCATCAGATCATCCAGCCGCGCATCCGGCACGAAGCGAAAGCGCTGCATCAGCTCATGTGCTGCCTGGTGATGCAAGTCCACGCCCTGCACCAGCAGCGTCCAGTCAGGCTGACCGACCGCGGGCAGGGCTCGCCTGGGCAACGGGCCACGACGCAGCGACCACTTGCCCGCTCCGTGGCGCAGCAAGCGCGACTCGACCCGATCCTGAGCCGCCAGCGCAAACAACTCGGATCGGGTCAACAGGGGCACGAATCCGGGGATCGCCTGTCGCACGAGCAGTGGCTTCTTTTGCCAGTGGCGCTTCATGAACTGCGCCGGCGACAGGCCACCCAGCAGCGTGAGGGGTTCGGAAATTTGCATGAAAGACAAGCATACGCAAGTGCGGTGGCGCAATCCCTGCGATGCGACAATGATCGGATGGAAATTTCTCGCCAATGCGTCGTCGCCCTCACCTGGACCCTACAGGACAGCCTGGGCGAGACACTGGACGTCCTCGAGGAACCGGTCGAATTCCTGGTGGGCGGCGACGACCTGCTGCCAGCCATCGACGCCGCACTGCAGGGTCACCAGCGCGGCGCGGAGCTGGAACTGAACCTCGAGCCGCACGACGCATTTGGCGACTACGACGAGCAGCAGGTGTTCCTGCTGGCACGCAACGCCCTGCCCGAAGGCATCGAAGAAGGCATGCTGCTGGAAGCCGGTTCACTACCCACCAGTGCCGTCGAGGGCGTGCCCCCCGCGACCCTGCTCACCATCACCGAGATCTACCCCGAACACGTGGTACTCGACGGCAATCACCCGCTCGCGGGAATTTCCTTGCGCCTGCGGGTCAAGGTCGCCCACGTCCGTGAAGCCACTGTCGACGAGGTGGAGCGTGGCAGCACCGGCGCGGGATTCTTCCGTCTGCAGGCAGCGACACCCGACCGCGGCCTGTTGCACTGAGCCACCGCGGCGCGGGCACTCGAAACGCTCGCCCGAAATCGCAACTTGTCCGGCACCGGGATGTCGACAAGAATTGCGCATCTGGAGACCTCGATGCGCCCGATCCACACCGTCGTGCTGGCAAACGCCGTTGGACTGGTGCTGGCCGTGGTCGCCACGCGCGCAACCGCACAGGAAGAACGCACCAACGCATTCGGCGATCCGTTTGGGCAGGCGACCAACGGCATGGCCGGCTGCCCCGAGCCGCTCGGTCCGTTGTTTTCTACCGAGGAAGCCCGACGCGAAGCACACTGGCGAGCCGAACGAGGCACCAGCTGCTACCTGTCAGGACGCTGCCGCCTGCCGAACGCCTATCAATACGACGCGGAAATCTTTCCACGTGCGATCCAGTACCTGCGCCAGAGCGGGCGCTTCGACGACACCAGCATCTGGCTGGGGCTGGAGCGCCGCTGGGTGTTCGTTCGTGGCTGCGTTCAAAACGAGAAGCAGGGGGCGGCACTTGAAGCCGAGCTCCGACTGGTGGACGATGTCGAGGCCGTGGTCGGCCAGTGGATGGTGGGAATCAAGGGAACACCACCCTACAAGACCACCAGGCCCGCCAGCGCGCGTTGAACGCCGCGCTCACGGACACGGGCCGTTGCATCGAACGGCGACCCGCCCGCTCAGCGATAGAGCTGATTGCCTTCGATGCGCACCCGATCGCCGATGATCACGTCGGGCGGCTGCGCGTAGTCGAAACTGCGCACGGCGCCGTTGTCGAGTTGGACCGTGACGCGGTAGTATTCGCGCCCACCGCGATTGGCGTTCTGCTCGATCGCGCTGCCGATCAACGCGCCGCCAATGACGCCCACGATGGTGGCTGCGGCCCGCCCGCTGCCCCGGCCGATCTGGTTGCCGGCCAGTCCGCCCACCGCGCCCCCGACCACGGCGCCAGCCACCCCCGGGGAGCCGCCGCCGCGCAGGTACTCGACATTGACCACCTGCCCAAACTGGGCGTAGTAGCCCGGATTGGAGGCATAGCCGCCCTGGTAGCCCCCACCCATCGGCTGGCCTGGCGCGGCACAGGCGACCAGCGCCCCGGCCGCCGCCAGAACGGCCAACGTTGTGCGCCAGCGGGAAACGCGAGATGAGATTTGCATGTGAATACTCCTGAAATCCTTGTCAACATCGCACGGGTCATGCCGCGCGGCCCACCATGATTAACGCATCAAACGGATGCACCACCGACACGCCCAGGCAAATCTCGCGCAATCAATCGCTTCAATCCGTAATTTGTCACATCACCCCAGGTGCATCAGAACCGCCCACTGGAGCCGTAACCCTGCGGACCGCGCGTCGACGGCTCGAACGCCTCCACGAGGTTGAACTCGGCCTGCACCACCGGCACGATCACCAGTTGCGCGATGCGCTCCATCGGTTCGATGGTGAACCGCGTGGTGCTGCGGTTCCAGGCACTCACCATCAGCTCGCCCTGATAGTCGCTGTCGATCAGGCCGACCAGATTGCCCAGCACGATGCCGTGCTTGTGCCCCAGGCCCGATCGCGGCAGGATCAGCGCGGCGTATCCCGGATCGGCCAGGTGGATGGCCATCCCGGTGGCGACCAGTTGCCAGGCGCCGGGCGCCAGTTCGAGCGGCTCGTCGAGGCAGGCGCGCAGATCCAGACCGGCACTGCCCGCCGTGGCGTAGGCGGGCGGATTCGCATGCAGGCGCGGATCGAGGAGGCGCACATCGAGCTTCATGCCGAGAGTCCCGACACGCGCCGAGCGATCTCGGTCACCAGTTGCCGGGCCAGCTCGCGCTTGCTCGCGCGCGGCAACTCCACCACGCCTTCGTCGTCCACCAGCAGCAACGCGTTGTCGTCCTTGCCGAAGGTGGCAGGACCGATGTTGGCCACCAGCAGGGGCACGCCCTTGCGCACCCGCTTGGCCTGGGCATTGGCCTGCAGGTCCTCGCTTTCGGCGGCAAAGCCGACGCAATACAGTTCACCCGCCCGGGCGCGCGCGCTGCGGGCGATTTCAGCCAGGATGTCGGGGTTCTCGACAAACGCCAGATGCGGCACGTCGCCCGATCCATCCTTCTTGATTTTGTGCTCCGCTGTCTGCGCAGGTCGCCAATCGGCGACCGCCGCAGTCGCTATGAATACATGAGCATCCTGGGCTTGCTGCACGGCGGCTGCATGCATTTGCAGTGCCGAACTGACGTCCAAGCGGCGCACCCCGAGCGGTGTTCGCAGGTGCACCGGGCCGGCGACCAGCGTCACCTCGGCGCCCGCCTCGCGTGCAGCGCGCGCAATGGCAAAGCCCATCTTGCCGCTCGACAGGTTGGTGATGCCGCGCACCGGATCGATGGCCTCGAACGTCGGCCCGGCGGTGATCAGCACGCGCTGGCCCGCCAGCGACTTGGGCGTGAGCGACGCCACGACCTCCTCCAGCAGTTCTTCGGCCTCCAGCATGCGGCCGTCGCCCACTTCGCCGCAGGCCTGATTGCCCCAGGCCACGCCCAGCACGCGCGCGCCATCCAGCGCCACCTGGCGTACGTTGCGTTGCGTGGCCGGGTGCGCCCACATCTCGCGGTTCATCGAAGGCGCCAGCAGCAATGGCACTTCGGCCAACGGCCTGGCCAGGCACAGCAGCGCCAGCAACTCGCCCGCCCTGCCCTGCGCCAGTTGGGCGATCAAATCGGCGCTGGCCGGCGCCACCACGATCGCGTCGGCCTCGCGGCTGAGGTTGATGTGCGCCATGCCGTTGTCGGGGCGCGCGTCCCATTGCGACACATACACCGGCCGGCCCGACAGCGCCTGCATGGCCACCGGCGTGATGAACTGGCACGCAGCCTCGGTCATGACGACCTGAACGGTGGCACCGTTGCGGGCCAGCAGGCGGCAAAATTCCGCCGCCTTGAAGCAGGCGGCGCCACCGGACAGGCCCAGTACGATGTGCCGGCCCGCAAGCTCGCCGGCTGGTTCGTTCGCTTTCATGGCGCCCAATGTAGCAAAACCCGGCCGGCGCCAGGTCGACTCCTATAATTGGAATTTCCCACCGAGCGAAGGCTGCACGCCTTCGACCTGACATGACCAAATTCGTCTTCGTCACCGGCGGTGTGGTGTCTTCCCTGGGCAAGGGAATCGCCTCGGCGTCGCTCGCCGCGATCCTCGAATCGCGCGGCCTCAAAGTCACCCTCATCAAGCTCGACCCCTACCTCAACGTCGATCCGGGCACCATGAGCCCGTTTCAGCATGGCGAGGTGTTTGTCACCGACGACGGGGCCGAGACCGATCTCGACCTCGGTCATTACGAGCGTTTCATCACCACGCGGATGAAGCGCACGAACAACTTCACCACGGGCCAGATCTACAAGAGCGTGCTCGAAAAAGAGCGCCGCGGCGACTATCTCGGCAAGACGGTCCAGGTCATTCCGCATGTCACCAACGAAATCCAGGAGTTCATTCGGCGTGGCGCGGGCATCGGCACGGCCAGCGCGGTGGACGTGGCGATCGTCGAGATCGGCGGCACCGTGGGCGACATCGAGTCCCTGCCGTTCCTGGAGGCGGTGCGCCAGCTCAGCCTGAAACTCGGCGCCAACCAGAGCGCGTTCGTGCACCTGACCTACCTGCCGTGGATCGCCGCGGCCGGCGAGCTCAAGACCAAGCCCACGCAGCACACGGTGCAGAAGCTGCGCGAGATCGGCATCCAGCCCGACGCGCTGCTGTGCCGCGCCGATCGGCCGATTCCCAACGAGGAGCGCGAGAAGATCAGCCTGTTCACCAACGTCCCGGAATGGGGCGTGATCAGCATGTGGGACGTGGACACCATCTACAAGGTGCCGCGCATCCTGCACGAACAGGGTCTGGACGGCCTGATCTGCGACCGCCTGCGCCTGAACACGCCGCCGGCCAATCTCAAGCGCTGGGACGCGCTGGTGCAGACGCTCGAAAATCCCAAGCGCGAAGTGCGCATCGCCATGGTCGGCAAATACGTCGATCTCTCGGACAGCTACAAGTCGGTCAACGAGGCGCTGCGCCATGCTGGCATGAAAAATCAGGCCCGGGTGCTGATCGAGCACGTCGATTCTGAAGTCATCACGCCGGCCACCGTGGCACAACTGGGCCAGTATGACGCGATCTTGGTGCCGGGCGGCTTCGGCTCGCGCGGCGTCGAGGGCAAAATCGCGACCGCCCGCTTTGCCCGCGAGCAGAAAGTACCCTACCTGGGCATCTGCCTGGGTATGCAGGTGGCGACCATCGAGTACGCGCGCGACGTGGCCGGCCTCGCGGGAGCCAACAGCACCGAGTTTGACGCTGGCTGCGAGCACCCGGTGATCGCCCTGATCACCGAATGGCGGGACCACGACGGCAGCATCCAGCGCCGCGATGGCGACTCCGACCTTGGCGGCACCATGCGGCTGGGCGCGCAAAGCTCCGACGTGCTGCCAGGCACGCTGGCGCACCGCATCTACGGCGACGTGGTGACCGAGCGCCACCGCCATCGCTACGAGGCCAACGTGCACTACCTCGACCGGCTGCGCGACGCCGGCCTGGTCATCTCGGCGCTGACCCAGCGCGAGCATCTGACCGAGATCATCGAGCTGCCCACCAGCGTCCACCCCTGGTTCATCGGGGTGCAGTTTCACCCCGAGTTCAAGAGCACGCCCTGGGACGGGCATCCGCTGTTCAATGCCTTCATCAAGGCCGCGCTGGAGCAGCAGGATCGCCGCGCGGGGCGCGACGAGAACAAGAACCTGAAAGTCGTCGCATGAAGCTGTGCGGCTTCGAAGTCGGGCTGGATCGACCTTTCTTTCTGATTGCCGGGCCTTGCGTGATCGAATCCGAGCAACTGCAGCTGGACGTCGCCGGTCAACTGAAAGAAATCACCACCAGCTTGGGCGTCCCGTTCATCTTCAAGAGCAGTTTCGACAAGGCCAACCGCTCGAGCGGGGCCAGCTTTCGCGGCCCGGGCATGGACAAGGGCCTGGAGATTTTGGCGAAGGTGCGGCGCGAAATCGGCGTGCCGGTGCTGACCGACGTGCACACCGAGGCCGAAGTCCCCGCTGTCGCAGCCATTGTCGACGTGCTGCAAACGCCCGCCTTCCTGTGCCGCCAGACCGACTTCATCCGCGCCGTGGCGCAGTCGGGCAAGCCGGTCAACATCAAGAAGGGGCAGTTCCTGGCGCCGCACGACATGAAAAACGTGATCGACAAGGCGCGCGCCGCCGCCGCCGAAAAAGGGCTGGAGCCCGACGTCTTCATGGCCTGCGAGCGCGGCGCCAGCTTCGGCTACAACAACCTAGTCTCCGATATGCGCAGTCTGGCCATCATGCGCGAGACCGGCGCGCCGGTGGTGTTCGACGCCACGCATTCGGTGCAGTTGCCGGGCGGCCAGGGCACCAGCAGCGGCGGCCAGCGCGAGTTCGTGCCGGTGCTGTCGCGCGCCGCCGTGGCGGTGGGCGTGGCCGGTCTGTTCATGGAAACACACCCCGACCCGGCCCATGCACTCTCGGATGGTCCCAATGCCGTGCCGCTGCACCGCATGAGGGCGCTGCTGGAGACCTTGGTGGTCCTCGATGCGGTCACCAAGCAACGGGGTTTCATCGAACACGACTTCGGGATCTGACCATGCCCAGCGGCTTCATCATCGCGTCCGTGACAGTCACCAACGCCGAGCAGTACGAGGAATACAAGAAGTGGAGCACCGCGGCCATGCAGGCGCATGGCGCCGAAGTCTGCGTCCGCGGCGGTCGGGTCCAGGTGCTCGAGGGCGACTGGCATCCCGAGCGCACCGTGATCCTCAAATTTCCCAGCTTCGAGGCGGCTCTGGCCTTCCACGACTCACCCCAATACGCCAGGGCCCGCCAGGCGCGCGCTGGAGCGGCGATCATGCGGCTGGTGGTGGTTGAGGGCGTGTGAATGCGCCACGCCGACAGATGCTATTGTTTTCGTAGCTGCTGTGGCTTGACAGTCAAGCGCTATGGCCATTTTTCATTCAAAAAACTCAACCTGAAGGACGACGCACTATGAGCGCCATCGTGGACATCGTGGGCCGAGAGGTCCTGGACAGCCGTGGCAACCCCACCGTCGAATGCGACGTGCTGCTGGAGTCGGGCGTGATGGGGCGCGCGGCCGTGCCCAGCGGCGCATCCACCGGTTCGCGCGAGGCCATCGAGCTGCGCGACGGCGACAGCAAGCGCTACGGCGGCAAGGGCGTGCTCAAGGCCGTCGAGCACATCAACACCGAGATCTCCGAGGCCGTGCTGGGACTGGACGCCAGCGAGCAGGCCTTCCTGGACAAGACGCTCATCGAGTTGGACGGCACCGCGAGCAAGAGCCGCTTGGGCGCCAACGCCCTGCTGGCCGTGTCCATGGCCGTGGCGCGCGCGGCGGCCGAAGAGTCGGGCCTGCCGCTGTACCGCTACTTCGGCGGCATGCACGGCTGCCAGCTGCCCGTGCCGATGATGAATGTCATCAACGGTGGCGCACACGCCAACAACACGCTGGACTTGCAGGAGTTCATGATCATCCCCGTTGGCGCACCCAGCTTCCGCGAGGCACTGCGCTGGGGCGCGGAGGTGTTCCACGCCCTCAAGAAGATCATCAACGACAAGGGCATGAGCACGGCCGTGGGCGACGAGGGCGGCTTTGCCCCCAGCGTCGAGAACCACGAGGCCGCCATCCAGCTGATCTTGCAAGCCATCGAGGCCGCCGGCTACACCGCCGGCACGCAGATCGCCATCGGCCTGGACTGCGCCGCCAGCGAGTTCTACAAGGACGGCCAGTACGTGCTGGCGGGCGAAGGCGGCATCCAGCTGACGGCCCAGCAATGGACCGACATGCTGGCCACCTGGGTCGACAAATACCCCATCATCAGCATCGAGGATGGCATGGCCGAGGGCGACTGGGACGGCTGGAAGCTGCTGACCCAGCGCCTGGGCCAGAAGGTGCAGCTGGTGGGCGACGACCTGTTCGTGACCAACACCAAGATCCTGAAGGAAGGCATCGACAAGGGCGTGGCCAACTCGATCCTGATCAAGATCAACCAGATCGGCACCCTGACGGAAACCTTTGCCGCCATCGAGATGGCCAAGCGCGCCGGCTACACGGCGGTCATCAGCCACCGCTCGGGCGAGACCGAGGACTCGACCATCGCCGACATTGCCGTGGGCCTGAACGCCGGGCAGATCAAGACGGGCAGTCTCAGCCGTTCGGACCGGATGGCCAAGTACAACCAGCTGCTGCGTATCGAGGAAGATCTGGGCGACATGGCCC
>CAZGOL010000059.1:0-3422 GCA_964527755.1 uncultured Ottowia sp.
GAATGAGCGGTGTTCACGGAGTGCATTTTAGGACGGTGCGCGCGCCCTTGCAGCGCTGGCGGGCGATGTTGAAGCTTCGCCGCAGCCCCAAAGTTCAGCCTTCCGCTGGTGCTCCGTCTGCCAGTTCGAGCAACAACTGGGTCATGGCGCGACGCTCGCTGATCATGGGGTCGTGCCCGGTGGCCATCTCGACGACGCGGCTGCCGGGCAGCCAGGCGCCATTCCAGAAGCTGGCGTCGCGCACCCGCGGGCGAATGGCGTCGATGGTGGCCAGCTTCGGCTGCGTGCAGTCGATGAAGGTGCGCGGCACGTGGGCGACCCGCTGGGGGTCGAAATCCAGCGGTGCCTCGTACGTGTGGCCGGGGTGCGGCGTCTGGCGGCGCTTGACCCACTCGTAGTCGGCGTCCTTCAGGCCGAACACGACGGGGTCGGGCGGCGGAAAGCTGAAGTTGGGCGTGGCGGCCGCGGCGTGCAGGCGCGCTTCCCGCGTGGCCCGGCTGTGCGTGCTGCTCCAACTCTCGCCGGGTCGCGGTACCACCGCATCCACGTACACCAGGTGCTTGAGCGCGCCGGCCGGCTCGCGGTCGGCCACGGCCGTGCCCAGCATGCCGGCGTAGGAGTGCACGACCAGTATGCATTCGTGCAGCTCTTCGGCGGCCAGCGCCTGGCGCACATCGGCAATGTGCGTTTCCAGCGTGATGTCCGCAGACAGCAGGTGCGCGCGTTCGCCCAGGCCGGTGAGGGTGACGGCGTGCGCATGGTGACCCGCGACGATCAGCGCGTTCCGCACCGGGCGCCAGTACCAGGCGCCACCCCAGGCACCGTGCACGAGCAGGTAGTTGGCCATCGTGATTTCCTTGTCAAATTGGCTCTCATGGCTTGCCCATCAAGCCGGAAACACTATCAATATCAGAGCGTTCAAATCACCTGCTGCGTGCGCAGCGCCTGAATGCGCGTCGTGTCCAAGCCCAGCAACTCGCCCAGCACCTCGTCGGTGTGCTGGCCCAGCAATGGCGGTGGCAGCTCGGTGCGCACCGGGGTCTGGCCCAACTTGAGGGGACTGGCCACCAAGTGCAAATTCTGGCGCAGAGGGTGCGTCCAGCGGTCGACCATGTCGCGCGCCCGGACCTGCGGATCGGCGAACACTTCATCGAGCCGGTTGATCGCGCCGCACGGCACCTGCGCCCGCTCCAGCGCAGCCAGCCAGTCGGCCTTGCCGCGGCGTTTCATCACCCGCTCCAGCTCCGGCACCAGGGTTGCGCGGTGCTGCACGCGGTCGCGGTTTCTGGCGTAGCGCGCGTCCTCGACCAGTCCGGGGCAGCCCGCCACCTGGCAAAACCGGGCGAACTGGCCGTCGTTGCCCACGGCCAGGATGATGAAGTCCCTGCTGCTGTCGGCGGCGGGTGCCACCTCGAAGACCTGATAGGGCACGATGTTCTGGTGCGCGTTGCCCATGCGACCGGGGACTTGCTGGCTCACCAGGTAATTGGCGCCCAGGTTGGCCAGCACGGCCACCTGCGTGTCCAGCAGGGCCATGTCCAGGTGCTGGCCTTCGCCCGTGCGCTCGGCGTGGCGCAATGCGGCCAGTATGCCGATGGCGCTGTACAGGCCGGTGAACAGATCGGCCACGGCCACTCCCACTTTCTGCGGACCGCCGCCCAGGTCATCGCGCTCGCCCGTCACACTCATCAGCCCGCCCAGGCCCTGGATGATGTAGTCGTAGCCGGCGCGCGCGGCGTAGGGCCCGGTTTGGCCAAAGCCGGTCAGGCTGCAGTACACGAGACGGGGGTTGATGGCCGCGAGGCGGGCGTGGTCCAGCCCGTAGCGAGCCATGTCGCCGACCTTGAAGTTCTCGATGAACACGTCGCAATGCGCAACCAGCGCGCGGACGATCTGCTGGCCCTCCGGGCGGGCGATGTCGCAGGTGACCGAGCGCTTGTTGCGGTTGGCGCCCAGATAATAGGCCGCCTCCTGCGATTCGCGACCGTCATCGCCCACCAGAAACGGCGGGCCCCAGCTGCGCGTGTCGTCGCCGCCGCCCGGGCGCTCGATCTTGATCACGTCGGCGCCCAGGTCGGCCAGCGTCTGGGTGCACCACGGCCCCGCCAGCACACGGGAGAGATCAAGCACGCGGATGCCATCGAGCGAGTTCATGCAGCCATTTTCGCGCACGCGCCGCCGATAATCCCTCCCATGCCTTTTCATCGCCTTCTGGCGGTCGGGGCGCTGGCGCTGGGCCTGATGGCGTGTACGCCCGCGCTCAATTGGCGCGAGGTGTCGCCGGGCCGCTCCAGCGCCCGCGCGTTGCTGCCGTGCAAACCCGACCAGGCCACCCGCAGCGTGCCGTTGGGCGGCGTGCTCACCGAGCTCAGTGTGATCGGCTGCGACGCCGCGGGTGCCACCTTCGCGGTGATGACGGCCACGCTGGAGGCCGGCCGCGCGCCCGACGAGGTGCTGGCGGGTTGGCAGCAGGCCACGCTGGCCAACATGCGGGCCGACGCGGCGAGCGTGCGACGCGCCGATTTTCATACCCCCGGCGGTCTGCGCCTGCCGCACGCGCAGCGCGTGCACGCCAGCGGCCGGCGTGGCGACGGCCAGGTCGTCGTCGCCGACGCGATGTGGACCGCGCGCGCCAGCGCCGGCGGAGCCACCGAGCTGCTGCATGCGGTAACGTACGCCGAGCGCCCGCAACCCGACGTGGCCGACGCCTTCTTTGCGGGTTTGCGCTGGCCATGAGCGCCGCCGACGCGCACGCGCTGCTGCCGCGTCGCGCCGCCATCACCGTGTTCCTGGCGTTTGCGGGGGCGTATTTTTTTTCGGCGCTGCTGCGTGCGGTGACCGCCACACTGTCGCCCGAGCTGACGCAGGAATTCAGCCTGCACGCGCGCGACCTGGGTCTGCTCGCCGGTGGCTACTTCCTGGGTTTTGCCGCCATGCAGTTGCCGCTGGGCACGTGGCTGGACCGGCACGGCCCGCGCAAGGTGAGTCTGGCCCTGCTGTGCTTCGCGGTGGCCGGTTGCGCGGCGTTCGCCGTGGCCGAGGGCTTTGCCGGCCTGCTGCTGGCCCGCGTGCTGATGGGCGTGGGCGTGGCCGCGGGGTTGATGGCGCCGCTCACGGGCTATCGGCGCTGGTTCGACGCCGGCGCGCAACTGCGCGCCAACGCCTGGATGCTGATGACCGGCTCGCTCGGCATGCTCGCGTCCACGCTGCCCGTGCAGTGGCTGCTGCCGATGCTGGGCTGGCGCGGGCTGTTCTGGATCATCGCGCTGCTCATCGTGCTGGCGATGGCGGGCATTGCGCTGCGGGTGCCACGATGGCAGCTCGATGATCTTGAATCGATAGCTGACCCGGCGTACCTGGAAAGCGTTGAAGCGCCGAATCATTCTTATTCGACGGTGTGGCGGCACCCTTACTTCCGGCGC
>CAZGOL010000059.1:3522-13925 GCA_964527755.1 uncultured Ottowia sp.
TGAAGCGCCGAATCATTCTTATTCGACGGTGTGGCGGCACCCTTACTTCCGGCGCGCCGCCTGGCTCGGGGCGCTGAGCTTCGGCGGCATGGTGGCCATCCAGTCGCTGTGGGCGGGGCCCTGGCTCACGCGGGTGGCCGCCAGCAGCCCGCTCGGCGCGGCCACCGGGCTGTTCTGGATGAACCTGGGCATGCTGCTCACCTTCTGGGGCTGGGGGCTGGTGATGCCGCGCCTGACGGCACGCGGCGTCTCGGTCGACCGGCTGGTGGCGTGGATCCAGCCGCTGAGCTTCGTCGCGCTGGCCGCGCTGGTGTGGGCGGGGCCGCGGCTGGGCGACGCCACCTTCGTGCTGCTGGCGGCGTACTGCATGTTGTCCACCCCGTCGGCGCAGGTGCAGGCGGTGGTGGCCATGCGCTTTCCGGCCCGACAGGCGGGCCGCGCGCTGTCGGCCTACAACCTGGTGATCTTCCTGGGCATCTTTGCCGTGCAGTGGGGCATCGGGCTGGGCGCCGACGCCTTCGAGGCGCTCGGCTGGGCGCCGGCCGACGCGCTGCGCGGCGCGCTGGCGTGCTTCGGCTTGCTGTCGGCGGGCTGTTGGGTGCAGTTCGTCTGGTCGGGGCGCCGTCGATAATGCGGGTTCGATGAACACCGTGCTGCTGATCGCCCACGCGCCGCTCGCGCATGCGCTGCGCGAGGCTGCGCTGCACGTGTTTGCCGACGCCGCGGACGACCTGCTGGCGGTGGATGTGCAACCCGACGCCACGCCCGAACAGAGCCTGATCGCGGCGCGCGCCGCGCTGACGCGGCGCGCGCCAACCGGCGGCGTGCTGATTCTGGCCGACGTGATGGGGGCCACGCCCTGCAACATCGCTGCGCGCCTGCTGCCGGACGGGCAGGCGCGCCTGGTGGCCGGCGTCAATCTGCCGATGCTGCTGCGCGCACTGACCTACCGTCACGAGCCGCTCGAAATGCTGGTGCAGCGCGCGCTGATCGGTGGCACCCAAGGCGTGCTGGCGGTCGACCCGACCGGCACGCCACCCACTCGCGCTCCATTGCCCCACCCATGATTCGTCAGGAAACCACCATCCCCAACAAGCTGGGCTTGCACGCTCGCGCCGCCGCCAAGCTCACCAAGCTGGCAGCCAGCTATCCGTGCGAGGTGTGGATGATGCGCGGCGAGCGGCGCATCAACGCCAAGAGCATCATGGGCGTGATGATGCTGGCGGCGGGAATCGGCAGTGCGGTAACGATCGAGACCGACGGCGAGCAAGAGCGCGAAGCCCTGGATGCACTGCTGGCGCTGATCGCAGGCAAATTCGGCGAAGGTGAATAGTGGCCGACCCCCGCGCTCGCCACGCCAGGCGCCGTCGCCGCGGCCGCGCGACCGGGGCGTGCCTGTTGTCCGGCGGTCGCCCGCGTGAAGGGCGGCCAGTGCGCTGCCTTTCATCCCTCCGCGTCGGCGTCGCGGTCGACTGAAGCGGCACCATGACGTTCGCCATCCACGGACTGCCGGTCGCTCGCGGCATCGCCATCGGGCGCGCGGTGCTGGTGGCCTCCAGCCGCGTGGACGTGGCGCACTACTTCGTCGAGCCCGATCAGGTGCCGGCGGAGCTGGCGCGCCTGCGCAGCGCCCGCGGCGCGGTGGTGGCGGAACTGCAGCGCCTGCAGCAGGACATGCCGCGCGACGCTCCACCCGAACTGGCGGCGCTGCTCGACGTCCACCTGCTGCTGCTGCTGGACGACACCTTCGTCGCCAGCGTCCACCAGTGGATCGTGCAGCGCCACTACAACGCCGAATGGGCGCTGGTGACGCAACTGGACGTGCTGGTGCGCCAGTTCGACGAAATGCAGGACGAATACCTGCGCGAGCGCAAGGCCGACCTGGAACAGGTGGTCGAGCGCGTGCTGCGCCGCCTGAAAGGTGCCGCCCAGCCCGTGGCGGTGGCCGCCGCACCACGGGCTGGGCGCCAGCGGGGCCTGCTGGCCGAAGGCGACGCGGACGGCGATGGCGACGAGGCGCTGGTGCTGGTGGCGCACGACCTGTCGCCCGCGGACATGCTGCAGTTCAGGAAGAGCGTGTTCGCCGGCTTTGTCACCGACCTCGGCGGCAAGACCAGCCACACCGCCATCGTCGCGCGCAGCATGGATATCCCGGCGGTGGTGGGCGCGCGCTCGGCCAGCGATCTCGTGCGCCAGGACGACAGGGTGATCATCGACGGGGATGCCGGGGTGATGATCGTCGATCCCTCGCCCATCATCCTGGAGGAGTACGCCTACAAGCGGCGTCAGGGCGCGCTCGAGCGCGGGCGCCTGACGCGGCTGCGCAATACGCCAGCCGTCACGCTGGATGGCCAGCGCATCGAACTGCTGGCCAACATCGAGCAACCCGCCGACGCGCGGGCGGCGCTGGCCGTGGGCGCGGTTGGCGTGGGCCTGTTCCGCAGCGAATTCCTGTTCATGGGCCGTCAGTCGCGACTGCCCGACGAGGAGGAGCAATACCAAGCCTACCGCCAGGCGGTGGAGGACATGCACGGCCTGCCCACCGTCATTCGCACGATCGACATCGGTGCCGACAAGCCGCTGGACGAGCGCCGCGAGAGCGCGCACCTGAATCCCGCGCTGGGCCTGCGCGCGATCCGCTGGAGCCTGTCGGAGCCGGCCATGTTCCTGGTCCAGTTGCGCGCCATCCTGCGTGCCGCCGCCCACGGACAGGTGCATCTGCTGATCCCGATGCTGGTGCACGCCAGCGAGATCCGCCAGACGCTGGAGCTGATCGAGCGCGCGCGCCAGCAGCTCGACCAGCGCGGCCAGGCCTATGGCCCGGTCAAGATCGGTGCCATGATCGAGGTGCCGGCGGCCGCGCTCTCGCTGCGCCTGTTCCTCAAGCACTTCGACTTCCTGTCGATCGGCACCAACGACCTGATCCAGTACACGCTGGCGATCGACCGCGCCGATGAACTGGTCGCGCACCTGTACGACCCGCTGCACCCGGCCGTACTGCGCCTGCTGGCCGACACCATTGCCGCCGGTCGCGCCGCCGGCAAGGGCGTCACCGTGTGCGGCGAGATGGCGGGCGATCCGGAGATGACGCGCCTGTTGCTGGGCATGGGACTGCGCAGCTTCTCGATGCACCCTTCTCAGATCCTGGTCGTCAAGCAGGAAATCCTGCGTGCCGACACCAGCCGGCTGGCGCCCTGGGCGCAGGCGGTGCTCGAAAGCGACGAGCCGGCCGCGTTGCTGACACCGAGCGATCCATGACCGGTGCCTGCCCGAGCGCGCGGCGCACCGGTCAGCGTGCGCGCGTGCCGATCACTGCCGCGCCCAGGATCAGCGCCGTCGCCAGCGCGATGCTCGCCGATGGCGCTCGCCCGGTGCTCCACAGCAGGGCCAGCGTCGACAGCAGCGGCGTCAGGTAGCTCAGCACCCCGATCTGGCGCGCGTCGCCGCGCTTGAGTGCCGCGTCCCACAGGAAAAACGCGCCGCCCAGTGGCCCCAGACCCAGCGCCGCGATCAATGCCAGGTCGCGCCCGCCGAGCGTCACCGACGGCTCCAGCAGGGCGTGGCACGCCAGCGACAGCAGACCCGACACCGCGCCGAAGGTGCCGATCGCGGCGGTCGGAAACGCACGTCCGGTGAGCGCCAGCCGCTTGGTCAGCAGCGAATAGCTCGACCAGATGAAGGCTGCGCCCGCCGCCGCCGCAAATCCCCAGGGCGCCAGCGCATGCGCGCCGTTCCCCGTCGCGCCGTCGCCACCGCGTCCCAGGATGGCGATCGTCGCGCCCGCCAACCCCGCCAGCGCCGCCAGCACGTGCGCCGGCGCCAGCCGCACGCCCGGCAGCAACAGCGGCGCCATCAGCACGATGCCCAGCGGCCACAGGTAGTTCACCAGGTTGGCCTCCACCGGCGGCGCCAGCCGCAGCGCCGTGAACAGCAGGAAGTGGTAGCCGAACAGCCCGTACACCCCCAGCGCCAGCGCGCTCGGCGCCACCGCCAGGCGCCGCGCATCGAAGCGCGCCAGCGGCAGCGCGATCACGCTGCCGGCCAGCAGCCCCAGCCCGGTCAGCAGGAACGGCGGCACGTGCGCCAGCGACGCGCCCAGCGTGGCCAGCGATGCCCACAGGGCGATGGTGGCCAGCGCCAGCAGGTTGGCGCCGGCGTGGGGGGAGCGCGGTGGAGCGAGCATGTCAGACGGGCGCTTGGGCAAACCGGGCATCTTAGGCGCAGCACCGGCGCCTGGACGCTCGAGCTTGTCGTTATCCCGAATGGTTGCGCGCGCGGCGGGCCGCCACACTGGGCACCTGATCCATTCCAACCCCCGCGAGGCCACCGAACATGAAGATCGTCACGCTCATCACCGCCGCCGCGCTGCTGGCCACCGGATCCAGCGTCGCACACGCCGCCGACACGCTGGGCAAGGTCGCCAGCAGCAACAAGATCACGCTGGCCTACCGCGAATCGTCGGTCCCGTTCAGCTACCTGGCGGGGCCGGCCACGCCGATCGGCTTTTCGGTCGACCTCGCCAATGCCGTCGTCGCCGAGGTCAAGAAGCAGACCGGCAAGCCGGCTCTCGAAGTCGGCTGGCAGGCCGTCACCTCGGCCAACCGCATTCCGCTGCTCAACAACGGCACCGTCGATCTGGAGTGCGGCTCCACCACCAACAACAGCGCGCGTGGCAAGGACGTTGACTTCGCCATCAACCACTTCTACACCGGCACCCGCCTGCTGGTGAAAAAGGGCGCGGGCATCGCCAACTGGGCCGACCTGAAGGGCAAGAAGGTGGCCATCACCACCGGCACCACCAACATGCAGGTGGCGCGGCGCTACAGCGACGAGAAGAACCTCGGGCTGGACATCGTGGCCACCAAGGACCACGTGGACGCCGCGCTGCTGGTCGAGACCGACCGTGCCGCCGCCTTCGCGATGGACGATATCCTGCTGTACGGCCTGAAGGCCAACGCCAAGGATCCGGCTTCGCTGGAAGTGGTGGGCGATGCGCTGCAGGTCGAACCCTATGCCTGCATGGTGCGCAAGGACGACCCCAGGTTCAAGGCGCTGGTCGACGGCGTGATCACCGGCCTGATGAAGTCCGGCGAATTCGAAAAGCTCTACGACAAGTGGTTCCTGCAGCCGATCCCGCCCAAGAACCAGTCGATCGGCCTGCCGATGAGCCCCGAACTCAAGGACAACATCAAGAACCCGTCCGACAAACCGGCGACCTGAGCCGCTCAGTCGCCCGGCGCTTCGGTGCCGAGCAGCGCGACCAGGTGGCTGGCCAGCCGGCGCCCCGCTTCGTCCGGCGCGGCGGCGACGCCCAGACTTGCCAGATCGACTGTGCGCAAACCGGCGTAGCCGCACGGGTTGATGCGTTCGAACGGCTCCAGGTCCATCGCCACGTTCAGCGCCACGCCGTGATAGCACAGCGGATGGCCCACCTTGATGCCCAGCGCCGCGATCTTGCCCAGCCCGCTGAAGTCGGGCTGCGGCGCGGCCGAGCCGGGTGGGCGGTGGACGGGCCGCTGGGCCAGCACCGAGTGGCCGAACGGATCGGCCAGGCGAACGTAGATCCCCGGCGCGCCGGCCACGCGGTGGCCCGTCACGCCGAAGTGCGCCAGCGTGCGCAGCACCGCCTCTTCCAGCCGGTGCACGTATTCCTTGACGAAGATGTGCCGGCGCCGCAACTCGATCAACGGATAGGCCACCACCTGCCCCGGCCCGTGATAGGTCACCTGCCCGCCGCGGTCGGTTGGCACCACGGGGATGTCGCCCGGCGCCAGCACATGCTCGGGCCGGCCCGCCAGCCCCAGCGTGAAGACCGGAGAATGCTCGCAAATCCATAGCTGCTCCGGCACGTCAGGCAAGCCCTGACTGGCAAATACCTTCATCGCCTGAAAGGTGGGGGCGTAGTCGACGCGGCCCAGAAAGCGGACGTCCATGCGCGCAGTGTGACAGGTGGGCGCTTGGCTCGGCGACGCCAGGGGCATGGCGCCACAATGCCCGACCTGCCCGCTCGACGCTCGCCCATGGCCTTGCCCCTGCGCTCTCCCGCCCTGCTGCTGTTGGCCGTCGGCGTGCTGCTGGGGGTGAATTTTCCGCTGGCCAAGCTGGCGCGCCTGGCGGCAGTGCCGGCGCTGCTGTGGGCGGCGTTGATCTCGCTGGGGGTGAGTACGGTGCTGGGTGCCTGGCTGCTGGCACGGCGCCGGCCGCTGGCGTGGGGCGGCAGGCATGCACGCTACTTCATCGTGACGGCGCTGGTGTCGTATGCCGTGCCGAACGTGCTGGTGTTGAGCGTGGTCGAGCCGCTGGGCAGCGGACTGACGGCGCTCATGTTCACGCTCTCGCCGCTGTTCACCGCGCTGCTGTCGCGGCTGGCGCGGCTGCGTTCGCCGCCGCGGCTGGAGTGGGTGGGGATCGCGGTCGGTTTCGTCGGCGCGGTGCTGGTGGCGCTGGCGCGCGGCGAGGCGGGGCGGCCGGCGGCGTGGATCTGGGTTGCGCTGGGCCTGGCAATTCCGCTGCTGCTGGCGCTGGGCAACGTGTATCGCACGCTGGACTGGCCGCCGAATGCCGATCCGGTGTGGTTGTCGGTGGGCAGCCACGGCGTGGCGGCGGCGGTGCTGCTGGCGATCTGCGCCCTGACGGGGGCGTTCGACGGCCTGCCGGCGCTGCTGGCCGTGCCGCGCCTGGGGGTGCTGCAGGTGGCGGCGTCGGTGCTGATGTTTCCGCTGTTCTTTCGCCTGCAGGCGGCGGGCGGGCCGGTGCTGCTGAGCCAGATCGGCACGGTGGCCGCGGCCGTGGGGGTGGCCGTGGGCGCGCTGCTGCTGGGCGAGCGCTACCCCGCCGAGGTGTGGGCAGGGGTGGTGCTGGTGGCGCTGGGCATCGGCCTGACGGTGTGCGCGCGCTGGCGCCGCTGAACCGGCCGCAGCGCGCTCACAGCACCCAGCGCGCCATCGGGTGCGTGCTGAGCGCGCGGTACAGGTCGTCGAGCTGCTCGCGGCTGGTGGCCAGCACGGTGACGGTCAGGCCCAGATACTTGCCGCCGCTGCTCTCGCGCAACTCGATGGTGGCGGCGTCGAAGCCGGGGTCGAACTGCCGCACCACGTGGGTGATGGCGTGCACGAAGCCGTTCTCGTTCACGCCCACCACCTTGATGGGAAAGCGCACCGGGTAGTCGAGCAGCGATTCGCGGCGCGCTTGCGCCGGGTCGACGGGCGCGGGCGCCGGCTGGGCGGGGTCGTTCATGGGACGCTCACCGCCAGCTTGGCGCGCTGATAGGCGGCGTACAGCCTTTGATAGACGGGGCCGGGGCGGCCGTCGCCGACGGGTCGGCCATCGAGCGTGGTGATCGGCGCCACTTCCTTGGTGGCCGAGGACAGCATCAACTCGTCCGCGGTCAGCACCTCGGCGCGCGCGATGCGGCGCAGCTCGAAGCCGATGCCTTCCTGCTTGCACAGCTCCTCGATGGCGCCGTAGCGGATGCCCTCAAGCACCAGGTGATCGCGCGGCGGGCCCATGACGACGCCGTCCTTGACCACCCACACGTTGCTGGAGGCCGCCTCGCTCAGAAAACCGTGACGGAACATCACGGTCTCGAGCGCGCCCTGCTCGAAGCTGATCTGGCGCGCCATCACCGCCCCCAGCAGGCTGATGGTCTTCAGGTGCGCCTTCTCCCAGCGGAAGTCGTCGGCCGTGACGCAGGCCACGCCGCGCGCGCGCTGCTCGGCCGTGAGGGGTTTCATCGGCAGGCAGGTGGCGAATACCGTGGGTGCCAGGCCCGGCAGCATGGGGTGGTCGCGCAGCGCCACGCCGCGCGTGACCTGAAAGTAGTAGAACCAGTCGTCCGGTGCCTTGCCGGCCAGCGTGTCCGGGTGGCGCGCGATCAGCTCCAGCGCGATCCGGCGCCATTCGGCCGGGGCGTGCGGGTTGGCGATCTGCGTTTCCTTCAGGCTGCGCTCCAGGCGCGCCATGTGCTGCTCGAAGCGAAACGGCTGCGGCGCGCCGCCAGGCTGGCGATAAACGGCGATGCCTTCGTACACACCGTCACCGAAGACGAAGCCGCGATCCAGTGGCGAGATGCGCGCCTGGTCAAGCGTGGTGTACTGCCCGTTCAGGTAGCACGGCAGCGGCGGCAGGTGAGTGGTGGAGTAGGGCGTCATGGCGAGGGGTACGCGTGGCAGGATGCACGAGATGGCGCATTGTCGCGCAGGTCAATCGGGAGTGGGCGTGCAGGTCGGGCGCGCATGATGCACCTAGAATCACGCTGCACGCTGCGTGGGACACCCGATAACCCCGGCCCCGATCGCAGGCGCGCGTCAAGCCGGCTGCCCCCTTGCACCTCCTTGCCCAACCACGTTCCAGGTTCTTGCGCCCGGCCGGCTGCTGACCTTCGGAGTCGATTTCAGCCCGCTTGCCCGCCCATGAAGACCGACGATTTGCGTGCTTGGTGGCGAGATCGCAATGCGGTGGATCTGGGCATCGCGTGGTTGTTTGCGAGCATGCTCAGCGTACCGCTGTCGGGGGAGACGACGCTGGCGGCGCTGGCGGCGCTGGCCTTGGGGTGGCTTGCCTGGACGGCTGCCGGCAGGGCTGGGCAAATCACGCCTTGGCGCGAACTGGGTCTGATGGCGCTGGCGATCGGCTCGATCACGATCGCCAAGGCCGTGTCGGTGCTGTGGTCGATCAGCCCGCACGACACCCTGCGCAACGTTGGAACGCACCTGCACTTCGTGTTCTGGTTGCCGCTGGTGGTGCTGTTCCGGCGGGCCGAACGCCCCGTGGACTCGATGCTCTGGGGAGTCCGCCTGGCGGCGTTGGCACTGTTCATCTGGACACTCTGGTTCTGGCTGCGCAACGGCATTCAACTCAACCCCCATTTTCGGTTGAAGGCGGGGGCCCAGAACGAGGGGGTACTGGGGCAACTGACGGCGGTGATGGTGCTGTGGCTTGCCTGGGTGTGGCGGTGCCGCCCCACGTTCGGCAACCTGACCTGGGTGTTGATGGGGATCTGCGCCGTCGTGGCGGCGGGAGGCCGCACGCACATCACGGTCATGGTGGCGGGCCTGGCGTTGATTGCCATCGTCGTGTGGCGCGATCGCCCCAGCGTGGCCGGGCGGCTGCGGGTGCTCGGGGTGTCGAGCGTGCTGGTGGTCGCGATGGCCCTGGCGCTGTCTTCGCGCATGGAGCAGGCCTGGCAGGAAGCCTGGAGCTACGTGAGTGCACCCGAGTTGGCCGTAACCAGTTCGGTGGGCAACCGGGTGGGTATCTATGATGCAGCCTGGCGAGCGCTTCCCGATTCACCGTGGCTCGGCTTCGGTGCGGGCACCACCCGCGCCGTGGTGGCGCGCTATTCACCGGTCGATGCCGCGCCTTTCGCCTCCACCAGCCACTATCACCAGCAGGTGTTGCAGGTGGTCATGGAGACCGGCATCCTCGGGCTGGCCCTGTGCATCGTGGCGCTTTGGTATGCCAGCCACTGGATTCGCCAGCGCTCGGGTGCCGACCCCCGAATCTGGCCGCTGTACGCGATCCTGGTCCTCACGACGATGGGAGTGGGAATGTTCACCGGCTCCCTGCAGCAAGGCCTGATCCACGTGTTCATCGTGTCGGTGCTGGCCGTGCTGGGAGCCCAGTGCCTGAAGCCGCCGAATCCGCCACGTGGCGGTGCTTGAGCGCCCAGGGGCGCGGCCGATCAATGGGCGCCGTGCGCGGTTTCCCCGGCCTTCAGGCGGTATTCGTTGCCGCAATAGGGGCACTTGGCGTGCCCCGTGATGCTCAGCTTGAGAAACACGCGCGGATGGGTGTTCCAGAGCTGCATGTCCGCCTTGGGGTTCGGGCAGCAGGTTTCGCCACCCGGAGTCAGGTCGGTGGCCAACAATTCGATCACGGGTGCGTTGCTCATGGTGCCAGGCTTGCGGATCAGACCTTCGTGAGCCAGTGTGCGTATTTGGCGTTGCGGCCGTTCACGATGTCGAAGAAGGCGCTCTGGATTTTCTCGGTGACGGGGCCGCGCTGGCCGGCGCCGATCTGGATGCGGTCGAGTTCGCGGATCGGCGTGACCTCGGCGGCCGTGCCGGTGAAGAACATCTCGTCGGCGATGTAGCACTCGTCGCGCGTGATGCGCTTTTGCACCACCTGGATGCCCAGGTCCGCGGCGATGTGCAGCACCGTGTTGCGGGTGATGCCGTTGAGCGCGCCGGCCGACAGGTCGGGCGTGTAGATGGCCCCATCCTTGACGATGAACACGTTTTCGCCCGCGCCTTCGCTCACGAAGCCGCTGGAGTCGAGCAGCAACGCCTCGTCGTAGCCATCATCGGTGGCCTCCATGTTGGCCAGAATCGAGTTGCTGTAGTTGCTCACCGCCTTGGCCTGCGTCATCGTGATGTTGACGTGGTGTCGCGTGTAGCTGCTGG
>CAZGOL010000060.1:0-13900 GCA_964527755.1 uncultured Ottowia sp.
AAGCCATGAAGATGGAGCACGTCATCACCGCCCCGCACGCCGGCCGCGTGGCGCGTCTGCTGGCCGTGCCCAGCGGTTATCTGGCGCAGGGCCAGCCGCTGCTGGTGCTCGAGCCCATTGAAGGCGAAGCCCACGCCCGGGCCGAGGATGCTGCGGCCCACGACCCCGACCACATTCGCGCCGACCTGCAACGCGTGATCGATCGGCACGCTCACACGCTGGATGCCGCCCGGCCTGAGGCCATGGCCAAGCGCCACGCGCAGGGCAGCCGCAGCGCGCGCGAGAACATCGCCGATTTGTGCGACGCGGGCAGCTTCATCGAATACGGGGCGCTGGCCATTGCCGCGCAAACGCGCCGGCGCAAGCTCGATGACCTGATCGCCAACACCCCGGCCGACGGCATGGTGACGGGCATCGGCGGCGTCAACGGCGCGATCTTTGGGGCCGAGGCGGCGCGCACCGTGGTGATGAGTTACGACGCCACCGTGCTGGCCGGCACGCAGGGCATGCGCAACCACGCCAAGACCGACCGCATGCTGGGCATTGCGCACGACCAGCAACTGCCCTTGGTGCTGTTTGCCGAAGGCGGGGGCGGGCGGCCGGGCGACACCGACACCGCCGTGGTCGCCGGCCTGCACGTGCATACCTTTGCCGCCTACGCCGCGCTGTCGGGCCAGGTGCCGGTGGTGGGTATCGTGCATGGGCGCTGCTTTGCCGGCAACGCGGCGCTGGTGGGCTGCAGCGACGTGATCATCGCCACCCGCGCCAGCAACCTGGGCATGGGTGGGCCCGCGATGATCGAGGGCGGCGGCCTGGGTGTTTTCAAGCCCGAGGACATCGGCCCCAGCGATGTGCAGCACGGCAATGGCGTGATCGACATCCTGGCCGATGACGAGGCGCAGGCGGTGGCCGCGGCGCGCCACTACCTGTCGTTCTTTCAGGGCCGGGTCAAGGACTGGATAGAGCCCGACCAGCGACTGCTGCGCCAGGTGGTGCCTGAAAACCGGCTGCGCGTGTACGACACCCGCGCGGCCATGGCCGGCCTGGTCGATGAAGGCAGCCTGCTGCCGCTGCGCACCGGTTTTGGCGCCGGCATCCACACCGCGCTCGCCCGCATCGAAGGCCGCCCCGTGGGCCTGCTGGCCAACAACCCGCTGCACTTGGGCGGCGCCATCGACGCGCCGGCGGCGGACAAGGCCGCGCGCTTCATGCAGCTGTGCAACGCCCACGGCCTGCCCATCGTCAGCCTGGTCGACACGCCCGGCTTCATGGTCGGCCCCGAGGTGGAAAAAACCGCACAGGTGCGGCACGTCAGCCGGATGTTCGTCACCGCCGCCGCCTTGCGCGTGCCGTTTTTCAGTGTGGTGCTGCGCAAGGGCTACGGCCTGGGCGCGATGGGCATGACGGCGGGCAGCTTTCACGCCCCCGTGTTCACCGTCGCCTGGCCCACCGGCGAATTTGGCGGCATGGGCCTGGAAGGCTATGTGCGCCTGGGTTTTCGCAAGGAGCTGGAGGCCGTGCCCGAAGGCCCCGAGCGCGACGCCCTGTTTGCCAAGCTGCTGGCGCGCCAATACGCGCACGGCGAGGCCATCAACATGGCCACCACGCTGGAGATCGACGCGGTGATCGACCCGGCGGACACGCGCGCCTGGCTGGCGCGGGGGTTGGCGGGGGCGCGCGTGGCGCCCGTCGGGCGGCGCTTCATCGACACCTGGTAGCCGCGCCGGCCTGCATCGCCACGCTGCTCCCGCCCTGACGGTGGTGCCGCTTTGCTCGGTCCGGCCGGCATCATGGGCTGCGACAATTGCCACTGCGGATGACCGGCGGCTTTCTGTAAACCGACGTTCATGTTCGGGTCGAATATCACTCAACGTCCTTTGCCCATGAACCTCAGCGCCTCTCGTCTGGCCATCGTCGGCCTAGGCTACGTCGGCCTGCCACTGGCGGTCGAATTCGGCAAGCACCGCCCCGTCCTCGGCTTCGATATCAACCCGGCGCGCGTCGCCGAACTGCAAGGCGGGCACGACCACACGCTCGAATGCAGCCCCGAGCAACTTGGCGCCGCCGCGCGCCACCTGCGCTACAGCCACCAGGCGGCAGACCTGAAAGACTGCCAGGTCTTCATCGTCACCGTGCCCACCCCGGTCGACCCCGCCAACCGCCCCGACCTGACCCCGCTCATCAAGGCCAGCCAGACCGTGGGCGCCGCGCTGAAAAAGGGCGACGTGGTGATCTACGAATCCACCGTCTACCCCGGCGCCACCGAAGAAGTCTGCGTGCCCGAGCTCGAACGCACCAGCGGCCTCAAGTTCAACCAGGATTTCTTCTGCGGCTACAGCCCCGAGCGCATCAATCCCGGCGACAAGGTCAACACCCTGACCACCATCAAGAAAATCACCAGCGGCAGCACGCCCGAGGTGGCTGAAGCCGTCGATGCGCTCTACCGCCAGATCATCACCGCCGGCACCCACAAGGCCAGCAGCCTGAAAGTGGCCGAGGCCGCCAAGGTGATCGAGAACACCCAGCGCGACCTCAACATCGCGCTCATCAACGAGCTGTCGGTCATCTTCGCGCGCCTGGGCATCGACACGCTGGACGTGCTCGAGGCTGCCGGCAGCAAATGGAACTTCCTGCCCTTCCGCCCCGGCATGGTGGGTGGGCACTGCATCGGCGTCGACCCTTACTACCTCACGCACAAGGCCGAGCAGGTGGGCTATCTGCCGCAAGTCATCCTGGCCGGCCGACGCATCAACGACAACATGGCACGCTACGTGGCGCGCAACACGATCAGGCGCATGCTGCAAAACGGCATGGACGTGCCGCGTTGCACCATCGGGGTGATGGGCATCACGTTCAAGGAGAACTGCCCCGACATTCGCAACAGCAAGGTGGTGGACATGGTGCGCGAGCTCCAGTCGTGGGGCGCCAGCGTCGTGGTTGCCGACCCTTGGGCCGATGCCGACGAGGTGACCCGTGAATACGGCATCGACCTCAAGCCCATCGACGCCGAACGTCCGGTGGACGCGCTGGTCGTTGCCGTCGGTCACCGGGAATATCGCCAACTCGCGCCGGGCGATCTGCGTCCCCTTTGTCGCGGCGACCGGCCCGTCCTGGCCGATGTCAAGAGCCTCTATGACCGCCACGCCATGGCGGCAGCGGGGTTCAGCGTTTTCAGGCTTTAGGCATGCGTTGCCGCCCGCCCCCACGCCACAACCCCGCGAGCCTCGCGATGACGTGGGGAACGACTCGTAGTCGTGAGGAAGCGCGGCCTGCGTGCCAATCCAGTGCGACGCGCCCTGTATCACCGCGTTGCCTGGTCCCGGCCACTGGCCTGGATCGCCACGCTTTGCCCGCAGCGACGAATTTCTCCCCCTTGCTCGACCCATGAAAAACTTCGCCCTCATCGGCGCCGCCGGCTACATCGCCCCGCGCCACATGCGCGCCATCCGCGACACCGGCCACAACCTGGCGGTGGCCCATGACATCAGCGACTCGGTCGGCATCATCGACAGCATCTCGCCGCAAAGCGAGTTCTTCACCGAGTTCGAGCGCTTTTACGAACACGCCCAGCAACTCAGGCGCAACCCCGCCACCGCGCTGGACTACGTTGCCATCTGCTCGCCCAACCACCTGCACCATCCGCACATCGCGGCCGGCCTGCGCCTGGGCGCCGACGTCATCTGCGAAAAACCGCTGGTGCCCACGCCCGCGCTGATCGACGAACTCGCGCGGGTCGAGCGGGAAACCGGCCAGCGTGTCTACAACATCCTGCAGCTGCGCCATCACGACGCCATCCTCAAGCTGCGCGAGAAGGTGGCCGCCGCGCCCGCCGACACCAGGTTCGACGTCGAGCTGACCTACATCACCAGCCGCGGCAAGTGGTACATGCAAAGCTGGAAGGGCGATCCGCGCAAGTCCTTCGGCGTGGCCACCAACATCGGGGTGCACTTCTACGACATGCTGCATTTCGTCTTTGGCAGGCTGCAGCGCAACGTGGTCCACCACAGCGGCGAGGCGAAGGCCGCCGGTTACCTGGAGTACGAACGCGCCCGCGTGCGCTGGTTTCTGTCCATCGACGCCCATGATTTGCCCGACGACGCCAAGGGCAAGAAGACCACCTTCCGCAGCATCGACATCGGTGGCGAGCAACTGGAGTTCTCGGAGGGCTTCACCGAACTGCACACCACCAGCTACCGCGAAATCCTGGCCGGCCGCGGCTACGGGCTGGAGGATGCCCGCCACTGCATTGAAACCGTCAACACCATCCGCAGCGCGCAGGTGGTGCGCGGCGAGGCCGGCGAGGTGCACCCCTTCGTGGCGCGGCTGACATGACGTGGCCGGGCTGCGCCATCCACCCCAGCGCCATCGTCGATGAAGGCGCGCAGATCGGTGCCGGCAGCCGCATCTGGCACTTCGTGCACGTCTGCGCTGGCGCGCGCATCGGCCGGGGTGTGTCGCTCGGCCAGAATGTCTTCGTCGGCAACCAGGTCGTCATCGGCGACCGCTGCAAGGTGCAGAACAACGTCAGCGTGTATGACGGCGTCACGCTCGAAGAGGGCGTGTTCTGCGGCCCCAGCATGGTCTTCACCAACGTGCACAACCCGCGCGCGCTGATCGAGCGCAAGAGCGAATACCGCCCCACCCTGGTCAAGAAGGGCGCCACCCTGGGTGCCAACTGCACCGTGGTCTGCGGCGTCACCATAGGCGAATACGCTTTCATCGGCGCCGGCGCCGTGGTCAACAGGGACGTGCCCGCCTACGCCCTGATGGTGGGCGTGCCCGCGCGGCAGATTGGCTGGATGAGCGAGTTTGGCGAGCGGCTGAACCTGCCCCTGCACGGCCGTGCCGAGGCCACTTGCCCACAAACCGGTACCCGCTATGTTTTGAATGGGTCAACACTGCACGCCTCGCGGACCGACGCGTCTGATTGAGGGCCATGGCGTGCGATGCGCATCACGCCCTGCGCCGCCATGACCATGGTCACGTGGATGTAGTCACTTATAATCCATGGATGGAAACCGAAATCTCCAAATCCAGGTTCAAGGCTCAGGCGCTCGAAGTCTTTCGCCAGATCGAGGCCACGGGCGAGCCTGTGATCATCACTGACCGGGGCGAGCCCACGCTCATCATCAAGCGATACACGCCGGCGGCCGAGCCATTGCAACAGCGCCTGAAGGGCTCGGTCATCCGTTACGCCGACCCGCTCGAGCCCGTGGGCGAGGATGACTGGGAGTCGGCCGATTGATCGTTCTGGATACCCATGTCCTGATCTGGTGGGCCACGGGCGACGCCCAGTTGTCGGCCAAGGCACGCCATGCCATCGCCGCGCAGCAGCGCAACAATGGGCACATCCTGGTCTCGGCCATCACCGCGTGGGAAATCGCGATGCTCATCGAGCGTGAACGGATCGTGCTGACGATGGACCTGGATGAGTGGCTGGCAGCGGTGCAGGGGTTTGACGGCGTGCGCCTGGTGCCGGTGAGCCCGCGTGTCGCCGTCCAGTCCGTGCGCCTGCCCGGCATCTTCCACAAAGACCCTGCCGACCGCATCATCGTCGCGCTGGCACGCGAAATGAATGCGCCGCTGCTGACCGCAGACACCAGGATCCGCGACTATCCGCACGTGCGCTGCATCTGGTAGGCGCCGATGGATTCGCAAATCCCATGGACTTCATCGACCTCAAGACCCAATATCAGCGCCTGAAGGCCGAGATCGACGCCGGCATCGCCCGCGTGCTGGCGCACGGCCAGTTCATCCTGGGCCCCGAAGTGGCCGAACTGGAAGAAAAACTGGCCGCCTACACCGGCGCCCGGCACTGCATCGGCGTGGCCAACGGCACCGACGCGCTGCAGATCGCCCTCATGGCGCTGGGCATCGGCCCGGGCGACGAAGTCATCACCCCCGGCTTCAACTACATCGCCACCGCCGAAACCGCGGCCCTGCTGGGCGCCAGGCCCGTGTATGTGGACGTGGACGCGCGCACCTGCAACCTCGACCCGGCGCTGCTCGAAGCCGCCATCAGCCCGCGCACGAAGGCCATCATCCCTGTCAGCCTGTACGGCCAGTGCGCCGACTACGAAGCCATCAACGCCATTGCCGACCGGCACGGCCTGCCCGTCATCGAAGACGCCGCCCAAAGCTTCGGCGCCAGCTACAAAGGCCGCAAAAGCGGCAACCTGACCACCATCGCCTGCACCAGCTTCTTCCCCAGCAAGCCGCTGGGCTGCTACGGCGACGGCGGCGCCATCTTCACCAGCGACGACGCCCTGGCCACCGTCATGCGCCAGATCGCCCGCCATGGGCAGGACCGCCGCTACCACCACGTGCGCGTCGGCGTCAACAGCCGCCTGGACACCCTGCAGGCCGCCATCCTGCTGCCCAAGCTGGCCGTGCTGGATCAAGAGATTGCCGCGCGCCAACGGGTCGCTCAATGCTATGCGGATTTACTCCCTCTCCCGCAGGCGGGAGAGGGCAGGGGTGAGGGCTGCATCCTGCCCCACATCGAACCCCACAACACCAGCGCCTGGGCCCAATACACCATTCAGGTGGATCATCGCGACGCTGTGCAAGCGCGCCTCAAGGCCGCCGGCATCCCCACCGCCGTGCACTACCCCATCCCGCTTAACCAGCAGCCCGCCGTGGCAGACCCATCCACGCGCCTGCCCGTGGGTGACGTTGTGGCGCAAAAAGTCCTCAGCCTGCCCATGCATCCCTACCTGGATCAGGCCAGCATCGTGCGCGTTACCAGCGCGATTGCTGCCCCATGACACCGTGGGTGCGGGCAGGCGCGCCGGCGTGCCAATGCGCCTAACGAGTGCCATTCATTCCATGCCGGCCGACCCGTTCCATGTAAACTGAGAATAATATTATCAATTTGCATAAATTGCCGCCATGATCCCCCGCCTCGCAGAGTCGCTCATCCGCACATTGCTGCAGGGGTTTCCCATCGTGACGATGACGGGCCCGCGCCAGTCCGGCAAAACCACGCTGGCGCGCAGCATCATGGGCGGCAGACCTTATCGCTCGCTGGAGGACCTTGACCAGCGCGCGTTCGCGCTGGACGATCCGCGTGGATTCTTGGCGCAGTTGCCTGATGGCGGCGTGCTCGACGAAATCCAGCACGCCCCCGAACTCCTCTCCTATTTGCAAACCCAGGTCGATGGAGACCGCCGCATGGGGCGATTTCTGCTGACCGGATCGCAGCAACTGGGCTTGATGTCCTCCGTCTCCCAATCGCTGGCAGGTCGTTCGGCCATCGTCGAGTTGTTGCCATTTACCCATGCCGAACTGAGCGCCGCCGGCCAGGCTTGTGCTGACCTGGACACCGCCCTTTTCATGGGTGGCTACCCCGCGTTGTATGACCGCGCGCTGCAACCCCAGCACTGGTTTGCCGCCTACGTCGCCGCGTACGTCGAGCGCGACGTGCGTCAACTGCTCAACGTGCAAGACCTCAACGCTTTCCAGCGGTTTGTACGGCTGTGCGCTGGGCGCAGTGGGCAAATCCTCAACCAGTCCACCCTCGCGGCGGATGCTGGCATCACGCACGGCACCGCCAGGGCGTGGCTCTCGGTGCTCGAGGCCAGCTACGTGATCCATCTGCTGCAGCCGCACCATGCCAACTTCAACAAACGGCTCGTCAAATCACCCAAGCTGTACTTCTACGACACCGGCCTGTTGTGCTGGCTGCTGGGCCTGCAGACTGCGCAGCAATTGGTCGCACACCCCTTGCGCGGCGCAATTTTCGAAACCTGGGTCGTCAGTGAATTGCGCAAGTCGTGGTTGCACAAGGGCATGACCCCGGCCTTCTCCTATTGGCGCGACAGCAACGGCAATGAGGTTGACCTGCTGGTTGATCGCGCAGGCACGCTCACGCCCATAGAAATCAAGGCTGGCATGACCCTGAATCGTGACTACTTTGCGGGCCTGCAACGCTGGACGGCATTGGCCGGCAACCTGGCTGGCGAGCCCGCCCTCATTTATGGCGGAACGGAAAAACAGGAACGCTCTGGCGTACGCGCACTGGGCTGGCAGCAAGTGGGCGAGCTGGTGTGAGCAGCAATGCCAGTCACCCAACGAATGCAGGGAGCCGCCGTCGTGGGAAACCTTGTCCAAGAGTAGCTATGCACGCAATACGACTCTGTACACATCATGAACTGAGGCTTGGACTCGGCGCCTTGCAGAGAAGTCCAATGCGGGCCATTGAGGCCATGCTGCGTCAGATGATGAACAGCTATCGGCCTGCCGACTAACCCATGGCTTCCGGCTTGCTCCGTGCCACGCTCACGCTGCTGACAGGGAGTGTGCTGGCACACGCTCTGCCACTGCTGTTGGGGCCTGCGCTGACGCGGCTGTACTCGCCTGAGGATTTTGGTCGCTACTCGCTCCTCTGGACCGTGGCCACCAACTTGGCTGTGGTGGCCTGCGCACGCTACGAATTTGCCCTGCCGCTGGAAAAGACAGCGCATGGCGCAGCGCTGCTTATGGCCTTGTGCGCGCGGTTGCTGCTCGTGATCACGGCCGCGTCCACGCTGGTCGCGCTAGCGCTGGTTTCGCACCAAGACATAGCCCTGGCATGGCTGTTGCCGGCTGGGGTACTGGCCATAGGCGCAGCCCAGTGCCTGACCCTTTGGGCCACACGCGCCCAGCGTTTTGCACTGTTGTCCACGGCGCGCCTGGTGCAGCAGGGCGGCGGTGCTGTGCTGCAGGTGGTGCTGGGCCTGTTCAAGGCCGGCCCGCTGGGGTTGCTGCTTGGCGCCATTGCCGCCTGCCTGGGCGCCGCATGGCTGCTGGCTCGCCCGGCCCCACGGGGCGGCTGGCGACGCATGTGGCGCCAGCCGCTGGCGCGGCTCAAGGCCATTGCCATGCGCCACCGCGAGTTTCCGCTGTACAACATGCCGCACGCCTTCATCGGGGCACTGCAGGACACGCTGACGCTGCTGCTCGTCGCCGCTTGGGCAGGCGATGCTGCCGCGGGCGTTTGGGCGCTGGCGCTGCGCTACCTCAAGGCGCCGGCCACGCTGCTGGGCGGCGCCTTATCGCAAGCGCTGTATCCGCAGCTGCTGCAGGCGCGCACGGCCGACGCCGCAAGGGCATTGGTGCGCCGCAGCATGCTGGCCCTGGCGGCGCTGGCCGCGCCGCTGGTGGCCGTGCTGCTGTTCTGGGGTCCCGGCCTGTTCACATGGTTTTTTGGCGCCGACTGGGGCGATGCCGGCGGTTTGGCTCGAGCCCTAGCCCTGTACATCGGGCTGCATTTCATTGCCTCGCCGCTGTCGGTGGTCACACTGGCCTGGCGCGCCCAGCCCTGGGCACTGCGCCTGTCGCTCGTTGGGCAGCTGGTGTTCTTCGCCGGCCTGGGGCTAGGCCTATACCATGGCGGGCTCGTGGGCGCGGCATGGGGTGTTTCGGCTGCCATGACGACGTACTTTCTCTACTACTTTCGGGCGCTTACGCGCTGGCAAAAGGTTCCTGATGAGAGTTTGGCTTAATTCCTGGAGGCAAACCCTCAAGATGACAGTCTCTCGCTTGATGGGAACGCGCATGGTGGGCGGTTTCGTGCGTGGTGATGGGACGTTCCTAGCCCACACGCGAATCAGTAATACGGCCTACATCTTTGCCCGAGAACAGTTGGATATCGCAGATCACGTTTTTATCGGCCACTTTGCGGTGCTCGACGCCACCTATGGCCTTCGCATCGGCGAAGGCTGCCAAATCGGCTTTTTCACCGGCATATTCACCCATTCCAGCCATGCCGCCATCCGGCTATATGGGCGCGAATACGTTCATACACCCAGTAAGAAAGCCTATTTCACCGCACCCGTAGAAATCGGCGAATATGCATTTATTGGTGCGCATGCCACGCTGTTGCCTGGCACCAGAATTGGCAGGGGTAGCATTGTTTCCGCGTATAGCCTGGTCAGTGGCAAACATCCCGACTTTGCCATCTTGGGAGGGCAGCCTGCACGGATCATCGGGGACACGCGAGCGATGGACGCCCGCCTATTGGCAAAGCACCCGGAACTCGCCGAACACTACCGCGCCTGGGCGGGTGATCTGCCGACGGCGCCACAAGCAGCGTCCAACCCATGACCAGCCCGCACCTGTGCCTGCTGGGCGACGCCGACAGCCCGCACACGCGGCGCTGGGCGCACGAGATGCTGGCGCGCGGCTGGCGCGTGTCCCTCGTCACCGCGCGGCCTGAGCCGCTAGACGGCGTGGAGCAGCGCGTGCTGCCTCCGGTGCACCGCTCCACCGACTGGCTGCTGCGCGCGGGCGCGGCGCGCCGGCATGTGCGCGAGCTGGCGCCCGACATCGTGCATGCGCACTACCTCACCTCCTACGGCTACCTGGCCGCGCGCTGCGGCCGCCACCCCGTGGTGATGACGGCCTGGGGCAGCGACCTGCTGGTCACGCCGCAGGGCAGCCCCTGGATGCGCTGGCTCACGGGCTGGATACTGCGCCGCGCCGACCTCATCACCGGCGACTCGGCCAGCCTGGTCGAGGCCGCGCGGCAGTACCGCCCGCGCGCCCCGGTGCACGAGATCCACTGGGGCGTGGATCGCGCGCGCTTTGCCCCCGTGCCCTGGGAGCGCAAGCAGGACGTGCACATCGTGAGCCTGCGCGCCTGGGAGGAGAACTACCACATAGCCACGCTGATCGACGCCTTCGCGCTGCTGCGCCAGCGGCTGCCCGGCGCCCCACTCAAGCTGCACCTGCTGGGCGGCGGCACGCTGGCCTCCGCCCTGCGCGCCCAAGTGGAACGGCTGGGCCTGCATCAATGCGTGGATTTCCATGGCCGCCTCGACGATGCCGGCATGGCCGCCGTGCTGGCGCGCTGCAAGCTCTCCGTCACCGTGCCGGCGAGCGACGCCACCTCGGTCGCCATGCTGGAGAGCATGGCCTGCGGCCTGGCCGTGGTGGCCAGCGACCTGGCGGCCAACCGGCAATGGATAGACCACGACCTGCTGGTGCCTGCGGGCGATGCGCGCGCGCTGGCCGATGTGCTGCAGCGGCTTGCCGGCGACGAGGTACGCATGCGCCAAGCCGGGGAACGCAATGCTGAACGCATCGCGCTAGAGGGTGACCGCAAGGCGCAGATGGATCGGGTCGATCGGCTCTACCGGCAACTTCTGGCGTGTAGCCTATAGGGCGCGCACCCACCACTGAGCATGCAAAAAATCCTCACCATCGTCGGTGCCCGCCCCCAGTTCATCAAAGCCAGCGTGGTCTCGCGCGCCATTGCCCAGGCGCCCGGCCTGCGGGAGGTGCTGGTGCATACCGGCCAGCACTTCGACGCCAACATGTCCGACGTGTTCTTCTCGCAGCTCGGCATCCCGCGGCCGCACCACCAGTTGGACATCCACGGCGGCACGCATGGCGCGATGACGGGGCGCATGCTGATCGAGATCGAGCGCATCCTGCTGGCCGAAAAGCCCGATCGCGTGCTGGTCTATGGCGACACCAACTCCACCCTGGCCGGTGCGCTGGCCGCGGCCAAGCTGCATGTGCCGGTGGCGCACGTCGAGGCGGGGTTGCGCAGCTTCGACATGAAAATGCCCGAGGAGGTCAACCGCATCCTGACCGACCAGGTGAGCGACTTGCTGTTTTGCCCCACCGATGCGGCCGTGGCCAACCTCCGGCGCGAAGGCTTTGCCAGCCGGCCGGTGCGCGTGTTGCAGGTGGGCGACGTGATGCAGGATGCTGCGCTGTTTTTCGCTCAGGCTGCGGAGCGCTGCGACGTGCCGGGCGTGCAGGGCGACGGCTATATCCTGGCCACGCTGCACCGCGCCGAGAACACCGACGACACGGGCCGTCTGGCCGCCATCGTGGGCGCATTGAATGCCTTGCACCGGGATCTGGCGCCGGTGGTGCTGCCCCTGCACCCGCGCACCCGCGCGGCCGTCGGGCGTGCCGGCCTGTCGCTGGCCGTCCACGCGATCGAGCCCGTGGGCTACCTGGAGATGATTCGTCTGCTGCGCCGCTGCGCGTTGGTGATGACCGACAGCGGCGGCGTCCAGAAGGAGGCCTACTTTTTTGGCAAGGCCTGCGTCACCCTGCGCGATCAGACCGAATGGGTGGAACTGGTGGAGGCGGGCGCCAACACCCTGGTCGGCGCGGACGCGGTCGCCATCCAGGCGGCAGCCCGTGATCACTTGGGGCGATCGATCACCGACGAGCGGCAACTCTATGGCGGAGGGGTGGCTGCCCAAGGCGTGGTGCAGGCTTTGGCCGATCGCGCCTGATTCGAGGACTGGAGAAAATTGTGCTTCTGATAAGAGGGTTCCGGCGAACTCTTTCAGGTCGCCTGTTTCGACGCACGTCTTCAAAAGGCCGCGAAGGTCCTTGGCATGCGGACGCCGGGCACCGAATGAGGGCTGACGCCGCGTTGAAGCCTGGCGCCAACGGTACCACGGCAAGGGTCGCAATTCCGGGGCCAGAGGGCGTGCGCGCTTGAATATCCTGCTCATCAACCACTACGCCGGCTCGCCGCGCCACGGCATGGAGTTTCGCCCGTACTACCTGGCGCGCGAATGGGTGCGCATGGGGCATCGGGTGCGGATCGTGGCGGGCTCGTACTCGCACATCCGGGCCGTGCAGCCGCAGATGCCACCCGCGCGCTTCGTGGACGAGGCCATCGACGGCATCGACTACCGCTGGTATGCCACGCCCAGTTACGTCGGCAACGGCGTGGGCCGCGTGCGCAGCATGCTCTCGTTTTTGTGGCACCTGTGGCGCGATGGCAAAGGGCTGGCGCGCGATTTGAGACCCGATGTGGTGATTGCCTCCAGCACCTACCCGATGGACATCTGGCCTGCGCGCCGCATCGCCAGGCTGGCGGGCGCCAAGCTGGTGTACGAGGTGCATGACCTGTGGCCACTGTCGCCGATGGAGCTGGGCGGCATGTCGCGCTGGCATCCGTTCATCGTGTGGGTGCAGATGGCTGAAGACTTTGCCTATCGCCACGCGGACAAGGTGGTGAGCATGCTGCCCAAGGCGCTGGAGCACATGCGATCGCGCGGCATGGCGGCCGACAAGTTCACCTATGTGCCCAACGGGGTCGATGAAGCCGATTGGGCCGACCCGGCACCGCTGCCGCCCGAAGTTTCGCAGCATCTGCAGCGGATGCGGGCCAGCGGGCTGCCCATCGTGGCCTATGTGGGCACGCACGGCCTGGCCAATGCGCTGGATGCGCTGCTGGATGCGGCGGCCATGCTCCAGGGCAAGGCCCAGGTGCTGCTGGTGGGGCCGGGGCCCGAGCGCGAGCGGCTGCTCGGGCGCGTGCGGCAGGAGGGCCTGGCCAACGTCACCATGCTGCCTTCGGTGCCCAAGCGGGCGGTGCCCAGCTTGCTGGCCGAGGTGGATATTGCGTATATCGGCCTGCTGCCCGAACCGCTGTTCCGGTTCGGCATTTCGCCCAACAAGCTGATGGACTACATGATGGCCGGCAAGCCGATCGTCAACGCGATCCGCGCCGGCAACGACCCCGTTGCCGAAGCGGGCTGCGGCCTGACCGTGCCGCCCAATGATCCCCAGGCGATCGCCCGCGCGATCGAACAGGTCGCGGCGCTGCCGGTGGCGCAACGGCAAGCGATGGGGCAGGCCGGGCGTGAGTTTGTATTGAAGCACCACACCTATCCGGTGCTGGCGCGGCGCTTTGTGGCCGAGGTCCAGGCCGAAAGGGATAACGGAGCGCCAGCGGTGCGCACTGAGTGAGCGCAATCACCCCAACCATCATCACCATGTGTAGCATCATGATGACTGGATGCAAGGAGCATGCCGTGCGCACCACGCCGGATCTGGAAAGCGATGTACTGGCCGCCGTCAAGGAAATTGCCCGGCCGGAGAACGCGGCTGTGGGCAAGGTGGTGTCGCGGCTGGTGCGCCAGGCCTTGGCGGGCGACGG